>DATMPY010000021.1:0-5642 GCA_035566955.1 Solirubrobacteraceae bacterium | reverse complement strand
GCATGACTTCGAGATATCCCTCGATCGCCTCCTGTGCGTTCTCGCGGGCTTCCTCGATCGTCTCGCCCTGCGTCGCAACGCTCGGCAGCTCCGGGACGAACACGCTGTAGCCGCCTTCCGGCTCGGCCACGATCACTACGTCGAACTCCCGTTGCGTGCTCATTGCTACCAACGATACCGCTCTGCCGAGTCCACCACGCGCGCCGGCACCCTCCAACCCGCGCGGTCCCTCTTTCCTCTGCACAGACTAGATGCACATGTCTGTGCGGACCCTTAACTGGGCCGCAATTCGTTGGCCGGTTTCGCGGGCTGAGGGTCACTAACCGACAGAGGGGGGGCCAAAACGGTACCCAACGTCGATACCGGAGGTTCCACAATGAGCAGTCGAATCAAGATCACGCTTCCCGAGGAAGTCGCCGCCCGCTTGGACGAGATGGCGGCAGCATCCGGGGAGCCCGTGGCGCGTGTCGCTGGCCAGATGGTCCGCGACGCGCTCACGAAGATCACCGCCGCGGCCCGCGCGAACGGGACCACTCCGCTTGACGAGCTGCCGGTTGCGCGGGCACCCTGGCTGGAGCCATATGGCGGGGATCGGGAATGGCGGCAGCTGACGTGGGGCGCGATCATCGCCCTGTACGGACGTTATCCCGAGCACCTGAAAGGGCTCAAACTCGGTTGGTGGGAGGACGACTCGACGGTCGAGCTACTGTGCGCATTCGCCCACTGGCGTCAAATGCTCGACGACGGCGCCACCGACCCGCGCCAAGAGCTGGACTTCCAGTTCAGCCTCATCGAGTTTGGACGACGGCTCAAGGAAGTCGGCGGCGGTGTCGCCAAGGAGTGGCAACCGGGCGCAGCCCCGGACGAGTGGCACTAACGCCCGTCAAGGGTCGAGCGGGCACCGAGGGGCACGCCCGTATCGCCTGCGGAGAGTGCGCAGGGGCATAGAGGCGACGCCGGCGTCGGGAGTGGTTGCGGCCGGGTGGCCGCCGCTACGTGCATCGGAGGCGTCGGCATCGCCTCCTTATACATGCGCGCGGCCGTCCCTCCGGGCGCTCCTGCAATTCGTTGGCCGCTTTGCCGCGCTCAGGGTCATTAACGGGTGTGAGGACCCTCACGCCCGCACACCCACCCAACCCAGCGGCTGGGCGCTCGCTGCCGCTTGCCGCCGCGGCCAACGGCCGGCCCATGCCCCCAGAGGCCCGCAAACGATTGGAGCGGGCGCTATGTGGCGTCCTTGAGCGGCGCTACCCCGGACGTCGGTTCGCCATGAAAGACCAGCTCGACACGCTCAGCCATCGGGCTGCGGCCGCGCGCACGACCGCGGCTAACACGGACGTTCTGAAACACGCTGCGTAGCACCGTCCTCAGCTCGTCAGGCGCGAGGCCGTCAAGCAGCTCGATTGGCGGTATGACGATCTCGGACGCGCGCATCGTGTCAACGTGCTCGCGGTACTCGACTCGCGCAGCTTCGGCGCGTTCGGTTCGTGTGCGTAGAGCCGCTGTCCATGCGGCCTGTCCAAGCAGCTCCGCCGCGGTCGGGTCGGCGGCGAACCGCTCCAGCTCGTGCTCCGCCGCCTCCAGCTCGCCCTGAACGGCCTCGAAGGTGCTCCCCGTGTCCGCGACGCTGGCTGCGAGCCCGGTCGTGCCCGTCTGTTCGTATGCCTGCTTGAGCTGTTCCACGACGTAGCTCTCCAGGCGGTCGGCCATGACGTTCGTAGGCGAGTCGCAGCGCTCGCCCTTCCAGCTCGCAAGCGACGCGCGGCAGCGATACGTGCGCAGACCGCGCCCTCCGTTTCCGCCTGCTCGTGCGCCGATCAAGAACTCGCCGCAGTTGGCGCAGGTGGCGAACCCGCTCAACGGGAACACGGCAGCGGGGCGGCGCTGCGGCTTCTCGTCGCCGGGGTGCGCGCGCTCGAACGTCACGCGATCTACGAGGGCCGGGTGTGAGTCCCGCACAAGACGATCGCCGTAGCGCGTCTCGCCCAGGTAGCTGCGGTTGCGCAGCAGTCGCCGCACGGTGAAGGCGCTCCAGGTTCGATGGTCGGCGCTGCGCTTGCGACGAACGCCCGGCTGACCATCCGAGGGATACGCCGGTACTTGCTTGCGCAGGTACGTGAGCGCCGCGTCGACGCCCTGGTCGGCGGCGAGCTTGAACGCTCGTGTCACGACGCGCGCCCACTTCGGATGCGGGACGAGCAAGCCGTCGTCGTCGCGCGTGTAGCCGAACGGCGTTGCTCCCATTCGTGCGCCACGATCGAGCGCGCGAGTCTTCGCGTGCTCCCACGCCTCGCTCATGCGTCGCCGTTCCATGCGCGCGAGCGCGAGCATGATCGTCATGCCGAACTCGCCAAACGGCGTTGTCGGATCGAGGCCGAGGTCGAGCGCCGCGATCGAGCCGCCCGCCTCTGTGATCTGTTCGACCAGCCGCAGCGCGTCGGCCACACCCAAGCGGCTCAGGCGGTCCAGTTTCGAGACGATCACGCCGTCCGTCTGTCCTGATCTGATCCGCTCCATGAGCGCATCCAGCCCCGGACGCTCCAGCTTGCCGCCCGACTGGTCGAGGTCTTCGTGGACGGCCGCCACCTCGACGCCGCGCGAAGACGCCCATGCGGCGCCCTGCTCGCGTTGCAGGTCGGGCGAGATGAAACTCTCTCCCGAGCGCCCCGCAACGCGGCTGACCCGCACATACTGATCCATGCGGCTAGGCTTCTTGGCTGTAGCGGTCACGCTAAACAAGGGTAAGCTGAATACGTGCTAGGCACAAATCAATTCAAGAACGGAAACCACATCGAGGTGGACGGGACGGTCTTCAAGATCGTGGAGTTCCAGCACGTGAAGCCGGGCAAGGGGGGGGCGTTCGTGCGCACGAAGCTGCGCCGGGCCTCGGATGGGGCGGTGATCGACCGCACTTTCCGGGCGGGGGAGAAGTTCCGCGCGGTGCGCACGGAGGCGCGCAGGATGCAGTTCCTGTACGCGGATGGGACGGAGGCGCACTTCATGGACACGGAGTCCTACGAGCAGCTGGCGGTGCCACAGGGGAGCGTGAGCGAGCCGCTGCGCTGGATCAAGCCCTCCACGGAGGTGGACGTGCTGTTCATCGACGAGCAGCCCTCCGACGTGCAGCTGCCGAGCGCGGTGGACCTCGAGGTGGCGGAAACCGAGCCGGGCTTGCGCGGGGACACGGCCTCGGGGGGCGGCACCAAGCCGGCGACGCTGGAGACGGGCGCCACGATCCAGGTCCCCCTGTTCGTCAACGTGGGCGAGCGGGTGCGGGTGGACACGCGCTCGGGCGAGTATGTCTCCCGCGCCTGAGCGACCGGGGGGCCCGGGACCCTACCCGGGGTGGCCGAAGCGCCACGGAGCGGGGTCGTTGCCCGACCCGGCGGGTCGGGCGCCCCATGCGCCCGTGCCCGAGCCCCACGGCGTGGGCGGTTAGCGTGCGCCGCTCCGAGCAGCGGCGGGCGGCGGTGTTCGCGCTCTACCAGCACGACCTGACGGGTCGTGAGCTCGGGCGCACGCTGCCGCCGGGGTCCTCGCTGCTGACGCGCGCGCTGGCGCACGCGGCGGTGGACCGGGCGGGAGAGCTGGACGAGGTGATCGATCGCCACGCGCATGGGTGGTCGGTGCAGCGCATCCAGCCGCTGGAGCGCAGCATCCTGCGGGTGGCGCTGATCGAGATGCTGCACCCGGACGTGGCCCCGGGCGACACCCAGATCCCGCCGGAGGGGGCGATCGAGGAAGCGGTGCAGAGCGCAAAGGTGTTCTGCGGGGCGGATGCCCCGGGGTTCGTCAACGGGGTGCTGGCGGCGGTGCTGCGCGAGGTGCGGGAGAATGCCCCGATCTCATGAGCGACGCCACGACCCCAAGCGATGATCCGAGCGATTTCCCGGAGGCCCCGCCGGCGTCCGCTGAGCGGGGGGTCGGTGCGGAGGCGTCCGGCGCCGCGGACCCGCTGGACCCCCTGGAGGATCTGATCGGCCGTCTGGAACGGGCGGCGGAGCAGCTGCGCTCGGGGGAGCTCTCGACGGACGCGGCGGCGACGCTGGTGGACGAGTGCGCGGCGCTTGCCAATCGCGCCGGGGCGGAGCTCGAGCGCCGTTCGCGCGCGCAGGAGTGGGCGGGACCGGATCAACCGCCGGGCCAGGACTCACTGCTGTAGTGGGCGCGGGAGCGGCTCAGGAGGCGTCCTATCCGGAGCACCTGCGGGTGGAGGTGGAGCGCTATCTGGAGGGGATGCGCTTCTCCGAGGAGCCGCTGACGGCGGGCCTGGATGAGGCGATGCGCTACTCGCTGCTGGCGGGGGGCAAGCGGATCCGCCCGGTGCTGGCGCTGGCGACGGCCCGGGCAGTGGGCTTGGAGCGCACGGCGATTCTGCCGCTGGCGGGGGCGCTGGAGTTGATCCACACCTACTCGCTGATCCACGACGACCTGCCCGCGATGGACGACGACGCGCTGCGCCGGGGCCAGCCGACGTGCCACGTGGCGTTCGGGGAGGACGTGGCGATCCTGGCGGGGGATGGGCTGTACGCGGAGGCGTTCCGCCACCTGCTCACGGAGCTGCGCGCGCCGGCGGAGTTGGTGCTGGCGGCGGCGGCCGAGCTGGCGGGGGCGACGGGGCCGGCGGGGATGGTGGGGGGCCAGTACGTGGACATGCGCGACACGGCCCCGCGCGGCGCGGAGGGCCTGCGGCGTCTGCACGAGCTGAAGACGGGCCGGCTGATCGGGGCGTCGGTGCTGTGCGTGCTGAGGTTGGGAGGGGTGGACGGACCTGCGACAATGGCGTTCAGCCGCTTCGCCGCCGAGCTTGGCGTGCTGTTTCAGATCGTGGATGACATACTCGACGTGACCGGGACCGAGGACGCGCTCGGCAAGCCCCGGGGAAGCGATGAGCGTCACGGCAAGCGCACGTATGTGAGCGAGTTCGGAATCGACCAAGCGAAGGATCTGGCCGGAGAGTCCCACCGGATGGCAAGGGCGGCTCTGGCGGAGGCAACGCGTGCAGGGCTGGAGCCGGCCCACCCGCCGCGGGACACGGGGGAGCTGGAGCGGATCACGGACTTCATCTACACCCGCACCTCATGAGCGACCAGACCAGCGAGCACGACGGCGAAACGGGGCGGGCGGGCCCCAAACGGCCCCTGCTGAGCCGGGTGGAGGGTCCCGAGGACCTGCACGGCCTCTCCGAGGAGGAGCTCCAGCAGCTGGCGCAGGAGGTGCGGGAGCACATCATCGACACGGTGGGGGAGATCGGGGGGCACTTCGGGGCGAACCTGGGGACGTGCGAGCTGGCGGTGGCGCTGCACTCGCTGCTGCACTCCCCGCGGGACAAGATCCTGTGGGATGTGGGCCACCAGGCGTATCCGCACAAGATCCTCACGGGCCGCCGCGATCAGCTGCACACGATCCGCCAATACGGGGGCCTGGCACCGTTCTGCTCGTTGGGGGAGTCCCCCCACGACATCATGGGGGCGGGCCACGCGTCCACGTCGGTGGGGTATGCGGTGGGGATCAAGGAGGGGATGCGCCATCTGCGCGCGATGACGGACGGGGCGGCGGGCGCGGGCTCCTCCTCGACGCAGCGGAGCCCGGGGACGGCGGACGGGCCCCGGCCGGGGGGCCCGTGGGATGGCAAGGTGGTG
>DATMPY010000020.1:0-3190 GCA_035566955.1 Solirubrobacteraceae bacterium | reverse complement strand
GGGGCCGGTTTCGGTGGTGCTCGTGGTGGGCGTGGTCTGGGTGGTGCCGGTGGAGGTGGTCTGGGTCTGGGTTTTGGTCGTGGTGGAGGGTGCGGTCTTCGTGGGGGTGCTCGCTTCGCCGGTGGTGGTCTGACTCAGGGGCTGGGCGCAGAGCACCAGGGCGCGTTCGCTCAGGTGGGTGATGCCTTCGCTCAGCCGCAGGCGCAGTCCGGCGTCGATCGACCTGGGGAGCGCGTGGAAGTTGCTTTCGGCGTTGTGAATGGCGATTTCAGTGGGTGAGCAATTGCCGTTGCCCGTCCGCGCGGCACTGGCGATGGCCTGGAAGTCGCTCTCCAGGGGCCCCGCGCTTTCGGAGGGGATCAGCCCCGCCCCGGAGCTTCCGCAGGAGACGAGCACAGCTGCTCCCGCCCCGAGCAGGAGGGCGGTGAGGAGGCGGAGGAGGTTGGGCACGCTCACTGACCGTACTCCAGCCGCTCGGCGAGCGAGTCGGGTAGCCGAGCGGCGCGGATGGCGGCGGCGGCGCCAGCCACGTCGTAGGGGGTGCGCCGGTAGGAGGCGCTCCACGTGTCGAGGTCGAGTAGGAGCCAGGCGGCGCGGGGGTCCCCGTCGCGGGGCTGGCCCACGCTGCCCGGGTTGAGCAGCCATTCGCCGTGGGAGACGTCGAGCTCGACCCCATCGCGGCATGGCCCCCCGGTGGCGAGCTCTCCGTCGCGGCGCACGAAGGAGGAGGCGACGTGGGAGTGGCCGATCAGGCCAACCCGCTGGGTCTGGCGGTCCAGGCAGAGCTCGGCGAGCAGGGTGGACAGCACGTACTCCCACACGGGGTCACGGGGGCTCGCGTGGTAGAGGCCCACCTGCCCCTCCTGTCCCTGGGGGCGGAGGGTGGCGAGGAAGGCGAGGCTGCGGGGGCTCATCACCTCTTGGGTCCACTGCACCGAGAGGCTGGCCCCGCGGGAGAAGTCCTTGAGGGGGATCTCCCCGATGACGGCGAGGTCGTGGTTGCCGGCAAGACAGACCGCGGCATGCTCGCGGGCGAGCTCCACGCACGCCTCGGGGTCGGCCCCGTAGCCGACGAGGTCGCCGAGGCACCAAAGCTCGTCAGCGTCGCCCGCGGCGACGGCCTCCAGTACGGCCTCGAAGGCGTGGCGGTTGCCGTGGATGTCGGAGACGATCGCGACCTTCATCGTTGCAGGGTAGGCACACCGCACCCCGAGGCTGGATCCACGCGCGGGCCGACAAAGATTGGGGACGCTTGGCGGGGGGGAGTGGAGATGGGGGGAGGGGGGCCTGGAGATGAATATATATTTTTTGAGCAGCGTATAACTATCGATATACGCAGCTCATATTTTATATATCAACGTCCGGACTCTCCCCACGTGCGGTCTCTTGCATACCGCCTACTCAGCAGGCTAATACTATAGCGCTACGAGAGCTCTCTGGGGCTCTTACTCGTGCTCGTCGTCGTCGCCTTCGCCGCCGCCGTACTCGGGCAGGTTCTTGATGCCCTCGCGGGTGCGCCACTTGGAGTAGTTGTCCTCCATGGCGTCGATCAGCTCGCGCATGAAGCGGGGGGAGAGGTTCACGCGGGAGACGACCACGCCGGGAACTTCGTCGGCCTCGACCTCGTGGTCGACGCGGGCGAAGGTCACGGTGAACTCGTAGTCGGAGTGGCTGACGTTGGCGAAGTTGGCGTACACGCCCCCCATGACCTCGGGGGAGAGATGGATGTTGATATGGCGCTCGGCGCCTGGGTCGTCGTCGTTCACGGGCTAGCCCTTTCTGGGTAGCGGGAACTCGTGATGCTGTGAGGGAGCCCTGCTGTGGGGAGGTCGGCTGGGGGGAGGTCGGAAGGGGGGCCTGACCCCCTCCCGTTGCAGAGTTGGATGTTGATATGGCGCTCGGCGCCTAGGTCGTCGTGGTTCACGGGACTAGTATCGCAACCTGTGCGGTTGATCGTTGTGGGGGAGTGTCGGGTGCGGGCGCCGTTCGCCGATGACGTGGCCCACTACGGGCGGCTGCTCTCCCGCTATGCGCGGGTGGAGCTGATCGAGGTCCGCGACGCGGAGGCGGTCTGGCGGAGGATTCCAGGCGAGGCGTTCGTGTCGCTGCTGGCGGCGGAGGGGCATTCCTACGACAGCCTCGCGTTCAGCGCCTTCATGGATGAGCGCCGCCAGGCGGCCCGCGACGTGGCGTTCGTGATCGGGGGGCCGTTCGGCCCGCCCGCGCTCGAGCGGGTGGACCACCGCCTCTCACTGGGCAAGCTGACGCTCCCGCACCAGCTCGCGTGGGTCGTTCTGCTCGAGCAGCTCTACCGGGCGCATAAGATTCTGGCGGGCGAGCCCTACCACTACTGAGATGACTACCCGACTACTCCCACCCGTTGACCGCGCCCATGCCCACCCCCTGGTCGCGCTACCACTACTGAGATGACTACCCGACTACTCCCACGCCGAGATGACTGCCCGGCTGCTCCTCGCCGAGATGGCCGACTGCTCCCAAGCCAGCGCCGCGACAGTCGGGGAGGGCGCGGCGGGCTGCACCGACCACTACCGATGACCGACCACTACCGATGACCGACCACACCCACACCAACCCGTGGTAACCGGGCGGGGGACCCCGCTGGACGATCTGCGGGAGGCGGTGCTCGAGGCGGCGGCGGAGCTCGCGAACGGGGGGGCGCCGGAGGGGATCGCGCTGCAGCACCCCCGGAGGGCGGACTTCGGGGACTATTCGACGAACGCGGCGCTGCTGCTGGCATCGACGTTGGGGGCACCCCCGCGCGAGGTGGGGGAGCGGCTGGGAGCCGAGCTGGGTCGGCGGCTGGGGGAGGATCTGGAGCGCTTCGAGGTGGCGGGCCCGGGCTTCGTGAACCTGTTCCTGGGGGATGGGTGGCACGACAGGGCATTGGGGGCGGTGCTGGCGGCGGGGGAGTCCTTCGGCGGTGGGACGGGCGGGCGAGGGGAAAAGATCCTGGTGGAGTTCGTGAGCGCGAACCCGACGGGCCCGATGCACGTGGGCCACGCGCGCAACGCGGCCTACGGGGACGCGCTGGCGCGGCTGCTGACGCTGGAGGGCCACGCGGTGGGGCGGGAGTTTTACGTGAACGACGCGGGCTCGCAGGTGCGCAAGCTGGGGGAGTCGCTCGGGGCGGTGGCGCGGGGGGAGGAGATCCCGGAGGGGGGCTACAGGG
>DATMPY010000019.1:0-3448 GCA_035566955.1 Solirubrobacteraceae bacterium | reverse complement strand
ACCACCACCGCGCGGTGCCCGAACACCGACCGCCCCAGCAGTGAACACCCCACATCACCCGTGTCCAGCCCCGGCGAGCTTTCAACAAACTCCCGCAGCCGTCCAGCCTGGCCACGCAATGCTCCCTGCGTCTTACCCGAGAGCACCCACGGCACCACTCCACCAGCCAGTACGCTCCCTCCCGCCACCGCACCGTCGCCAGCCACCGCAGCGGAATCGGGGTTCGGGGCGGATCCACTGGAGGAAAACCCATTCACAGTCACCGGGGCCTCCTCGAGGATCACGTGCGCGTTGGTGCCGCTGATCCCAAACGAGGAGACCCCCGCCCGGCGTGGCTCCCCGCCCCTCTCCCACGGTGTCCGCTCGGTCAAAAGCTCCACCGCGCCCGCCGACCAATCCACCTGACCCGAGGGCGCATCGACGTGCAGCGTCTTTGGCAGCACCCCATGGCGCATCGCCTGGACCATCTTGATCACACCCGCCACACCCGCCGCTGCCTGCGTATGACCGATATTCGACTTCACCGACCCCAGCCACAACGGCCGCCCCTCCGGGCGCCCCTGCCCATACGTGGCAATCAACGCCTGCGCCTCAATCGGGTCACCCAAAGTGGTGCCCGTACCATGCGCCTCCACCGCATCCACCTGCGCCGCCGCCAGGCCCGCGCTCGCCAGCGCCCTGGCGATCACCCGCTGCTGCGAAGGACCATTCGGCGCCGTCAACCCATTGCTCGCACCATCCTGATTCACCGCGCTACCCCGCACCAATCCCAACACCCGGCGGCCGTTGCGCCGCGCATCGGACAGACGCTCCAACAGCACCACCCCCACACCCTCACCCCAGCCCACACCGTCGGCCGTATCCGCGAACGACTTGCACCGGCCGTCAGCCGCGAGGCCGCGCTGACGGCTGAATCCCACGAATACCCCGGGCGTCGCCATCACCGTCACGCCGCCCGCCAGCGCCAGCTCACACTCCCCCGCGCGCAGCGCCTGACACGCCAGATGCAACGCCACCAGCGACGACGAGCACGCCGTATCCACCGTCACCGCCGGGCCCTCCAAGCCAAACGTATACGCCACCCGCCCCGAGAACACACTCCCCGAAACACCCGTACCCAAATAATCCACCACCGCCTCGGGAACCGCACCACTCTCGCCCGAGCCATAGTCGTGATACATCAAACCCGCGAACACCCCCGTCTGACTGCCACGCAGCGACACCGGATCGATACCCCCATCCTCGATCGCCTCCCACGCCGCCTCCAACAACATCCGCTGCTGCGGATCCATCGCCAACGCCTCCCGCGGACCGATCCCAAAGAACCCAGCGTCGAACTCCCCAGCGTCATGGAGAAAACCACCCTCACGCGCATAACTCGTCCCCCGATGCTCCGGATCTGGGTCATACAGACCCTCCACATCCCAACCACGATCCACGGGGAAAGCCGAAATTCCGTCGCCGCCCGCTGCCACGAGCCGCCACAGGTCCTCTGGGGAAGAGACCCCGCCGGGATAGCGGCAGCTCATCCCCACAATCGCAAACGGCTCGTCGAGCGCCGCCCGGGTGACCCGCGACGTGGCGGCCTTGGCCTGCCTGCCGGTGATCGCGCTCAGCAGATATCCCGCCACCGCAGCGGGGGTGGGGTAGTCGAAGATCAGCGTGGCGGGCAGACGCAGGCCGGTCACCGTATTCAGGCGGTTGCGCAGCTCGACCGCGGTGAGCGAGTCGAAGCCCGTCCCCTTGAACGCCCGCCATGGGTCGATCGCCTGCGCAGAGCCAAGCACGGCGGCGATCTGGGCGAGGACGAGATCCAGCATCGCTCCCTCGCGCTCGGCCTCGGGCGTCGCCTCCAGGCGCCGGGCCAGCGAGACCCCCTGCTCGCTCGCGCGACGCACCGGCGCGCGCACCACGCCGGCGAGCACCGCCGGGAGCGCTCCCACCCGCGCCTGGGCGCGCAACGCCCGCAGATCCAGGGAAGCCGGGAGCATGAATGCCTCGCCCGCGCCAAGGGCGGCGTCGAACAGTTCGAGGCCCTGCTCGGAGGCGAGCGCGTGCAGCCCCAAACGGCCGATCCGCGCCAGATCCGCCGCGCTCAGGCCCTCGGTGATGCCGCTCGCCTGCTCCCACAGCCCCCACGCCAGCGAGACACCCGCCAGCCCCCGGGCACGGCGATGCGCCGCCAACCCGTCCAAGAATGCGTTCGCCGCCGCGTAATTGCCCTGGCCCGGGCCGCCGATCGTGCCTGCCGCGGAGGAGAAGAGCACGAACGCCCGCAGGTCGCGGTGCTCGGTCAACTCATGCAGGTGCCACGCCGCGTCCGCCTTCGCCGCGAGCACCCCGTCCAGACGCGCGGCGGTAAGGGAGCCGATCACCCCGTCGTCGCGGACCCCCGCTGCGTGCACCACCCCGCTGAGCGGGCGATCCTCGGGAACCGAGTCGAGCAGGAGCTTCAGGCGCTCACGGTCTGACACGTCGCACGCGGCGATCGTGACGCCTGCCCCCAGCGCCTCCAGCTCCGCCTGAAGCTCAGGGGCCCCCGCAGCCTCAGCTCCCCGGCGGCTGGCCAACAGCAGCTCGCGCACGCCGTGGCGGGCCACCAGATGCCGGGCCAGCAGCGCGCCCAGGGCGCCCGTGCCGCCGGTGATCAGGACCGTGCCGTGGGAGTCGAACGCCCCCGCAGCGCCCTCCGCGAGCCCAGCCTCAGGGGCGAGACGGTCAACCGGCGCGAGCCGGGGTATCAAGATGATGCCCTCCCTGATCGCCAGCTGCGGCTCACCCAGCGCCAGCGCCCCAGGCAGCTCAGCCCAGGAGGCCTCGTCCCCATCCACATCTACGAGTACGAATCGCTCGGGATGCTCCGACTGCGCCGAGCGCACCAGACCCCACACCGGCGCGCCGGCGAGATCGGCCACCAGGTCCCCCGGGCTCGCCGCGACCGCGCCCCGCGTGACCAAAACCAATCGCAAGCCAGCCAAGCGCTCGTCGGAGAGCCACTCCTGCACCAATCCAAGCACCCGATGCGCGGTCCCGTGAGTCACAGCCAACCCGCCGAAGCCAGCATCGCCCTCGGCTGAAGCCCCCACGGCCGCGAACACCACCGTGGGCGCCACGCCGCCCCCGCCGACAGCGTCACCCAACGCCCGGGGAACTCCGTACACCGCAACCGCGGCCCCAGCGCCGCGCAGCGATTCGGCGAGTGCGCAGCGCTCCTCGCCCAGCACCACCACATCCCCCACTGAGGGCGAAGCAAGCGAGACCGAGGAGATCACGCTCCACCGCAAGGCGAACAGCGAATCCTCGCGGCTGCCCCGAGCCGCATCCAAGTGGGCCGCCGGCAGCTCGCGCATAACCAGCGAAGCGACCGACGCGACCAGCCCACCGGCCTCGTCAGCCGCCACCAGCCCCACCGCATCCTCGCCCGCCTCGAACAGGCACACCCGTAGGG
>DATMPY010000018.1:0-33965 GCA_035566955.1 Solirubrobacteraceae bacterium | reverse complement strand
TGGACATCACGGTTGGGGAGTACTTCACCCCCAACGGGCACAACCTCGGCGGGGGCGGCGTGCGCGAGGGGGCGGGGCTGACCCCAGAAGTGCGGGTGCTCCACGGGGTGGACGGCCCCAGCGGCCTGGCGGTGGCGCTGCGCACGCTCGCCGCCAAGGTCAGATGACGGGTCCTCCCCGGGGCGGGCGGGGAGGAGGCGCCCGTGGCGGTGGACCCCCGAGCAGGGGAGGGCCACCTGGCGGCGGCGGGGGCGGTCGGGCCGGTGCCGGTCGCGGCGGAAAGGGGTTCGCCGGAGGGGGAGGCAGGCGCGGACGCGGGTCCCGGGGAGCGCGCGTGGTGTGGCCCCCCCAGCAGCGGGAAAGCGCGCGGGAGGCGATCGAGCGGCTGATGCGCGAGCGGGGCCTCGAGCGGCGCTTCGAGGAGGCGGTGGAGCGGGAGGCGCGCAGGGCGGCGGAGCGTGGCCTGCAACGCGGAGGCAGTGGCGGGGGGCCGGCGCGCGTCGACCTGCGGGACCTGCCGACGTTCACGATCGACCCAACGGCGGCGCGGGACTTCGACGATGCGATCTCGGCGGAGCGGATGGAGGGTGGGGGGGTGCGGGTGTGGGTGCACATCGCGGACGTGAGCGCGTATGTGCGGGAGGGGTCGGCGGTGGACGTGGAGGCGCGGGAGCGGGGCACCAGCGTGTACGTGCCGGGGGCGGTGGAACCGATGCTTCCCAGGGCGTTGTCGAACGAGGCGTGCTCGCTGCTGCCGGGCCACGAGAGGGCGGCGGTGACGGTGGAGCTGGAGATCCACGGGGAGCAGGTGCGGGGGAGGAGGTTCCAGCGCACTGTGATCCGCTCGGACGAACGCCTGGACTACGACAGGGTGGATGCGATCTTCGCGGGCAGGGAGGCGGCGAGGGCGCCGTGGGGGGAGCCGCTGGCGGCGGCGCGGGAGGCGGCGGCGGGGCTGGCGCGGGCGCGGGCGCGGCGGGGGAGCGCGCTGACGGTGGAGTCCTCGGAGCCGGAGTTCTCCTTCGACGGGGAGGGCAACGTGGCGGAGATCAGAAGCAGCGCGCAGACGGAGTCCCACGGCCTGATCGAGCAGCTGATGATCGCCGCGAACGAGGCGGTGGCGGAGCACCTGGAGCAACGCGGGACGCCGTGCCTGTACAGGGTGCACGAGCGCCCGCAGGTGGCAAGCGTGGAGCGATTGGTGGACCAGCTGGCCTCGCTGGGAGTGTCGACGCCGCCGGTGCCGGAGCAGATGTCACGGTCGCGGGCGGGGGAGCTGGTGGGGGAGATATCGCGGCTGGTGGAGGAGCACGTGCAGCGCACAATGGCGAGGGCGCGCAAGGGTGACCCGGCGGCGACCCCGTCGGGGGGCAGACAGGCGTTGACCACACTGGTGCTGCGCTCGCTGCAGCAGGCGTACTACTCCCCGCGCAACCTCGGCCACGCGGGCCTGGGGTCGGGGCGCTACTGCCACTTCACCTCCCCTATCCGCCGCTACCCCGATCTGGTGTGCCACCGGGCGCTGCTCTCCACACTGGGCGGCCCGGAGCGCCCGCCGCGGGCGAGCGCGCTGGAGGCGCTGGGGGAGTGGACCTCGGAGCGGGAGCGGGGGGCGATGGAGATCGAGCGCGACGGGGACGACGTGGCGCGGTGCTTCGCGCTGGAGCGGGAGCTGCTGGAGGGGGGCTGGGAGCAGACGTTCGCGGGCGAGGTGGTGGGCCTAATCGGGGCGGGGGCGTTCGTGGCGTTCGATCGCCCCGCCGCGGAGGGGGCGTGGGGGGGATACCGATACGAGGGGATGCTGCCCGTGCGCCGCCTGGGGGCGGCGGCGGGAATCGATTCCCGCCCACCCAGCGATGCCCGCCCCCCCGCGAGGGATTCTGGGGATGGTGCCCCCGCCCGGAGGGCGGGGGCAGGGTTGGGGACTGGGCGCGGGGGGCGGCCGAGCGCAGCCTCCCACGTGGCGGCGCGCGGGAACGGGGCGGGCCGGGCACGGGAGGGCCGGGAGTGGTGGCAACTGAACGAGCAGGGCACGATCCTGCGGGGGGAGCGCTCGGGCAGGGTGCTGCGACTGGGGGACCCGATCGCCGTGCGCGTGGGGCGCGTGGATCCGCGGCGGGGCCGGGTAGACCTGGCGCCGGCCGAGGAAGCGGCCGCGGGCTAGGCTCAAACGATGGCCAAGGGCAAGGGCGCCAAGCGCAAGGTGGGGGCGGGGGACGTGGCGAGCAACCGCTACGCGTCCTACCGCTACGAGCTGCTGGAGCGGCTGGAGTGCGGGATCGTGCTGGGGGGTACGGAGGTGAAGGCGCTGCGGGCGTCGGGGGCGCAGCTGAAAGAGGGTTACGTGGCGATCCGTGGGGGGGAGCTGTGGCTGCACGGGGTGCACATCCCCCCGTACGGGCCCGCGGCGCGGGAGAACCACGAGCCGGAGCGCGACCGCAAGCTGCTGGCGCACCGGGGGGAGATCGAGCGGCTGGAGGCGCGGGTGAAAGAGCGGGGCCTGACGCTGGTGCCCACGCGGATCTACTTCAGAGACGGGAGGGCGAAGGTGGAGATCGCGCTGGGGCGGGGCAAGGACCTGTACGACAAGCGCGAGGCGATCCGCGAGCGGGAGGTCAAGCGGGATCTCGAAAGGGTGACCCGAGCCAGACGCTGAGCAGGCCGGCCCGCGAGGGCTGGACGGAGGGGGCGGTGGCTAGATGCTGCGGAAGCTGTGGCCGGCGCTGGTGAGGATGTGGGTCTCGGACATCCCGAAGATGAGGGCGAGGATCAGCCCGATGTAGACGGCGCCGACGATCAGGCGGTGGCGGGGGGCGACGCGGTAGTAGGCGGCCTGCTCCAGGGAGCGGGTGCCGCGCAGCTTCCAGCGCCGCCAGGTCTCCATGCCGCCGAAGAGCACGATGATGAAGAGGATGGGGTTGGGGAACACGAACACCATGGCGACGAGGGCGCCGAAGCCAAGGAACCACATCCAAGGGGCCATGGCGGCCATGGCGCGCCCGCCGTCGAGGGGGACGACGGGGAGGAGGTTGAAGAGGTTGAGGAAGAAGCCGAGGTAGGCAAGGGCGAGCAGGAGGTCGGAGTGCAGGAGGGCCCCGGCGACGGCGACCGCGGCGGCGCCAAGGCTGCCGAGCACGGGCCCCGCGAGCCCGACGCGGGCCTCGGCGAGGGCGTTGTCCCCAAGGGACTTGGCGGTGATGAGGGCGCCCAGGAAGGGCACGAACATGGGGGCGGAGGCCCTGATCCCCTCGCGGCGCAACGCGATCACGTGGCCCATCTCGTGCACGAACAGGAGCACCACGAAGCCGGCGGCGAACTCCCAGCCCCAGAAGAGGCTGTAGGCGGCGACGGAGATGAGGGCGGTGCCGGCGGTGGTGAGAAGCTTGACGTTGGGGAGGGCGACGAGCAGGGCCTTGAGGGCGGCGCCGAACTTGGCGACCCCGGCGACGATGGCGGCGAGCACGCTGCCGATGCGCTTGCCCAGCCCGCGGCGCTGGGTCCCGAAGGGCTCGCCCTCGACGTGGGCGCGGCCATTCACGACGGCGCCGGGCGCGGCGGTGGCGCCCTGGACAACTGCGTGACCATGAGCCTCGGCGTTGCCGTCCGCGATGGTGCTCGCGCCCGGAACCGCGGGCGGGGGCCCCGCGCTGGCCGGGGGGGTGGCGCTGTGCGAGGGGTAGGCGCCAAGCGTCGGAAAGGCGGCGGACACGATGGGTGCTTCATCCATGGCATCTCCATTGTGACACCCGCGATAAGTGGGTCCTAAGAACGGCTTCTGGAGGGGGTGTGGGCGTTTTTTCCGGAGGGTGCGCAAAGAAGCCAAAAAAGGTCTTGCAATCCTGGCGGGGGAGGCGTACATTGGATTGCAGACGCGGAACGAGCCGCCAAAGAGCGAGGCCACCGAGGTGTGAGGCCGCGCCACCTGAACCGAAGGGCTCTAGGGTCAGACGGGAAGGGTTCCTCAAGGGTGGCTCGCCCGCGTCGCTTTCGTTTGATGAGCCGCCGCAGGGGTGCCGGAGAGCCATCGCCGAGCACTGGCCAAGGTTCGAGATCGATGGCCCTAGAGTCTCCTGGCCTTTCGATGGCCCAAGGTCTGCTCGCGCTACACTGGAGAGGTAAGAGCATCCCCGGGGACGACAGGCTTCGACGCGGTCGGTTCGTGGGGGTGGTGGCGAGCCGAGGTCCCGGGAGGCCTCGTAAAACACCCGGGAAAACCATAAGTGCGGACTCACACGAGTACGCCCTCGCGGCCTGATTAAACACCAGGCCTGAGGTCTCGGCCCCCGTTAGCCTGCGGCGGGGATCACCGGGATCAGACAGCAGGCTAACCCGGCGAGGCCCGCTCCCGCCGACCCGGGGACACCTTCAGGGAGCTGGTCCCCCACGACCCCGCCGGCGAGGCGAGCGGGGGACGAGATCAGAGCGCCGGCTACGCTCGTAGAAGCCGCCTCATCACGCGATTGCGGACGTGGGTTCGATTCCCACCGTCTCCACTGGTTGGGACTCCCGCATAGATCCGCGAAAAGTGGATCTACGCGGGGGAAACGCCAGCGCACAAGGGAGTCGACACGCTCACCGGCGATGCCACGCTCGATTGGCCGCGCCCTCGCGCGCGGCCAAGGGGGGTGCGGCGGCAAGCGGAACATGTCGAGTCTGTTCCTAGTGCCTAACCTCTTGGTGTCGGTTTGCGTTGTCGATGTGTGAGGCATGAGCGATATCGCGCTCCCCATCCATGGAGCATCGGGACTGCCGCTCGCGGAGCGGCTGCTGAGCGACGAGCGGCTTGCGAAGCTCGCCGGCCGTGGCGACGCGCGAGCTTTCACGACTCTCTACGAGCGCCATCACCAGGCGATCTACCGCTACTGCCGCTCGATCGTTCGCAACGACCACGACGCCCAGGATGCGCTGCAAAGCGCGATGGCCCGCGCCTACATGGCGTTGTGTGCGTCCGAGCGCGACCTCGCGGTGCGACCCTGGTTGTTCCGGATCGCTCACAACGAGGCCATCTCGATCTTGCGGCGACGCCCCCAGGAGGATCAGCTCGTGGACGTGCACGAGTCGCTGGACAGCGATGTCGAGCGGACGGCGGAGGAGCGGGAACGCCTGTGCATCCTGCTCGCCGACCTGCAGGCGCTCCCGGAGCGCCAGCGCGCGGCGCTGCTCATGCGGGAGCTGAGCGGCCTTTCGATCGAGGAGATCGCCGGCGCGCTGTCCGTTTCGACCGGCGCGGCCAAGCAGACGCTGTTCGAGGCGCGCAGCTCGCTGCACGAGTTCGCGAAGGGACGCGCGATGGAGTGTGAGGCGGTGCGCCGCGCGATCTCCGAGCGCGATGGACGTGTGCTGCGCGGACGCGGGCTGCCGAGACTTCCGCGCGTTGATCGAGACGCGCAGCGCCGACCTGCGCGCTCTCGCGCCCCCGCTGCCAGCGGCCGTGGCGAGCGCCACGCTGACCCGACTGCTAGCCCATGGGGGCGGCGGCGCTCACGCCGCCGGCGCGAGCGCGACTGCCGGATCCGTGCTCGGCGGCCATGTCGCGGCGTCGCTCGTGGCCAAGGGGCTCGCTGGTGTCGCCGTGATGGCGGCGGCAACCGCCGGGACGCTCCACTTGATGGCCGGCAACGGAGGGAGCGCGCACCGGTCCCCAAACGCGATCTCCGCGTCCGGGCGAAATCACGCGGGTTCGAACGACACGGAGACGCTCGTGAGCTCCGGCGCGGCCGCCAAGCGAGCCGCGCGCTCCCGCTCCTCGACGTCGAGCACCTCGCCGGGCGCCTCGACGAGAGGCCGCTCGCCAGCGGGCTCCGGGTCGATCAGTGGCCCTGAAGCAGCACCCGGACAGGCGCCGGCGTCGGGCGGGGCGCGGTCCAGCGCGGGTCGCGCGCCGGGACATTCGCACAGCGCCAAGACCGTCGGATCTCACGGCACGGGGAGCAGCGCCCCCCACAGGACCGCGAGTCGCGGCCAACGTCACGCGCACGGCGGGTCTTCACCGAAGCCATCCGCGCACGCCCGTCATTACGCCCCGAAGTCTGCTCATCCGTCGAGCTCGCCACAGCCCCGAGGCTCGCATGGCGGAAAGCCCACCGAGCCGTCCGGCGCGAACAGCAAAGGTGCCGGTCAGGGAGCTCACGTGCCCCAGCCCCACGAAGCGCCCCAGCCCCACGAAGATCGGCCCGGCGGTACGTCGAGCGGAGCTGGGCGAGCAGGCGCAGCTCACGGACAGATACTCACCCCAGGTCCACCGCCGGTCAAATAGATCGAGCGGTAGCACCTGACCTTCGCTTGCGAGGAGCGTTTCACCAATGGAATGGGGCTCACGGCGCAGACGCAAGCCGCTCGCCCCGGAAAAGTTCAAGCGACATGAGCAAGCCCCACCCAAGGAGGCATCGAATGATCGTCCGCAAGACTCTGCTCGCCGCATCGGCCGCGGCTCTGATGAGCACTCCGGCATGGGCGCTGCCGAGCCGGGCGCCGTCCAACCCGGGTACGGCCCACGCGCCGAGCACAACTCCCGTCGGGCCACCGAGCACGACGCCCAACAACACCAACAACCCGGGCAGCGCCAATCGCAACTCGCACGCCAACAAAGGCGACAAGGGGTCGAGCGGCTCCAACGACAACCAGGGCTCCAACGGCTCCAATCCCGGTGACAAAGGCAAAGGAAAAGGCAAGTCCAGCCACCCCGGTCAGTCGCACAAGGTCGGCTACGTCGCGCGCGGCACGCTCGTGAAGCAGACGCTGACGAAGAATGCCGACGGCACCTACAGCGGCGAAGTGGAAGTCGAAGTCATGCGCACCAACCATCACGCAGCCGCCGACAAGGGCAAAACGGTCATCTACAAGGTCATGAACGTCCACGTGACGTTCGGCCTCCCGGACGCGAACAACGACGGTAGCGTCGGTCTGGACGACCTCGCGAAGGGCGACCGGGTGCATCTGAACGGCAAGATCGCTGCCCTGGCCAAGAAGTGCGACCAGAGCGGATTCACCGCCGAAACCACGATCCGCAGGATCATCTTCCACGCGCCGGCCAGCCCTGCAAGCAACAAAGATTAGGGTCGGCTGGTAGAAGCTACAGCGTCAGCCGCCGGACGGCGGCTGACGCTGCTTGACGCTCCCGCGATATCAGAAGGGGCCGGGTCCGGAGGGACCGCCTTCGGTGGTAGGACTGGCGAGCGCGCACTGGCCGATGCGGTGCCCGTTCACGGTGTTGGGTTGTGGGACGCGCGGGAAGAGGCTTTCGAAGTTTTCCTCGGCGCTGTCCCATACTCGGCTGTTCTGCTGGCAGAGCAGGTTTCCACTGATCTGGTTGGCGAGGATCTCGATCGCATCGGGGTCGGCGAGCTGGTTGTGGAGCATGTTCAGGTTGCCACCGACTTGTACGCGCGCGACTCCAAGCCAGCAGGAGGTGAGACCGATCACCTGGAGGTTGCCTTGGATCGAGCTGTCCTCGTAGTCGCTGTACACGGGAGTTCCGGGGTGTTCCGGGTTCCCCAACTTTGCGAAGATCCCGCTAGGTTCGCAGGTGAGGCCGCCGCCTCCGCCAACCTCCTGCACGTTCCCGTTGATCGTGCTGTCGTGCACGATGACGCCCAGCGGCTGTTGCTCGCTCAGGTTGCCGGACACAGCGCCCGGGCTTGAGAGCGTGGGGTTTTCAGGGTTGGGGTCGTCCAGGCACGCGAAGTGGGCATTGCATCCGAGGAACAAGGTAGCGCCCTGCTGGACGTGGAGATTGCCTTGCACCGTCAGGCTAGAGCTGTCGTTTCCGGTGTGGTCGTTGAGCGCGAAGGCAGCAGCCAGGGCCGCGCCTGGAGCCAAGGTCAGGTTGCCCTCGACGAGCGCTGGTCCCGCGTTGACGACGCATACGCCATCGACGGTGACGTTGGATGTATAGGTCCCGACCAGCAGGCCGGGCGATTCGAAGGTTCCCGAGCAGGTCACAGGCCGCTTCGCCGCGGCTAGGCTCACGTTGATCGCCATGACGCCGATCGCCAGACTGCCCGCGCTCAGCCAATACAAAAGCACTTGTCGAGATTTACGCACGTCCGTGGCTCCTTTCGACGCAGACCAAAACGGTCTGCCGGTTCACAGTCATCTGGGACCCACACCGCTGCCGCGCCGCCCTTGCGCCGCACGGCTAGATCTCCTCATAGCTCGCCAAAACCTTACACGACTCCTGCTCACCGCCTTCTAGCCCGAGGCGCCGTTCGAGCTTATCGACGTTCGTGGCGCCCTGTCCCTATCCTGACTCCCCCACAGTGGCGCGTGCCATCAGGGGCGGGGAGCTGGCTCCCGTACCCGCATTCAATCTGCCCGCGAAGTTCCGTCTGCTGGGCGGAGAGCATTGCCGCCATTCCAAGCGAACAGCGAGACACTGATCCTCCGAGCAGACCGGGCGCGGCTCCGAGATTTCGAGATGGCGCAGGACCTCGACGAGATCCTGGCCCTCATTCAGAAGGCGTTCGTCCTTCCTGATCTTCCTGACTGCTTGCTCGGGTACGCCTGCGTCGCCCGCGGTCTACATCGGGCTCAACGGCTCCGCGCGCAGCAGCAAGGGTTTGCGCAACGTTCTGCCCTCTCCACTGTTCCGTGCATTGTGCGAACCGCCGCGGGCACGCGGTAGGTGGGGATGATCGTGTGCTGGTCGTGGACGCGGATGTCCTTGATGAGGAGACGTAGCAGCTCCTTGGCTTGCTCGGGGTTGGCGGTGGCGATGAGCTGGTCGAGTTGGTCGGCGAGCGCGGCTAGGCTTGCCGTGTCGGGCTGTGTGTCGGCGTGTGCGGTGAGCCTTGAGAGCAAGTCGACCGCCTGCTCGGCATCACCGGCCAGCAGCGGCTCAAACCGCGGGCGCCCGAGGGTCAGGTCGGATCGGTCACGATGATCGCGCTGAATGTGGTGGGGATGGATCGAACTCTGCATATTGTTGAGGCCGGCGCACGCCAACCGACCGTCAAGGCCGGGCTTGGCATAGAGAAAGGTCGATCCAGGGGCCGTTAGGGGCGTAGATGCCGATGAGCTGCTCGACCGTGCGCGCTCCGGTCTTGCGCTTGGCCGCGGCGATGTGGGAGCGGATCGTCGCCAGGGTCACCGACAGCTCAAGCGCTGCCTGCTTGGGCACCAGGCCATCCCCGAGCAGCGCGAGGACCTTGTGCTCGGCGTCGGTGAGCGGAGTGATCAGCGAGGCGGCATCCGCAGGGGGCAGCAGCGCGACGGGTTCGGTGCGCACCGCTGCGGCCAGCGCCGGGGTGGTCGCTGGTCCGCCGGCTCGCGCGGCCGCAAGACTGGAGGGTACGCTGGCGGTGAACCGGCGCAGGAGCATGACGAGCACGAGCACGGCGCCGGCGTTCGCGACGAGGTCGACCCACTGGTTGATCACGAGTCCCCGTCCGGTGGGGGTCAGTGTCCAGGCGAGCGAATGGCCCTTTAGCAGAAGGTCGATGAGATAGCCGGCTGCGGAGACCAGAACGCAGGCCACGATCCACGGTGGCGAGGAGACGATCACGGCGATCCACACGATTGCCGGTGCGACCTCGGAGAAGTGGCTCTGGACGCCCCAGTCGAATGCTCCGGCGAGGGCGAACAGCCCGGCCAGAATCACCACTCGGCCAGGTGGACGCAACAGCAGCGCCGCTGTTGCCGGCCGCAGCAGTCCGCCCACAGCGAGACCCGTGAGGACAGCGCCCTCGATGCCGGCCAGCAGTCCGTCTCCGTCGAGCAGCGCGAACACGCTGTCGCTCGCCGCCGCGATCGTCATCAGCCCAAACCCGACGCGCAGCGCAGCCACTGCAAGCGCCTCGATGGCTGCGGCGGCGATGTCGGCCGTGCTGCCGTGGGCCTGTGGAACAGTCTCGTCAGCCAGGCTTGCTGTGACTCCCGACACGCGGGCAGAGTAGCCGAGTGCTCCTATCTCCGCAGCGCCGGCGGCCGTCTCATCACATCCCGACTCTTGCGCGCACTGGTCTATTTGGCAAGATTGCGCCTGGCAAGATTGCGCCGCGATGCTATTCCCCAAACGAACCTCATCGCGCGCCTCACGGAAGGTAGCCCAGCCGTCTCAGCCGCGTCGGCGTATGGGCTGGTTGGTTGGTCATCGATCCTTGGTCTCCAGCTCGGCGGCCATCTGTGCGAGCTCGTGTAGTGCCAGGCCCAGGGCGCGGGAGACCCGGTCGGCTACGTCCCAGGTAGGGTTGGATGTTCCGCGCTCAAGGCCACGGATCGAGGTGGCGTCGAGATCGGCGGCATCTGCAAGTGCCTCCTGGGTCAGTCCGATCTCCTCCCGGCGCAGGCGGATCGCTCGGCCAAGGGCGACCTGTGGGGTTTGGCTGATGCGCACACCTGAACCCTCGGCTATGCTCCGTGGTTCTCGACTCCCACGTGCTGCGTTTACTCGTTGCTTGTTGTTTGCGCAGCCAGGTCCATGCTGCAAGTTCGGTGCGCTATGAGCCGTTTGGTTCGGGCACGGGAGTCGGGCTGCCAGAACTATCCGGTTCGGCTAGGTTTCGGCTGCCATGAGGACCGATGCGCTCGATAAGACCCAAACCGTCGCCCCGCTTGGCGACACAGAGAGGATGGCTGTGCAGAGGTTCCGCGATAATAAGAGGCATCTGGTAACCAGCAGTCGCCGCTTCGCATCTGCGTTGACGATTGCTGTCTCACTATTGCTGACGTCCGCAACAATGGCGTTCGCGGTTGGTCCCACGGTCCGCATCACGCGATACTCGCCGGCCGTCACGGGCAACATCGGCACCGCGGAAGCCGGCGTCGACGTGACGGTCTCGCTCGTCAGAGCGGGAACGACCATCGAAACGTCCCCCGCAGCGACGACGAACGCCAGCGGGGAATGGACGGCGACGCTGCCGGCGCACGCACCGAGCGACGCCCTCGATGTTGTGAAGGTCCATTACACCGGCACAGCGGCGCCCGCGGAGGCGTCTTACGGCGACGCGAGCAGCCCGGAAACGAAGCCAAGCATTGCGTTCTTCGATCAAGGTTTGAGCATCGCCACGAATGGCGCGAACGGTGGCGCGCTGTGCGCGAACGTCTCCGGGGTCAAATGCACCGCTCTGACAGCCCAGGTCTCGTACGCAGGCGGCGGGACGGCGAATGTCACGGGTGTCCCCGACATAAGCGACGAAGAAATCGAGGAACTGGCGTTTTCGCCGTCGCTCGAACCAAACGATACGGTCACGATCACCAGCTCCTTCTCCGAAGAAAACGGCTCGACGCTCGAACTTACGGTGCCCGCCCCGCTGCCGGGCGTCGGCGACGTCTTCACCGGCAACGGCTCGGATGCGCCACGGTGCTCCGCGAACCTTGGGACGCTCGCCGTGACTTGCGGCCCCCTCAGCGCGGGCGGCTACACCCTCACGCAGAATCGAGGCGGCGCGAGCATCGGTAGCCACCCGGCGACCGTCGCTAGCGGCGAAGAAGACGCGACCTTCCAGCTCACCTCGCTGCAGGCAAGCGACCAGCTCGCGCTGTCGGTCACTGGCGCCGGCGGGCGCGTGCTCAGCACGCTGCACGTTTCTAAACTCGCTGTCAACGAGACGGAGACCCTCAGCTTTGGCAGCACGGCGGCGACCGTCACGGGCGGGATGTGCCAGCCCGGCCAGTGGTTCGGCGAGCTCGGCGGCGACGGCGTTTGCCCAACTAACGGCGTCGCTCCAGTCGCGGCGGCCGCAGCGCAGGAGGACGAGCTGAGCGGCGGCTCCACGACAGTTACCCCACCCCTGATCTCCTACACCTCGCCGATGGACGGCGAAGACGTGTTCGGGTCGAGCTTGACGGCCTTCGCGGAACTCGACTCCGGGGAAACGCCCGTGAGGTTAAGCGCCGCACCGACCGGAGGCGGAGCAACTATTCTGGCTAGCGGCAACCCGAACTCTGCCAGCGGCGCCACGCTCACGAACCTCGCCGCTGGGACACGCTACGCGGCGACATGGACGCTCACCGACGGGAACTCCGATGTGGTTACCCTCACGACGCACTTCGTAGACCAGAAGGGCGGCAGCACTGAAGGCATACCCGGAAAAGAAGGGCCTGCCGGTAAGGAAGGCATGGCGGGCAAGGAAGGCGTGCCCGGTAAAGAAGGTGCTCCTGGTACCACAGGCGCACAGGGCCCGCCCGGAGCCGCTGGCCCCTCGGGCGCCGAAGGCAAGCAAGGCCCCGCCGGGCAGGCCGCTGAGGTCGTGTGCACGACCAAGAAGGTCAAGCCCACCGGAGCCCACAAGACGCCGACTAAGACGACGTGCGTCGTCAAGCGGCTCGCACCGGGAGCCACCCTCTCGCAGCTGACGCTTACGCTGGTGCGCGGACACGTCGCCTACGCGGTCGGACGTGGCTCGGTTAGCAAGACGGCGACTGAGTTGCGGATGCGCGACCTGCGGGCGGTCCCCGTCGGCGACTACACGCTCATAGTCACCGCAACCCACGGCCGCACAAGAACGACAACGCGCTATCAGGTCCACGTCTACCGAGCCCAGTCATGACGCCGCACGGCGCTCGTCATCGTTCAGCCCGCACGTCTCACCCGGCGACCGCCGCGGGAAGGCCGTTCTCAACGAAGCCGAGGCTGGCGTGCACAGTGATCGGCCTACTGCTGATCCTCGCCGCGCCGCAAGCTGCGTTCGCGGAAGCCAACGCAATTGTCCCGACCTCGAGCGCACCTGGCAATAGCACGAACGTGATCAACAACTACTCGGAAGTCGCGTTCCCCCGGAACGACGACGGAACCTGGCCATGCGGCGGAGGAAACGCACCCGTTCCCTGTCCGGGCCCACAAGGACAACAAGGACCGGAAGCCTACCCGCTGGGTTTCAACATCAACTTCTTCGGCGCCCTGTATAGCGCCGCGTTCATCAACAATAACGGAAACATCACCTTCACCGGGCCACTGTCTCAGTTCACGCCGACAGAACTGACGACGTTTGGGAGCCCGATCATCGCACCGTACTTCGCTGACGTGGACACCCGCGGGGCAACAAGCGGGATCGTCAACTTCGGACAGGGCACCCTCGCCGGCAAAAAGGTCTTTGTCGTCAACTGGCCCAAGGTGGGGTGTTTTCCCGAAGTCGACACGGTTCTCGACAACTTCCAGATGATCATAATAGACCGCCCTGAACACACCGGCCCCAACGGCGACGATTTCGATATCGAGTTCAACTACAACTCGATCGAATGGGACACGGGACAGGCGAGCGGAGGCGACACCGCTTGCCACAACGGCCCCCCAGGTAACTCGGCATACGTCGGGTTCACCAACGGCACCAACACGGCGGGCGACAGCTCTGAGGTACCCGGCTCAGGGGTGCCCAATGCATTTCTGAACACCTCAAGCGCCACGGGCCTCATCTACCACGATCTCGACAGCACCACTCCGGGCCGCTACGTCATCCCGGTCGTCAACGGGGCGACCGGCCACGGAGGCGGCACTTACGTCGCGCTCGGCGACAGCTACTCGTCAGGTGAGGGCAACCCGACAGGCTACCTAGCAGGCAGTAACGACGTCTGCCACCGCTCCACGTGGGCATACCCATTCCAGGCCGAGCTCGCGCTTGGGTACTACAGCGAGCGGTTCAGCTTCCATGCCTGCAGCGGGGCGATCATCCAAGATTTCTACAAGCCGTTTCCCTCGAACCACAAAGGCGAAAACCCCGGCGAGAACCAGCCCCAGCTCCACTGGCTCGAAGGAACCGCAGGGAAGGACGCGAGCCTCGTCACGGTCACGATCGGCGGCAACAACGCGTACTTCGGGAAAGTTCTGGAAGCCTGCTACCTGAACACCGTGGGCCTCAATCTCATCCCGTGCCGAACTGAGTGGAACTCGGACGTGAACGCAGCGATCGTAAGGATGGGCACGAACTCAGCCGGGAACAAAGAATCGCTAACTCAGCTTTACCAAAACATCGCCGCGCAGGCACCGACTGCGACGGTCCTCGTGCTCGGCTACCCACGCTTTTTTCCGGCAAACCCACCGCTGTTCTGCGGCACGGGCGCTCTCGGCTCCCTGTTCGAACGTCCACAGATGCAGTGGATAAACGACGAGGAGCGGTCGATGGACAACACGATCGCGCGCGCAGTACGAGAAACGCTCGATCCGCATATTCGCTACGTTGAAACATACGAAGCGTTCCGCGGCCACGAGCGCTGCGAATCCGAACCGTGGCTGAACGGCATCAAAGTGAAAGAACGGGTCGGCTCGTTCCATCCGAACGAAAAAGGCCACCAAGCACTCGCCAAACTCGTCGAGAAAGCGGCGGGGTAGCGGTGGCGGCATGGTTTGGAAGACGCTCGCTGCTCACCGCCGTGGTTTGCGTCGTCGCGTGCTTGGCGACGACCGCGTCGGCGCTCGCGAATCCGACCATCGAACTCACGCGTCGTACTGCAGAACCGGTCGAGTCGATCACGACGCAGCTCGGCGCCGTGGTCACGAACGGCGGCGGCGACGACCTCTTCATGCACGTGAAGCCCCTTGGCGGCGCAGGCTGCGGCGCGAACCCTGAAGCCGACAGCGCAGAAAGCGTGTTCTCGTACGAATACGTCACGAAGGAAACGAACCCCGTTACCCTCTCGCATAACTGGACCTTCCGTTTCGCTGGCAACTACCGCGTCTGCGCCTGGGTCACGAATTCGCCGTCGGAATCCGCAGCGTTCGCGGAAACCACGCTGCAAGTGCGAAGACCGCATCTCGCGCTCAGCGTGACCGCGCCCGCCACGGTGGCGGAGAATCAAACGTTCCAGGTCATGACCACGGCGCAAGCCGAGACGGAACGCCCGGTGTACGAGTATGTGCTGCCGAACACGGGCAGCGACTGCCCTGCGAACGCCGCGGCAGCGAGCAACGCCTCAGGCGCACACACCGTGCTTACGCCTGGAACGTCACCGGAGGCCCCTTCAACGAATCCAAGAACGAAAGCATCGCGTCGCCGGGCAGCTACGTGTTCTGCGCGTACTTCGAGTACGAAGGCACGGAAAACCCGCCAGAGCTCACGGCGACGGCTACGACCAACGTCATCGCCCCGCCCCCGCCCTGCGTCGTGCCCGGCTTCGCGTTCAGTGCGCCACTCCATCCCGGCAGCATCGTCTACGTCCACATCAGCGGCTACCCGCCCGGCAGCCGCGTGCGGGTCCAACTGGCAACGCGACGCTCGCTCCACTCCAACTGCTGCGTCTCCCTCACCTACCCGCGCGTGCACGCCGCTGGCGCCCCCGTCAACCAAAACGGGTCCGCAACGATCCGCTGGCGCGTCCCGACGCAGTACGCGCAGTGTGTGTCCAGCATCTGCTCGTCGCCGGAATACAAGACCTTCAGACGCGGGGAATCAGTCCTCGTCGACGTATCCACAACCGACGACACCGCATTTGCCGCCTCAACCGCACGCATCACCTAGACCGCCCGCGCCCGAGCATGCCCACAATTCAGCGGAATGGTATGTTGCTGCGGTGCAACTGGGGCAGCTTCGACAAGGACGCTCGAGGTCACGGTGATCGCGGCGCTGTCCCCGCTCGGACTCGCGGCGTGTGGCGGCACGACCACGACGACGATGACCACTGGGGGCGAGGTCTCCGTCGTCGTGACCTCGCCAACGAGCGGCAGCGTGATAGCTGAGAATAGTGTGACGGTCCGCGGCACCGTCTCTCCGCCCGCTGCGACCGTGCAGGTTCAGGGCCACCTGGCGGCTGTCGGCAATGGTGTCTTCACCGCGGCCGCGGAACTCCACGGCGGCCGCACCACGATCGACGTGATAGGCAGCGCTCCAGGGGACGTGCCGGGCTCGACGACGCGTATCACGGTTTGTCAGCGCGAACTAACTAGCAATAGGAGAACAGCATGAACTCATCTCTTCGGATCCGAGGCGCTGTCGGTGCTCGCCGCCTGTCAATCTGGGTGTTGACGTTGCTGGTGATCTCCGCCGTTGGCATCGAGGACTCTTCCGCCTCGGTCGGCCTGCCTGTCTCCCCTACAGACTTGAGCGCAACTGGAGAATACCTGCAGGTTAGGCCCGCGACCATCACGTACACCGGAGACGGCACAGGCTTCCTCGGTGGAGCCAATGTGCGCAACCGGCGCGCGGGCATCGACTGGACGAAATGGACAAGCGCAACCGCGCTCGGCACCGGCTTCAACCAACTGGATAACTGTAACCCCGACTGCGCCCGCGGGATGTTCCATGGTTACGCGGTGAAAATCGAGCTGTGGCGGCCCCGAACGTTGGCCGGGACGCTGGTTTTCACGCGAATGACGATCTTCTACACAAGGAGTCGCCCACGAGCCGAGCCGCCCCACTACACGTTCACCGACACATACGAACACGGCGGCTTCGGCTGGGGACCACCCAGCGAACAGAGCTACTGCACCCACCCTTACGGTCTACCAGCGGCTGCCGGCTGCAAGAACA
The DNA here is from genome assembly GCA_035566955.1 of Solirubrobacteraceae bacterium. GTDB lineage: Bacteria > Actinomycetota > Thermoleophilia > Solirubrobacterales > Solirubrobacteraceae > Palsa-744. The sequence goes on along the minus strand of DATMPY010000018.1, from coordinate 17,568 downwards.
TCCACTCACTCCCGTAGGAATATAGGTCGCCCGATCGCTCTGAGTGGAGGTGCGTCGAACTCTGCCGGTTCGCCGAATATTTCGCTCGACGTCTTCGACTGGCGTTCATCTACACCGGCTTCTTCTTGCACTGACGCCCCGTTTGGTTGGGAACTCACGTGCCCTCAAGCCAGCGGATGGCTTTTCGTCCGCGCGTACAGCGGATGTTCCATCCGGCTGGCCCCAGTTGCCGCGGGATGGCAGATGTATCCGCGGTAGTACGTGTTTTGTACCTTCAGGCGCACTAACCGGTTATTGATCGCCACGATGAACGAGCGTGCGGTCTGACATGGGACATTCCGAGTGGTGATGTCATAAGCGAACACCTGACCAACGGCGTTGTTGGTGCTGCAACGCCGCATCCGAGCGGCGCCTTGTGCCAATGGCTGGGACGCCCACGCAACCGCGCTACATACGCAAAGCACCGCAACTGATCCAGCAAGCGCTCGATTTGCGAGCCGTCCGGCGTTCTGCTGAGCGATATAGATCGGCCAAGAGCCGGTTCTCGGTGCTGAGCTCAGGCAGGCCATGGTGTACAGCCGGATTCTGGATGTCGCATCCAGGGTACGTTGAACCAGCTCAGGAGCCCTGGTGGCCGTTCGGAATCCAGGGAGCAGAGTCCGAGAGGATCACGATTCCATTTTCCGCCGAGCTTTCCAAGGACGATGAGACGGGTGAAGTAGCCTGAGATTGGTCTGTTCGCTGTCACCTGGATGGGATAGCTGCCGTGATCCGGATGGGCGGTACCCGTGCCCGATGCCCGCGTGCTGGTCCACCGCTGCCAATGGATTACAAGCTCTCCCCCGTCGGCGGAGTCAGTCACGACTGATCGCGGGCGCATCTGGAACACATTGACCGTCGTGTCTCCGCGCAGCGAAGAGTGGCTGAAAAGGCGTGGGAGAGCTTGCCCGGACGCGATTCCCGGGGCAACAGATCCGCATGCAGCCGTGGCGACTATCGCAATGGTGCTTAATGATTGCCGAGTCATAGTCAACGAGGGTTGGGCCAGCTCGCGCACTGAGCATACATGCAGTTATCACAGGGCATCACCGAGTTTTCCGACTGCGCGGTTTACGCAGCCAGCACCTTGATCGGAGCGTGTCGTGTCCGCTTGCCCTTCGGCTGCGGACGGACACGCAGCTCGATGTAGACGTCGAGCGCGTCGGCGACGTCGGCGACGGTGTCCAGCTGCACGTTGCGGCCCTTGCCGTCCAGCAGCCGCGAGATCACAGAGGGCTTGACGCCGACTCGACGCGCCAGCTCGGCCTTGGAGAGCTTGCTGCCCGCGCGAACCTCGTCCAGGACGATCAGCAACTCGGCGAACGCGACCAGCTTTGCGACCTCGCGCTCGTGAGCGGCGCGGTCCTCGGCGGTCGGGAAGCTCTCGGCGAGCAGTTCGGCGAAGGCTGCGCTTTCCTTGGACTTGTGCATAGCTCGGGCACCTCAGCTTGGGAAGAGCAGATCGTAGCATAGAAGCTATGACATATCGGGGCCGACATCCGGCCACCACTCGGCGGCGCCGCGTCCGAGCGCGACGCGGTGAGTCGCCTGGTAGTCCTTGCGATAGCGGTCGATCCGCCCGTACTCCGACTGCGGTGCCTCTGTGCGCGCGGGCTTGACCACACCGCCGAGTAGCACCAGCGATGGCAGTGCGAGCCCGTGTGCCGGAGCGTCTCGGTCAATCACGCAGAACAGCCGGTAGAGCTTGTTGGAGTGCTTGTCTCGCGCTTCGCAGATGCCGCTGAGATCGACCTCCTTCTTGCTGGCTGGCTTGTGCATCAGGCGCCAGCGCCGCGCCGAGGTGGGGAACCTCGGCGGGCCGACCTGAAGCACGGCCCTCACGGTCGTCAGCAGCTCGATCCGAACATCGCTCGGCGTCTTCTCGCCGGTGAGGAAGTCCCCATGCCGGGCGCTCCCCGCGAGCCGTCTCGTAGAAGACGGGCTGCCAGCGATTCTCCTGCGTGCACTTGGTCTTTGCCACCGACCAATCATTGCCCACGAAGCGACAGGAAAGACTCTACGCCCCGACATCCAGCGCCCAGCCCTCGAACTCGGCCGCGTTCGGCCGGTTCGCGCTATGCCCAGTATCGCCCACTTTTTCGGACGTTGCACAACCCCGGCCTCAGTGGCATGGTCGGGCGCGATGACGCGGTAGGTGGGCTCGGCCTGTTGGGCGCGGAGGTCTTCGAGGCGGGCGTTCAGGCTTGCGATGCGCTGCGCGCAGCGCTCGGGGGAGAGTTGGCCCTGTTCGGAGGCGTCGAAGCAGCGCTCGGTCGAGCGTTCGATGCGGATGATCTCGGCGCCGATTGCCTGGCGACGTTCATCGAGGGCGGGCCGCTCGCGCAGCGCTTCCTCGTGAACGGCGGCGAGCGCGTCATGGTTGAGCGGACCGTCGCGGTAGATGCCCAGTGAGAGCAACGACCATGAGCCCGACCCAGGTGTCGACAAGCGTTTCGTCGTCGACCTGGGCTGGGATGCCAAGGACATCGCGGAGCAGGCGGGAGGAGAGCAGCGATCCGAGCCCGAAGGAAGCTATCGCTCTAGCCTCCTCGTCCGTGATCGCGCGCTTGGCGCGTTCACCGATCCACGTAGCAAAGCCTGTGAACGTCGAGCTCACGAGCTGCTCGACGGCGGTGGTCAGCAGCTGTGGTCGGTTGCGTGCGTCGGAGGCGAGGATGCGCAGCAGCTCGGACTCGCTGTCGAGCTCGGCGAGGACGTAGCGCGCAGTCAACGTCAGTTCGGCTTTGAGGTCTCCAAGCGATCCAAGTACCTGCCGGATCTCGCGAAGCGCGCCGAGCCGTGAGAGCTGGCGCTCGATGCCGGCAGCGAGCACCGCTTCCTTGCTCGCGAAGTGGTGGTAGATGCCGCCGGCGCCGGGTGTGAGGCCGGCTGCGGCCTCGATCTTGGCGATGCTGGTGGCGGCATAGCCGTGCTGGCTGAACAGACGCATCGCCTCGTCGACTATGCGCTCTCGGGTCATGCTTGACATTGGCCCGACTAAGTATACACTTAGCTGAAGCCAGTAAGTCAAGAAGGAGGCGTATCGGTGTCCAATGCTGGAAGTTCCCCAGATGCAGGTGACGCGAAGCGGCCAGGCGATGGCATCGGCCATGGGCGCTTGCGGCGCACCGCACCGTTGGCGGCTCTGACCGCTCGCACTGCTGGCGAGGCGGTTGTGGTTGGGCTGCGGAGCAAGCTGACGGGCGCGGACAGCACCGAGTTCCACGTCCGCACGGCCGAGCGCTATGCCGAACTGCTCGGCCGCTCCAAGGGAGCCCTGATGAAGGCTGGGCAAATGCTCTCGTTCATGTCGCTCGGTCCCGCGGTGGGGAAGGACTTCCAATCGACCTACCAGGCGGCGCTGACTCGACTGCGCAACGACGCTCCGCCGATGGCGTCGGAGTTCGCTCGCGAGGTGCTCGAGCGCGAGCTCGGAAATTCGATCGAGACCGTCTTTGCCCAGTTCGACTGGGAACCGCTCGCGGCTGCCTCGATCGGCCAGGTGCACGCCGCTCGGCTGCACAACGGTCGCGCCGTCGCGGTGAAGATCCAGTACCCGGGGGTCGCGGCCGCGATCCGCGCCGACCTCCAGAACACGGAGTTGCTGGCCACGTTCCTGGGGTTGATCAGCGGCCTGTCCCCGAGGAGCCTGAGCTTCGACCTCCGAGGCGCGGCGCATGAGATCGGTGAGCGCATCACCGAGGAGCTCGACTATCGACTCGAGGCGACCAACCAGGCCGAGTTTGCCGAGCTCTATCGCGGGCACCCATTCATCCGTGTCCCGGAGGTGATCGGGGAGCTGTGCACCGCTCGGGTACTGACCCAGGAGCTCGTGCAGGGCAGGTCCTGGAGCGACGCGCTCGTCGCAGACCAGGAGCTGCGTGACAGATGGGCGGAGGCGATCCACCGCTTCCTCTACGGCTCCTACCAGTACTTCCACGTGTTCAATGCCGACCCTCACCCCGGCAACTACCTCTTCCACGACGACGGGAGCGTGAGCTTCCTCGACTTCGGCTGCGTCAAGAGATTCGGCCCCGAGCAAATCGAGTCACTGAACGTTTGCATGCGCGAATGCCTGAGAGGCGATGTGGATGAGACGTGGCGGGTTAGCGTGGAGGGTGGGTTCTTTTCACCCTCGGGCTCCCTTACTCCCCAGGAGGTTTTCGCATACTGGCGTGAGCCGATTGAGATGTACTGGGGAGAGCAGCCGTTCACGATCACCCCGGAGTACGTCGCCAGGTTGATCGAGCTCCGCTACTCGCCGACGGGCCCCTCGGCGAACGCGTTACGCCATATGGCCACTCCGGCCACCTACACCATCATGAGCCGAATCGACATCGGGGTGATGTCGTTGATCTCTGAGCTGCGCGCGACGAACCAATGGGAGACCATCGGCGCTGAGTACTTCGAGGGTGCAGACCCCGCCACTCCCATGGGCAAGGCGGATCGCGCGCACCGGGAGGAGCTCCGGGGAGCGAGCAGTCATGCCTGATTGGACAGCCTGGCCGTTCCCGACCGAGGATCCCTACCCCGCCTACCACGCCGCGCGCGCACAGGCACCAGTGCAATGGAACGAGCCGCTCGGCGCCCACCTCGTGCTCTCTCACGAACACGCCGCGACCGTTCTGCGCAGTCCCGAATGGAGCTCCGATCCACGCAACAGCCCCCAGATGCTCGCCTCCCTTGGCGGCCCAGGAGCCGGCTCGGAGCTGTGGAGCGAGTCGCTGCTGATGAGCGATCCGCCGACCCACACGCGGCTGAGGAATGCCGTCAACCGCTTCTTCACCCCGCGAGCGGTGCGGCTGATCCGCGGGCGCGTCGCCACGATCGTCGACAGCGCATTCGCGCCACTGGTCGAGGGCGGAGCGATGGAGCTGATGAGCGAACTCGCCTACCCGATCCCGCTCGCGGTGATCGCGGAGCTGTTCGATGTCGGCCTCGAGGGTGCGGAACTGCTCAGCTCGGAGACTCCCACGCTTGCGCGGATGCTCGAGCTCGACCCAACGCCCGAGGAGTTCGAGGCGATCGGCACGGCGGCGATGACGGTGATGCTGTTCCTCGTCCCGATCGTCGCGCAGCGGCGGGTGGATCCAGGCGAAGACCTCTTGAGCGCGTTGATCCATCCCCCCGACGGCGGCGTCGCGCTCGAGACGGATGAGCTCATCACGATGTGCCTGCTGCTACTGGCCGCCGGTCATGAGACGACCGCGAACCTGATCGGTAACGGCACGCTCGCGCTATTCGAACATCCCGACCAGCTCGCCTGGCTCGCTGAGAATCCCGACCTCTGTGCTGGAGCCGTTGATGAGCTCTTGCGCTACGACAGCCCCGTTCAGGTTGCCTCCCGCATCGCTAGAGACGATCTCGTTCTCGGTGGAGTCAGCGTGCGCAAGGGGCAGCAGGCGCTCGTCGTGCTCGGTGCCGCCAACCGCGATCCCGCGCGCTACCCCGACCCAGACCGTCTGGACCTCACTCGCACCGGAACGGCCCATCTCGCCTTCGGCAACGGCCCCCACTTCTGTGTCGGCGCCGGTCTTGCTCGGCTGGAGGCGCAAGAGACCTTCAACCGCTTCGCTCAGTCAATATTGAGACCGAGAGCAGGTAGCTGGTCGCACTGTCGGGAGCGCTCCCGCACCTTCCGGCGGCTGCGAAGCCTGCACATCGGGGGTAGCCGGCCACTCCCTTCGACGCACACGCTCGACGCCGTACCTACCCCGTAGGCGAGCATGGGGACGCCCGCGCACGGAGGTCGATCCTCGACGGAGACGCCTAACGTATGTGCCGGCCCGTTTGGAGCGGTGTACGACTACTACATCGAACGTCCACGGCTGGCGCGACTTGTGCTCGGGTTGATGTGGGGAGTAGACCCGCGGCCCTTCTATCATAGTCTCGCGGCGGTTGGGGAGATGTCAGACGGAGCGACGATCCTCGATGTTCCGTGCGGTGGCGGGGTCGCATTGCGCGGGTTGCATCACGGGCAGCGTGTGTCCTGGATCGGTGTGGATGTCGAGCCCGAGATGCTGCGTCGGGCACGGCGCCGCGCCGCACGATTCCCGGCGGTGCAGACGCGTCTCATCGAAGGCGACATGACCGCTCTACCGCTGGATGACTGCGCCGCCGACCTGTGCCTCAGCTATGGCGGTCTCCACTGCGTGCCCGATCCCGACGCGGCTCTCGCCGAGATGGCGCGCTGTCTACGTCCCGGTGGGCGCCTGGTGGGAAGCACCTTTCTAGCCGAAGGCAGTCGCCGCCAGCGTCGGCTGCTACGCGGCGATGACTTCGGTCGCACGGGCACCGCCGATGATCTGAGGCGATGGCTGCGGGAGTGCGGACTGACAGACGTATCAGTCGATCGGGACGACGGGCTCGCGGTCTTCAGCGCGGGGCGACCGTGACTCCTCGTCCCTGCCTGAGGGCCAGGGCGATTCTAACCGTGTCTGCTCGCGGTGACAATCCAGGTCGAGGCCGGCGCGCGCAGCTCTCCCTCCTCCGCGAACTCGGCGAGGCCCTTGCGCAGGGCAGCCTCAACCTGTCCGTGGAGGTGGGCGGCGCGATCGCCCGCCAGGCGCAGGATCTCGCCCGCGGGGCCCAGCGCCATGACAAGTTCGAGGGCTTCCTCGAGATCCTTGCCGATCACGATTGGGATGTCGCAGCGATGCAGAGCGATCTCGGTGAAGCCGGCGTGGGTGAGGATCTCGCTGGTGGTGTCGGCGTCAGCCATCGAAAAGGGGCCGGGGCCGCAGGTGGGCTCGTCGTACTCCTCGGGCCGAGCGACGATCCCTTCGACGATCGTCTGGGCGCGGTAGAGCCAGTCGTTGTCGATCCGCCGCCGCCACACGACCATCACCAGCTTCCCTCCGGGTACGAGCGCTCTCCCAACATTTCGCAAAGCGGCGACGGGGCTGGCGAAGAACATGGTCCCAAAGCGCGAGAACGCCATGTCGAAGCGCTCCTCTCCGTGGAGGGTCGCCTGCACGTCGGCCACGAGAAAGCGCGCATTGGCGACCCCCGCGTCGCGGGCCTCCTGGATCGCGTCCTCGATGAACCGCGGAGCGGCATCGACGCCGACGGCCTCCCCGTCCGGACCCACGAGCTCGGCGATCCGCTGCGTGGTGTCCCCGAAGCCGCAGCCGACGTCCAGGACCCGCTGCCCAAGCTTGGGGGGATGCAGGCGCAGCGCCTCCTCGCCGTGGGCCCCAAGTCCCGTCGTGACCGTCTCGCGGAAGCGCACGAAGCGGTCATACAGCGGCCCGTCCCATGCACGGATCGCCTCGTCATTGGTGCTTACGTGCTGGTCGGATGTGGTCGTGGTCACGGCTCTCCTTCTCGAATATCATCGAAGCCAGCCACCGACTGCCTTCTGGTTACCGCCACGCCGTCCTTTGCCAGTTGCTACAAGCAAGAGTAGTCCATGCGAGCGTGTGTCAACGCGGCGGACGACGCGACGGGTGCGTCTGCGATAGCCAGCGTGAATGATGCCGTCGCCGTCTGGTGGACCCTTTTGGTGGCGTCCTTGGCGGTTACCGTGATCGGACATCGGACATGAGCCCCTGTTCGGGTATGTCTTGACGCCGCTTTTAGGGCGATGAGCTCAGAGAGTGTTCACGATCAGTCCAGCTTCTTCCAGCGCGAAGGGCAAGGATGTCTCTCCGTTCCAAAGAGTCTCGAGCGGCCCGTACGGCTCAGGGGTGGTAAGGGATCGACCCGTCTTTCTGACGAAAGCCCGGGCTGGCCTCTGTGCCGTAGATTCTGGAGGCGATGCGGTCAGGGCGCAAGCGTCACCGATCCATCTTCGTGCATCGTCCAGTGCGGGTTGTGCGCAACCTCCCACGGATGGCCATTGGGGTCGACGAAGACGCCCGAGTAACCGCCCCAGAAGGTCTCCGCGGCGGGACGGGCGATCCTCGCCCCCGCGCTGCTCGCCTCGGCCAGCACCGCGTCCACCGCGCGCGGCGAGTCCACGTTGTATGCGAGGGTGACCCCGCCCCAACCTCCGTTGTCCTGCATCCCGCTGTCCTCGGCGAGACTGCCGCGATCCCACAACGCGACCACGACGCCCCCAGCCTGGAAGAACACAACGTCGGCGTCGGGCTCGGCCCCGGTGCGCCAGCCGAGCCGCTCGTAGAACGCGCGCGCCTGGGCGAGATCGCCGACGCCCAGCGTGATGAGGCTCAAGCGCTGCTCCACGCGCGCATCTTCCCATAGTGGTGTCGAGCGTCCGTGGCACAGTGGGTCGTAGCGCTGGGCACCTGTGGCACTGAGAAGCCGTAGCGCTGGGCGTCCGTGGTGCCGAGCGTCATAGCAAAGAGTATCCGTCGAAAGAGCACCGTCGCGCTGAGCGTCCGCGGCGTCGAGCGTCCGCTAAGCTTCGAGCCAAGCTATGAATACCGCTGCATGTACGAGTAAGTGGACTGCCAGCCACGCCGGTCGTCCGCGGCCGAGATTATTGGCTGAGCGCCACCCAACGCCTGGAAATGACGAGCGTGCCGCCCGAGGATGACAGCCAGAAGGAGGGCGAGCCTGAGCGTTCCCCGCGCCGGAAACCCCCGCGCTGGCTGATGGGAGCGGTGGTTGCGGGCCTTGGCGGCGCGATCACAGCGGCCATCATCTCGGCGGGGCACACCGTCAAGCGGATCGTCCTTCCCACCTCCCCTGCCGCGCCGCTGGCGGTGACCGCCAAGCTCCGGTCGCCGGGCGAAAGCTGCTCGGGTGGCGCCGGCTGGGTATTTCCCCGATCGGCGGCGCAGCTTCCGGTCCCCCCACACTCCGACGCGGGGATGCAGAGTTGGGCGACGCAGAACGGGGGTGTGCCGGCGAGCGGAAATTTCGTGGTCGTCGACCTTCAGGGTCGCCCGGGACCATCCGTCATCGTCAACGACGTGCGCGTCGAAGTGACCCGTCGCTCCGGTGCGCTCACGGGCACCTATGCCATCTTGTCGGGAGGTTGTGGCGGCGTGGCACCGGACTACTTCGGCGCGAATCTCGACCGCGAACCCGTCACAATCAAGTCGATGGCGGGCGTCGATGAACTGGGCCACGTGGTGGCCGCCGTCCCGCTGCCTCACCAGATCTCCGCATCCGAACCCGAGGTGTGGTACGTGCGGGCGAGCACCGCGAGTTGCGACTGTCAGTGGGTCGCGTATCTCGACTGGACCGCAAACGGCGAGTCGTCCTCCACGCGGATTGGGCCGTTCCTAACCACCGCGACCGCACGCGCGAAGAAGGTGATCCTCAACGGGAGTGGTTGGTCGCCGTTTTGAGTCGACCGCCGATCTTCCCGCTAGGTTCCAAGGCGATGGCGGCGACGGTCCTGCAAGCGAGCGCGCGCCGATCCCGTAGGCGATCGCGATGGCCCGCTGTCGCCGCTCCGCTCGCGGTCGTCGTGGCCCTGGGCGTTGCCGGGCGCCTTGTGAGCGAGCGGATTCCGTCGCTGCGCATCGAGCGGCTGGTCGGAGCCTCGGTCACCTTTGGGGGGCCCGTGCCCAAGCTGGCGTGGCCGGCCCGCGGCGAGGCGGCCGTGGAGATCGAGGGCGTCGGCAGCCTTGGGACCTCGGGCCCTTCGAAACCGGCCCCGATCGCCAGTGTGGCGAAGGTCATGACGGCCTACCTCACCCTGCTCATCACCCCCTGTCTCCGGGCCGTGACGGGTTCACCCTGAGGGTGACCAGGGGAGAGGTCGCCGAAGAGCACGAGCGAGTCGCCCTCGATCAGTCTGTGGTGCCGGTCGCCGTGGGCGAGCGGCTCAGCGAGCGCGAGGCGCTGCAGGCGCTGCTGTTGCCCTCGGCGAACAACGTCGCCCAGATGCTCGCCGACCACGATGCCCCCAGCGCGAGCGCCTTCGTGGCCCGGATGAACGCGACCGCCAGAGAGCTCGGGATGACCTCCACGAGGTACACCGATCCGAGCGGCTACGGCGCCAGCACCGTCTCGACCGCTGCCGACCAACTCAAGCTTGCGGAGGCCGCGATGCGCCTGCCCGCATTCGCCGCGATCGTCGACGAGCCCTCCGCCAGGCTCCCCGTCGCGGGGGATGTCGGCAACTACAACGGCCTTGTCGAGCACGGTGGCTACGTCGGGATCAAGACCGGGTCCGACACCGCCGCCGGCGGCTGCCTGCTGTTCGCCAGGCGGGTGACAGTCGCCGGCCGCCGCTTCACGATCCTGGGGGCCGTGCTCGGTCAGCGCGGTGGCCTCTACGTGCCGGCCGCCCTCGCCAGCGCGCAGCGCCTGGGCGGCTCGGCGGCGGCGGCGCTGCGCGTGGGCACCGTCCTGCCGGCCGGCGCGACGGTACTAATTGCGAGCGGCACCGACGGCCACCGCGTGAGCGTGCTCACCGCGAGCTCCATACGCGAGATCGGCTGGGGCGGTCTGCGGGTGCCGGTCACCGTCGCCCTCCTGCCCAGGGCCACCCGCCTGGCTCCGGGTCAGCCGGTGGCGTCGGTGAGCGTGGGTGGAGCCACGGTGGCGTCGAGCAGGGCCCTCGCCGCGAAAGCGCTGCCCGCGCCGTCGCTGGGCTGGCGCCTGCGGCATCTGCTCTGAGGTCACTCTCCAATCTCCAATCTCCGGGCTATGGGTGTCTGCCAACGTCTCGATGTGCTCGAGTGCGGCCACGGTTTCACCCGTCTAATCTTGGGGATCCAATGGTCTCGTCAAAGCACCCGTCAGCACCGGGAGGGCACGCGAATCGCAACGTGGCGCTGCTGCGGGGGGTCAACGTGGGCGGCAACAACAAGGTGCCAATGGCCAGCCTGCGCGAGTTGATGCACGAGCTTGGCTATGAGGACGTGCGCACCCACCTGCAGAGCGGCAACGCCGTGTTCAGCGCACCCGGGACGCCCCCCGAGCAGGCCGCGCACGAGATCGAGCAGCAGCTCGCGCGGCGCCTCGGGCTCAACGTGCGGGTGCTCGTGCGCACCCGCGAGGAGCTGGAGCGAGTGGTCGCGGCCAACCCCCTGGCCGAGGCCGTCTCCGAGCCGGCGCGGTTGCTCGTCAACTTCCTCTCCGCCGCTCCCGATCCGCAGCGTCTGCGGGAGCTCGACCCGGCGGACTTCGAGCCCGACGTGTTCGGGGTGGGGGAGAGGGAGATCTACGTGTGGTGCCCCGAGGGAGTGCGGGCGACCAAGCTTTCCTACGCCTTCTGGGAGAAGCGCCTCGGGGTCACCGTCACCGCGCGCAATTGGAACACCGTCACCCGGTTGCTGGACCTGACGGCGGAGCAGCCGGAGGGGTGAGTCCCCTCACCGCTGCGCTCGGCGCGATCGCCACACGTACACGGTGTTGAGGGTAGAGCCTTCCCGAAAGCTGGCGTGGAAGACCAAATCCACACGCTTGACCGGTGGCCTGGGGACGTCGGAGAGATAGATCGCTTCGCGGTAGGGGCGGTGGTAGAGCTCATACCAGGTGCCCAGTCGCAGGGAGGAGCCGGGGGCGAGTACGCGGGTGCCGCGGGTGACCAGGTAGTAGCGCACCGCCGGTTTGACCGGCATCGTGGCACCGTCGAGGTTGCCCTCCAGCAGCACGCTCCCCCCGCGCGCGACGAGCTGCCCCAGGCGCGCGTCGATCGCTTTGACCGGCCTGTACAGCACGGCGTGTTCATCGGGTCTGCCGTTGGCCGCCACCGCCCCCCCCACGACCGCCGCCGCGCCAATCACCGCGAGGGTGAGGATCAACGATAGGAGTGCACTCGGGCGCCTTGCGAGGCTCACGGCCGGTCGGCTGATCGCCCACCCCAGCGCCAACCACAGCGCCCACGCGAGGGTCAGCCACACAACCATCCCCACCTGGGAGCCCCACCACATGGTGTACCCCAGCGTGGCCGAGAGCAGGGGCCGGGTGGGCGTGGTGGCGGCCACCGCGCCGAGGGCGGGGCAGAGGACGAGCGCGATCGCTGCGAGCGCCGCGAGGTCGCGGCGACGGCGCCACAGCGCGACTATCACGATGAGCGCGAGCGCCGCGAGCATCGCGATCGTGGAGCCCGTGGCCAGGGAGGCGGGGGTGGCGCGGACTTCGTACTTGCGCTGCCAACGGCTGGCGGGGGTCTGCAGCCACCACGGCACGATTCCCACCGCGCGCACCACCGCGTGCCAGCCCACCTGCGAGCCTAGCGTGGCCTTGTGCCTGGTGGCCGTCGCAGCCACGAGCGTCAGGTTGCCCGGGTGTTCGGTGAGCTGCCCCGCGACCGTGGCGCTCCAACAGAGCGCCGTGACCAGCACCGTGGCGAGACCCCACACCACTACGGAGCGCTGGCGCAGGCGGGGAGCTCCCCGCCTGCGCCGCGCGATCGACCCGGCGACGAGCCCGCCGAGGCCGACGGCGAGCAGCGCGATGGTGGGGGGTAGGTAGGTCAGGTGGGTCTGCACCACGAAGCTCGCCACCAGCGCGACGAGCGGCAGCACGCGGTACTCCCCGCAGGCGAGCGACCAGCAGAGAAAGATCAGCAGCGTGAAGGGAAAGAGGCCGGCGGAGGGATTCCACACGTCATGGAAGGTCTCCGCCGCGAGGGACTGGCACATGAGGGCGATCGCGAGCGCGCTCATCGCCATCAACGCTCGCCCCCCGCGTCGGCGGGCGAGCGCGACGGAGCCGAGGATGCTGAGCGTGTTGACCGCGCCCATCACGACCGTCATGTCCACGGTGCTGCCGTAGTGGGCGGGGATCGCGAGTAGCCAGAAGAGCATCGGGCCGAGGCTGTGGGTGACCTTGCCCGTGACTTCTCCCGCGAGGGTGTACTGGCCGACGAGCGGCATGTGCGATGTGAGGACGTCATGGGCGCGGGTGGCGATGATCCCGCGGTCGGCGAGCGGCACCCAGTCCGCCTGCACGGCCTTGATGGTAGCGGTGACCACCGGGATCGCCGCCGCCAGCCCCGCGGCGAGCGTGAGCATGCCCTCGCCCACACCCGGCGCGGCGTGGCGCGAGGATATGTGCAGCCAGCGGCCCATGGAATGCAGCCGCCCGCCGCCGCCCGCTGGGTGCCCGCGCGGACTGGCGGCGGCGGTGGGTGGGGTCTCGGCGTCAGTCGGCGCGACCGGCGAGGTGCGCTCGTCTGGGTGTGGGGGCTCGCCGGAGGGGCGGGCGGTGTGTGGGGTCGAGGCGTCAGTTGGCGCGACCGGCGAGGTGGGCTCGTCCGGGGGCTCGCCGGAGGGGCGGGCGGTGTGGGAGCCCGGGGTGCCCACCTCCGCGCGTCCTCACTCCTGCGGCAGGTAGGGCGCCAACTCTCGCCTTGCGATGGAGAGCTTGTGGACCTCGTCGGGGCCGTCGGCGAGGCGCAGGGTGCGCAGGTGGGCGTAGGCCCAGGCGAGCGTGAAGTCGTCGCTCACCCCGCCGCCGCCGTGGACCTGGATGGCGCGGTCGATGACCTTCAGCGCGATGTTGGGGGCGGCGACCTTGATCGCCGCGATCTCGGTGCGGGCGTGGCGGTTGCCCACGGTGTCCATCAGCCAGGCCGCCTTGAGCGTGAGCAGGCGGGCCATCTCGATCTCCACGCGGGACTCCGCGATCCAGTCCTGGATGTTGGCGCGGGCGGCCAACGGCTGGCCGAACGTGACGCGCGCGACGGCGCGGCGGCACATCGCCTCGAGCGCTCGCTCGGCGGCGCCGATCGAGCGCATGCAGTGGTGGATACGACCCGGTCCCAGGCGGGCCTGGGCGATCATGAAGCCGTCCCCCTCCCCCGCGATCAGGTTGGCGGCGGGCACGCGCACGTCCTCGAAGAGGATTTCGGCGTGGCCCTCGTGGTCGTAGTAGCCGAACACGGGCAACGCGCGCAGCACCTGCACCCCGGGGGTGTCGAGGGGCACGAGGATCTGGCTCTGCTGGCCGTGGCGCGGCCCGTCGGTGCGGGTCTTGCCCATCACGATCATGATCCGGCAGTGGGGGTGCTTGACCCCCGAGATCCACCACTTGCGCCCGTTGAGCACGTACTCGTCGCCCGCCCGCTCGATGCGCAGGGCGATGTTGGTGGCGTCCGAGCTCGCGACCTCGGGCTCGGTCATCGCGAACGCGGAGCGGATTTCCCCGGCGAGCAGGGGGTAGAGCCAGCGCTCGCGCTGCTCCTCGGTGGCGAACTGGTGCAGGACCTCCATGTTGCCGGTGTCCGGGGCAGAGCAGTTGCAGGCCTCCGAGGCGATGTGGCTGCGCCCGAGGATCTCCGCGAGGGGGGCGTAGTCGCCGTTGGAGAGCCCCGCCCCGCGCTCGGGGTCGGGTAGGAACATGTTCCACAGTCCGCGCTCGCGGGCGAGCGCCTTGAGCTCCTCCATGATCGCGGGCTGAATAGAGATCCCGCCCGCCCCGCCGGACTCGCGCAGCTGGAGCTCGTAGACGGGCTCGGCGGGGAGGACGTGCTCGTCCATGAACGCGGTGAGGCGCTCCTTGAACTCGAGGCAGCGGGCGCTGGGCTGGAAGTCCATCGGTCTCCTCCTGGTGTGGGGATGCTGTGTATATCGATTTGGATGGGCCGCGTGCGGTACACCGCGGTCTTCTGAGCCTCTACCTTAGCTTTAGGTTCCCGTTAGGTGGATTGGGCGTTCGGACAGTACGGACCGGCTGGGGCAATACGGTCAAGCGTACGCAGGGAGCAAAAATCGCGCGGATCACACCTCCGGTCACTCGAACTTGAAGCCATCGCCCGCGACAGATAGAGTCTGGTAGAGAATCGCCATCGTTCTCCGGGCCATGTGGCTTGGGGAACTCGATGTTGCCGGGCCGCAAGCGGTTCGGAGCTACCCGGATCGAAGGCGACCTTTCAACGTCAATCAAAGAGGAGAGATGAGCTGATGATGCGCAGAGCATCCACACTTGGGCTACTGCTGGGCCTTGGCCTCCTGGCCGGCATGCCGGTCGCCGCCTCGGCGACCCCGGTGGTCACCCTCAAAGCCGCGGCGGTCCCCCTCAAGGGCTACCCGGGAACCGGCGACATCCTTGGGGCGGGCACCGCGCTCGAAGTCGAATTCACGATCAAAGGGACCGAAGTCAGCGGCGACGCCCCCTCGCAGCTGCGCGGCGTCAACTTCTTCGCGCCGGCGGGCGCCAAGCTGCACACGCAGGGGTTCGTGACCTGTACCGAAGCGATACTCCGCAACAGTGGCCCCGAAGGGTGCCCGAAGAAGTCGCAGGCCAGCCCGGTCGGAACCGCGGTCGCCTCGGACACGATCGCCGGCGAACCGATCAGAGAGAAAGCGACCGTCCAGGCGTTCTTCGCTCCGGGTGGTGGCCTGCTGTTCTACGGCAACGCCCCCTCGCCGATCTCCGCCCAGGTGTACGTACCGGGCAAGATCATGCCGGTGGGCTCGCCCTTCAGCTATGAGGTGACGACCGAAATCGAAGAAATCGCTTCGGTGCCGGGAGCGCCCAACGTGTCGACCGAAGCGATCAACCTCAAGGTCGGCGCTGCTTATCGGAAGCACGGCAAACCCGTCTACTACGCCACCGTGCCGAAGAAATGCCCAAAGGGCGGCTTCCCGTTCAAGGCCGAACTGAAATTCCAGAACGGCGAAGTTGTGACGAAGGCCTACAACGCCCCGTGTCCCAAGCATAAAAAGTAGGTCGATCGCGAAGAGATAGAGAGCCGAAAGCAAAGGACCGGATCAAGAGCGCGAGCTCCCTTCGTAGAAGGGGGCTCCCGCGGAGCGAGGGCGATGATGAGGGGCGGCCTCAACAGGGGTCGCCCCCTCGTTGCTCGGAGAGCGACGGAGGAAGGATCGGAGTGAGGAGGCAGACCGGCGGGCGCAGGAGAGGTGCGGTAGCGGCGATCGCCGCTGGGCTGATGGCCGCCGCGGTCGTCGCCGCGATCGTGCTCGCCACCGCGGCCGGGGGCTCGAACGGGAGCTACACGGTGCGCGCGATCTTCGACGACGCCGCCAACCTCGTCCCCAGCGAGAACGTCAAGATCGCCGGCGTCGACGTCGGGACGGTCGGCTCGGTCACACCCACCCCGACGGGCAAGGCGGCGGTCACGCTGAACATCTCCAACCCCGGCTTCCAGGACTTCCGCGCCGATGCGAGCTGCACGATCGAACCGCAGGCGCTGATCGGGGAGAAGTTCGTGGATTGCAGCCCAACCCAGCCGCGCCCGGAGGGGGCACCGCTACCGCCGCCCCTGCACCAGATTCCCGCGGGCAGAGAAGGCGCGGGCGAGTGGCTGCTGCCGGTGGGCAACACCGCGAGCCCCATCGACGTGGATCTGCTCAGCGACATCAACCACCTGCCGGAGAACCAGCGCCTGTCGATCATCCTCAACGAACTCGGAACGGGCCTTGCGGGGCGCGGCAGCGACCTGAACGCGGTCCTGCACCGCTCCAACCCGGCTCTGCGGGAGCTGGAAAAGGTCTTCGGGATCCTCGCCTCGGAGAACAAGCTCCTCGGCAACCTCGCCGTGGAAGCCGACCGTGCGCTGGCCCCGATCGCGCGCGACCGTCGCCAGTTCGCGGAATTCTTCGCCCAGAGCAACACCGTCGCGACCGCCACCGCGCGTCACAGCGGGGCGCTCTCCGAAAACCTGGCGCAGTTCCCCGCCTTCTTGCGGCAGCTCGGCCCGGCGCTGAAACGCCTCGAAGGGCTCGCCGAACAAACCACCCCGACGCTCACCGAACTCGGGGTGGCGGCGCCCGGGATCAACCGCACGTTCGCGAACATCGCGCCGTTCACGAACAGCACCACCCAGTACTTCGAAAGCCTCGGCAAGGAGTCCAAGAAGATCGGACCGGCGCTCGTGGCCTCCCAGCCGCTGTTGAACCGCCTGCAGACTCTGGGCGCTGCGACCAAGCCGTTCGCCGCCAACTTCTCCGAACTGTTTACGAGCCTCCGCGCCACGGGCGGCCTCGAGCGCCTGCTCGACTTCATCTTCCTGGGAACCAACGCCGCCAATGGATACAACTCGCTCGGCCACTTCATCCGCACGGTCACCGACGGGAAGCTCTGCACCGCCTACCACGTCACGGTCACCCCGGAATGCAGCGCGAACTTCATCAACTTCTCGGCCTCCCCCGCGCGGGCGAGCGCGGCCTCCCTGCCGAGCGACACCACGCTCGCGGTGGCACGCGTCACGGCGATCCTGCACGGCGCGACCCTGGCGCAGGCGATGGCCGACTATCCCGGCTCGGAAGCCCCCGCGAGCCCGTTCGCCGGCGCCACGCCGGGGGCGGGTGCGCCGGCGAAGGCCGAGCCCGTGGGAGGATCGAGCGCGGGCACCACCTACTACACCCCCGGCAGCGAAGCCTCCGAAGCGGGCGGACTGCTGCTCAACTACCTGCTCGGCAACTGATCCCACGATGACACGACCAGACCTCAACGACGATCCCCGGGCCCCCCGCTCGGCGCGGCCCGGCCCGCTCTGGGCCGGACGGCTTGCGCGGGCGCTCCTGCGTTCGGCGCTGCCCCTGATGGGGTCGCTCGTGCTGGCGCTGCCGGTCGCCACCGCGCTCGCCGACCAGGGCGAAGTGGCCAGCACGGCCAACGGGGGCGAAAACACGACGTCCACCACCACGACTACGCCGACAACCACCACCGTCGCTCCCACCCCCGAAGGGCCGG
>DATMPY010000017.1:0-2073 GCA_035566955.1 Solirubrobacteraceae bacterium | reverse complement strand
GTCCTGCAGGACGATCGCCGGTCGTACCCGCGCCGCGAGGTACCCGGGCACCGCCACGATCACGACGGCCACCGTGGTCACCAGCAGGAAGCTCCCCACCGCGACCGCCGCGCCGACCGAGAGTACCACCGGGAAGCCCGTCACCACCGCGAGCGCACGACTCAGCAGCAGCTGGCCATAGAGGCCGAACACCGCGCCGATCGAACAGCCCACGCCGAGCAGCAGCGCGCTCTCCGCGAGCAGCGAGCGCCACAAGACGCCCCTGCGGAAGCCATCCACCTTCATGTCCGCCAGCAGCGGCCGCCGCTGCCAGATCATCGCCCCCATCGCCGTGGCCATCGCCAGGATCGCCGCCATCAGCACCAGCGTCGCGATCTGCGTGAGGCGCGAGAGCGCCTGACGACTCGTGGCGCGCTGCACCAGTTCCCGCTGGTGGCGGGTTTGCACCGCCAGCCCCGACCCCGCGCCCAGAGCCCGCTGGACTTCCTGACGGCCACGTTCGGGGGACACCCCCGTCCGCAACGTGATTCCGTACCCGGTTACCTCGCCGCTCGTCGACATCCGGGCGTACTCGCCCGCGCTCACGATGATCGCCCCCGGCGGCCACCCCAGGTTGGTGCTCAGCGCGGCCACGCGCAGGACCGTTGGACGCGCCGCGGGCAGCGTGAACGCGTCGCCCACGCGCAGGTGGTGTTCGGCGGCGATCGCCTGCGAGACCACCGCCCACCCCCCGCGGCGCAGTCGCGCGACCGCGAGCGCCAGGTCGCCGCTCACCAGCTGGCTCGGCGGGATCGGGTGCGCGATCGCGCTCGGCGGACCGAGGATCCACACGCGACGCCCCCGGAAATCCACGAAGCCTCCGCGGAACAGCCCAACCGACCGCACGCCCGCCAGGTGCTCGAGCCTGCCCGCCGAGGAAGCGGGAAACGGGGAGGTCGCGAGCACATTCTGGGCGCCCGCCGCCGTGACCCAAATGTCTGCCTCGCCCGCCTGATCGCGGGAGGAGTCGTCCAGGCCACGCTGGAGGTTGGCCCGCGCCCCCTGGATCGCCACGCTGCCAAACACCGCCGTCGCTCCCGTGGCCGCGATCGCCAGTGAGCGCGCCCAGTTGGCGTTGGATCTCAGCTCCATCACCGCGAGATACAGCGCCACTCCCCCCAGTGAGCTCTCCACGCGATCGAATCCGAGCGCGATCCCCCGGATCAGCAACGGCAGGACAAGCAGCAACGCCACCACGAGGCTGGCGATCCCCGCGATCGCCGCCTGGGGTGCGGCCAGCAGGATGAATGTCGTCAGCCCCACACACCCCACCGCACCCAGCAGCATTCTCCACGCCGGTCCCCGCCGCGGGCGCCCACGCACGGGCGACAGGGTGAGACGGGAGCCGATATCCCCCCGCAGCGGGACCAGCACGCCGACGAACGCCGCCAGCAGCCCCCCGCCCGCGGCCAGGGCCACACTCTGCCACGCCACGATCCGTTCCTCGCCAACCGAAAAGGCGAACGACAGATAGCCCGGGTTCGTGCGAAACAACAGCAGCGAGACCAGCTCCCCGAACGCGAGCCCAAGCAGCGAGGCGACCACGCCGAGGATCAGCGCGTCGAACAACAGCACCTCGACGATCATCCCCCGCGAGTAGCCATCCAGACGCAGGTCCGCCACCAGGTTGCGGCGCTGGGGGACGGTCAAAATCAGCGCGTTGAACGCGAACAGGAAGCCCACCAGCGCGCAGATCGCCGAGAACAGCGCCGCGGACTGGTCGGCGGGCTCCGCCGCCTGGCTGAAGAGTGTGGCGACGAAGTTCGCCGGCTGGACGTCTAGGCGTCCCGCCGCAATCCGTTCGAGGCCCTCCCGCACCGCTCCTTCGCGCCCCGGATAGGGCTGCACGTAGATGCTTGTGAGACGCCCCCTCATGCCGCTCAGCTGCTGCGCATACGCGATCGGTGCGACCGCGACCACGCTATGGGTGAGGGCGCCCAGGTCACCTTCGAACAACACCGCACCGATGAACACCTGCTGGGTGCGCGCCCCGAGCTGAAGCTCGGCCGGCTCCAGCGATGCCAAGCCCACCGA
>DATMPY010000016.1:0-2850 GCA_035566955.1 Solirubrobacteraceae bacterium | reverse complement strand
ACGCGCCCCTGAGCACGAAGATGTGCCCATCGGCGCCGTGATCGTGCGCGCCGGCGAGGTGATCGGCTCGGGACACAACGAGCGCGAGCTGCGCGGCGACCCGACCGCGCACGCGGAGATGATCGCCCTGCGCGAGGCGGCGCGGACGCTGGGCAGCTGGCGCGTCCTTGATTCGGTCATGTACGTGACGCTCGAGCCGTGTGCGATGTGCGCGGGCGCGATCGTGCTGTCCCGCCTCCCCCGCGTGGTGTTCGGCGCCTTCGATCCCAAGGCGGGCGCCGCCGGCAGCGTCCTGGACGTGCTCGCAGAGCCCCGGCTGAACCATCGCCCCGAGGTCCTCGCCGGGGTGCTGGCGCCCGATTGCGGCCAGCTGTTGAGCGCGTTCTTCGCCTCGCGGCGCTAGGACTGTCCTACAGGTCGAGCAGTTTCCTTCACAAGATCGGGATCCCTCGCCGGGCTATGTTCTTATGTGCTCATCACTCCCCATCGTGGGGTCGGGCACGCTACCGGTAGGTGATCTGCACTTCCACGAGGTATGCCCTTCGCGCTTCGTGTGCGGTGGCGTCGATGTCGATCGCTGCCTTGACCGTGCGGCCTGACCGCAGGGCGCCCCGCACCGCGGCGAAAGCACCGGGGGAGAGCGAGAGCTGTATGCGTATGGCGTGGTTCGCGGCGAGCGTCACCCGCACGCTGCCCAGTCTGAGATGACGGTGGTGGCTGGTCAAGCTCAGGTGGCCGTGGGCCAGCAGCGAGCACGCCTCGTTGCACCCCACCGTCGCATACACGCCGTGGTGGCGGCGCATGTCCTGGCGACGCGCCACCGAGGCAACGAGTTGCAGAACCGTCGCCGCGGCCGGTACGGTGGACTGCGGTGAAGCGGTGGGGGATGGGGTCGGCGGCGGCGTTGACGCCGGCGCGGGCGGTGCGTATCCGGGCGGGTTGGATGCGGGGCCGGGCGCGGGATGGGTTGGCAGGATCAGCGGCGGCCTGGGCGGCTGGTTGAAGTCGAAGTCGTTGATCAGATCTCCGGGCACGAGGTTTTCGCGGACCGTCGGGCGCGGATCCGGCCGCCCGTCGCTCGCCGGGTCCAGGCGCTGTCCGCCAAGGAAGTCATCCTCTATGAACTTCAAGTAGGCATCGTGGCTCAGCGTCTGATGGTCTATGTAGCCGGCCTTTGCGTAGGGGCTGATGACGAGTCCCGGGACGCGGAAGCCATAACCGTTCGCGTCGACCTGCGGCGGGACGACATGATCGTAGAAACCGCCCCAGTCATCCCAGGAGAGGAAGATCGCGGTACTTTCCCAGCATCTGCTGTTGCCGATCGCGTCGATCAGCGACGTCACATACGCCTGGCCGGCTGAGACGAGCGACGTCGGATGCTCGGAAACCTGCCCGGCCGGGTCGATCCAGGAGACATGGGGCAGCCCGCAGCTCGAGGTGTTTCCGACCGCGGTGTAGAAGTTGCTCAGCGACTGCACGTTGCCGAGCTCACCGTCGCTCTGCACGTCCGTGAAGTACGGGAGCGGATTCCAGATGTTCGGCGTCTTGTAGTTCTGCGGCACGCTCGTGCAGGTCACCGAGCTGTCAACCTCACAGTCGGGCTCGCTGCCCTTGAGCACGTAATAGCCCCAGCTCACACCGTGCGCGTGCAGCAGATAGGTGATGTCCGTCCACGGCAGCGGGTTCGACGCGGAGTACGGCGGGTCCGGGTTCGGTGGCCCGTTGAGGTTGCTCGTGCACGTCGCGACGTTGGTGTAGTCCGCGCACGTCGCCGACCAGCCCGAGACCTGGAACAGGTGCTGCGGCCAGCTCCATGACGAGCTCGGCTCGAACATCGCATCCTGGAGCACGAAGTTCTGCGCGTAAGCCCAGTAGTTGGGGATCTCCCGCGCGTCGTGGTAGCCCATCACGTCGATGCACTGACTCGCCGCCGAGCCCTGTTCGGTACAGGGGCTGCAGTTCGGGTTCGTCCCGACGCATTTGGATCCACTCTCGGCGCGACCCACGAATCCGTTCATCAGCCCACCGTTGAAGTCGGCGACATAGTCGCTCGCGCCGTGCGGACCGCCATAGTTCTTATCGGCCGCATCATGAAACGGCGCGACGCAACCGCCGTTCAACGGGTCCGGAACACAAACGCCCGAGGGAATGCCGTTGGCGCCCGGGTAGGTGCCGAAGTAGTGATCGAACGTGCGGTTCTCCTGCATGATCACCACCACGTGCTGGATGTTGTGGATGCCATCGATCGGCGCCGCTCCCGCACCCCGAGCGCCCACGAGCGAGAAGGCCGCCGCGATCGCCGCGACAGCCGCCAAAGACGCCCCACTCACCCTCCTGGCCCGCCGCATCCAACCGTCCTTTCACGAACGCCAATGGTCTTCTCAGCTGTCGGCCCGTCCAATGAAACACCCCGACAACGAGCCAGTTGCGCAGTCGACCGGCGTGCAGCCGCTCAAACCGCCTGAAGCCGCCCGATCCGCACCGGGACAGGCGCGCCGGGCGCATGCCGGGCGCCACGACGCGGACCCGACACCGGCGGGTGGACAGGTGGGCTCATCCAGGTTCGGCGAGCGGGCATCGCGCTGCAGGAGCGAGCGGGTTCAGCTGTGTCTTGCGGGAGACTTATTGTTCTGCTCTTGACAAGCCATGTGGTTTGGTGTTATGTTCTTGCGTGTTCATGGCTTCCTGTTGTGGGGGGTCGGGCATTGATAGGTCGGGTTTGGGTCGGTTCCAGGACCGGGTTCAGGCGCTTGTGAGGGATGTTGTAGGGGAGAGGGCCGGATCGTATGAAGAGGGGCAGTGTTTGCATGAGTTCGTTGGGGACAGGTGTGATGGGGATCGATGCGCGCC
>DATMPY010000015.1:0-10691 GCA_035566955.1 Solirubrobacteraceae bacterium | reverse complement strand
GAGAGGAACTCGCGTGGATGCTCGGGCTGCTGGGGGGCGGGTTGCAGCCAGCACTCCGCAGCGGTGAACCCCGCTTGCAGTAGGCGCTCGCGGGTGACATCGGGGCCGGCGTAATTCCACGGGGGGCGCCAGCCGCGAAAGCACTCGGCGTAGGGTTCGCGCTCCAGGATCGCGTGGGCGACGCCGCGCAGCCGATCGATGTTGCCCTCCCCCCCACACTGGGCCACGAGCCGCCCCCCGGGACGCAGGGCGGCGCGCATCGTGCGAAAGAGGAGGTCGTGATCGGCGATCCAGTGGAAGGTGGCGGTGGAGAGAATCGCGTCCACGGGCTCCTCCAGTCCGAGGCCAGGCAGGTCGACCTCGAGCAGATCCGCCTCCCGCACCTCCACGCGCTCCGGCCCGATCCCCGAGCGTGCGAGCCGCTCGCGGGCGGCGCTCACCATCGATGGTGAGGCGTCGAGGGCGATCACCCGCCCGCGGGGCAAGCGCTCGATCAGGGCCTCGGTCACCCGCCCCGACCCGCAGCCGGCGTCGATCACGGTCTCATCGCCGGCGAGCTCCAGGCGGTCGAGCACGGCGCGCCCGAGGGCCTCCATTGGCGCGGAGATGCGGTCGTAGACGCTGCCGTCCCACTGGCGTACGGTCATGCTTGATGTATAACGCACCCTTGTCGGGCGCCGCCAGCCGGCTCGATTCGCGCGGAACGCCCGCCTCGCCGCTCGCTCACCCGCAAGCCTTGGCCAGCCGTGAACGTGCTCACCGGCCAGCCTACTGCTCACACCGCGCACGCCCCAACAGTTCGAGCAGCACCTTGGAGAGCTGCCCACCCTGCCAGGCGATGGGTGAACGGATTGGTTGCCCGCCCACCCCGCCATCCTCGACGGTGAGGGTGGCCCCGGGGATGGCCCGGGCGTAGCGTTCGGCCACCGCGAGGGGATGCCCGGGGTCGACCTCGTCGCGGCTGGCGACGACGACGGTGGGCGCCGCTATGGCCCCCAGCTCGGCGAAGTCCTCGAAGGGCCGTGAGCGCGGCACGACCTCCAGCGCATCGGCGACGGCCTCGGGGTGCTCGTGGGCGCAGAGCCGCTGGCGGACGACGGTCTCGACGGTCTCCCGCCAAGCGGGGGGCACGGTGGAGAAGTCATACGCACGGAGGAACCCCTCCACCCCACCGTCGCGGAGCCCGCGGGCGAGCGCGCCACGGCTGCCTTCGGGGGGGCCGATCTCTGCTTCGCGGCCACCTGCGAGGGAGCCGACCCCAGCTTCCCGGTCACCTTCGAAGGAGGCATCCAGCGCGCGGGCGCCCGTCGCGGGCACGTCGCCGGTGTGCTCGACGGCCGCGGTGGGATCGGAGGGATCGAAGGAAGGCGTGACAAGACCCATGGCGGCCACGCGCTCGGGGTGCTCGAGGGCGAAGCGCAGGATGGTGTGGGCCCCCATCGAGGCCCCGGCGAGCGCGGCGCGGGGAATCTCCAGGGCGTCGAGCACGCAGCCGAGGTCGCGGGCGAGCCGCTCATAACCGTAGGCGCGGGGATCGAGGGCCGGCCCGGAGCGCCCGTGGCCGCGGGCGTCGTAGGCGATCACGCGGTAGCCGGAGCGCTCCAACAGACGTGAGCCCATGACGACGTAGCGGCGGGTGGCGGTGAGCCCGTGCAGGAGCACGATTGGAACCCCGCCGGCCCCTGCGCGGACCTCTCCCTCGGCCTCCCTGCTCGACCCCTCTGTGTCCTCCCCTCCGGCCTCCTCCCCGAAGAGGGCGACGCGGTCGTCGGTGAGAAAGCTAAGCTCGCGCGCGGGCCGGGCGCCGCTAGGCATGCACGGCGAGGTGATCCAGCACGAGCTCGGCGGAGCGGTGGGGCTGCTCCCAGAAGAAGAGGTGGCCGGCGCCGTCGAGGATCTCCAGGCGGGAGCCGGGGATGAGCCGGTGGATCAGGTGGGCGTTCTCCACGGGGACCATCTGGTCGGCGGTGCCGTGGACGATCAGCGTGGGCATCGCCAGCTGCCCGAGGCGGGCGTGGGTGTCGTGGCCGACCACGGCCCGCATCTGGGCCATGATCGTGGGAACGGGGACCGCGCGGCGCATGCCGATGGCACGGAAGGTCTCCCACTCGCGCTGGCCCTCCGCGGAGGCGACGAATGCGGGCGAGGCGTTGATCTCCCAGGCGGTGCGAATGGACAGCTCGCGGTCCCCCGAGGACATGCCGGCGGCGAGCCGCTGGATGACCTCGGGGCTGGCGAGCGCGCTGTCGGGGCCGCCGCAGTAGGTGCAGCCGAGGACGAGGGCGCCCACCCGCTCGGGATGGGCGAGGACGAGCTCCTGGGCGACCATGCCGCCCATCGAGATGCCGAGCACGTCGACGGCGCCGAGCTCGAGCGCATCGAGCAGCCCGGCGGCGTCCGCGGCGAGCCCGGCGGTGGTGACGGGCTCATCCCCACGGGGGCTGCTCTCGCCCACGCCGCGGTGGTCGTAGACGATCACCTCGAAGGAGGCGCGCAGCTGGTCGAGGAAAGGCTCGGGCCAGTGGGAGAAGGTGCCGCTCATGCCCATGATCAGCAGCAGCGGCGGCCCCGACCCGGTGCGTTCGTAGGAGAGCTCGATCTCACCGACGCGTGCGAGTGGCATGGAGGGATCGTACCCCTATGGGTGATCTTTAGGGATCGTCCGCGCGGCGCAGCACCGCAACGGGGCTGGTGGGCGCGGGGCTTCCATGCCCCGCGTCGGCGCGCGAGCCTGGTCCATCCGGGTCCGTCAGTAGGATCTTTTTCCGGTGGCACGATTCGCACGAGCGGCCGTTTTCGCACTAGCCCTGACGGTCCAGTCGCTGCTATCGCCGGTCACCACGATGGCGTCCACGCAGATGCTGCCGGCATCGTTGCCGCCCAGCGCCCGAGCGGCTGTGACCGTGGTACCGCCGCCGCCGGCGAACGACGAAGTGGCCAACGCCCAGGCGATCCACGGCCTGCCGTCGAGCATCGAAGGCACCACGGTGTCCGCCACGACCGTGCCAGGCGAAGAAGCCTCGGCGTGCGCGGGGGGAACGGTGAGCTCGGTGTGGTACAGCCTGCGCTCAGGACCGAGCGCCCAGCGGATCGCCGTGGAACTCGCCGCGGGGGGCGCGCTGGATGGGACGGTGGACGTCTATGAAGCGGTGCGCTCGCAGTTGCGGCACGTGGGGTGCGCGAGCACCGAAGCAGAAGGGAAGGCGTCGCTGTCGTTCAAGGCGAAGAAGAACACCCTCTACGAGATCCGGGTGGCGGCGCTGGCGAACTCTCAGCTGGCGGGCTTCACGTTGAACGTGTTCCTGCCCACGCCCGGGGTCGGCCCGCCGGGCCTGCCGCTGCCCGCGGCGGGGGTGAGCGGGCAGGTGGATCGCATCCAGAACATCAACGCCGCCTACTCGTTCACCCTGCACGCGGGGGTCAGCTACGTGATCAACCTGGCCAATCTGACCAAGCAGGGGGGGTGCGTGAACGGCGCCCTGTTTCCCCCGGGCACGAGCTCCTTCGAAGGGGCCTCCGCACGCTTCCGGGTGGACTGCGGCGGCTACCGGCTGTTCACCCCCGGCGCCGGCGAAGGGGGCCGCTACAGCTTCGAGGTCACCCCGCGCTCCTCCCACAAGGGCGTGCAGCGCTTCCACCTGCAGATCGCCCGCGCGAACTCCACCGATTCGGCGCCGGGGGTGGCGCTCGGCAACTACGGGCGCGTGAGCGGGCGCCTGGAAGGCACGGGAGTCCAGGTTCTGCGCCTGTACCGCGTGGACGTCTCGAGCAACTCCAACCTGACGCTCAGGTTGACGGCGCCCCAGGGCACGAACTTCAACCTCTCGCTGCGCAACCAGGACGGGGGCGTGGTCGGATGCCAGTGCGGGGGCAGCGGCTCGCAGAAGCTCCAGCTGCGGCTGCGCCCGGGCCGCTACTACGCGGCGGTCTCCGTGCGGGGCACCGCCGCGGGCAACTTCACGCTGACCCGGGAGTCGCGCACGATCACCAAGACCAAGGTCGCCTTCGGCGCCGCCCACGTGCGGGCCGGCCAGACGGTCCCGATCGACGTGCGTGTCGCCCCCGCGGCGTCGGGGCCAGTGACGGTCGAAGTGTGGCGCTTCGACCCCGTGTTCGGTTGGCAGTTCTACCGGGAGATCCAGACCAACGTCAACGAAGGCTCCGCGTCGATCCCGTTCACCGCCCCCGCCGTGGGCCGCTGGCGAGCAAACGCCGCCTACGCCGGCTCGCGCACCGCGGCCCCCAGCGCGGTGGGGTTCACGTACCTGCTCGTGAACTGAGGGCCCGCCCAAAGGGCCCCACGCGCCGGCAGGCTGAGCACGGTCGGGGGCTCGAGCCCAAGGTGGTGTTGATATCATTTATGGCATCATGGAACCTGGAGAGTTGGTTCGCTGCACTCGCGAGCGCCTCGGCCTGAGCCAGCGCAGGCTGGCGCTGCGAGCGGGCACCACACAGGCCGCGGTGAGCCGCATCGAGCGCGGCGTCGTCTCCCCCACGTTCACCACGCTGCGCGAGCTGATGGTGGCGATGGGCGAGGAGCCCGTTCTAAGCGCGCAGCGGCTGCCGAGCGAGTGGGACCCGGTGCACATGACAAGCACGCTGGCCCGCACCCCCGAGGAACGGCTCGCGCTGGCGATCTCGTGGAATAGGATCGCCGGACGCTTGGCGGCAGCGGGACGCTCGGCCCGCGAACATGGCTGAGCCCCCCGAGGCGACTTCGCCCGACGTTGAACGCATCTTCGCAACGCTCGACGCCCACAGGGTCGAGTACCAGCCCGGTGGTCCGACTGGCCCCGCGCGGACGATCGCAAAAGATCCCCCCAATCACACCGGCAGCGCCAGCTGGTCCTTCGTTTGCGGGTTCACGTCAGACGCTCCCCGCTCGGTCTCCCCATCTCCCCCCAGGCCAGCCACGCGCACCCCAAGCAGGCGCACCGGGCGCGGGGGGGCGTACTCGCGCAGCAGGCGCTGGGCGATCGCGTTGACCGTTTGGGGGTCGCGGGTCGCCTCGGGGAGGGTGTGGGCGCGGGTGACCGTGGTGAAGTCGTCCAGGCGCACCTTGATCCCGATCGTGCGCCCCGCGCGGCCGTGGGTGGCGAGGCTCGCGCACAGCTCGTGGGACATCCGCTCGAGCTGGGACGCCAGCTGGGCGGGGTCGCGGAGGTCGTGGTCGAAGGTGCGCTCCCGGGACTCCGACACCACCTTGCGCGCCGCCCCGATCTGGCCGTCGTGCTCAAAGCGCGCCCGGCGGCCCAGCTCGCGCCCCAGGTTGGGGCCGAAGCGCCCCACCAGCAGCCCCTCCGGGGCCGCCCCCACCGCCGCCAGTGTGGTCAGCCCCAGCGCCGCCAGGCGCGCCGCCGTCTTGGGGCCGATCCCCGGCACCAGCCCCGGGGGGGAGCCCCCGAAGCGCGCGCATGCCTGCTCGCGGGTGAGCACCACGAAGCCCCCCGGCTTCTCCGCGTCCGAGGCCACCTTGGCCACCAGCTTGTTCGGGCCGATCCCCACCGAGCACGCCAGCCCCGTCGCCCCCCGGATCTCTGCCACCAACCGCCGCATCGCCGCCCGCGGTGAGTACAGCCCCCCAAGATCCAGATACGCCTCGTCCAGGCCCACCACCTCCACCCGCTCCACCTGCGCCCGCACGATCGCCATCACCCGCCCCGACACCTCCCGGTAGGTGGGGAAGTCCGGCGCGAGGAACACCGCATCCGGGCACAGCCGCCGCGCCCACGAGGCCGGCATGGCAGAGCCCACCCCGAAGCGCCGCGCCTCATAGCTCGCCGTCGTCACCACCGCCCGCGGACCTGAGCCCGAGACCACCACCGGCAGCCCCCGCAGCTCCGGTCGGCGAGCGAGCTCGACGGAGACGTAGAACGCGTCCATGTCGATGTGCGCCGTGGTCAGCTGGGCGGGCTCGGGGGGCACTCTCAGGCGAATCTAGCGCCGCGTGCGGCGGCCTTCTCTCCCTGCCCAAAGGTCGCGCCACACCCTCGCTACATCCTGAGCGTGGCTCCCATGCTCGCCGAGCCACCGGCCGTCTTGAGCGTCAGCTTGAGCCCGAGAGGGCGGTGGTGGTGTCTGTCGAAGACGCCGTCCCCGTTCAGCGCGATCTCGAGCTCGTGGGCGCCGGCTCG
This sequence comes from Solirubrobacteraceae bacterium, assembly GCA_035566955.1. Classification (GTDB taxonomy): domain Bacteria; phylum Actinomycetota; class Thermoleophilia; order Solirubrobacterales; family Solirubrobacteraceae; genus Palsa-744. Next base: position 4,557 of record DATMPY010000015.1, on the reverse strand, counting down.
CAGGTGGCGCCTGCACTCTCGTATACCGCGGCCGCTGATTGTCACCAAGCCGGCGGCGGACGTCGTGAAGCTCAAGAGCAGGTACCGACCCGAGAGCTTCCTTGCGATGTGGGATATCGAGGGCTTGAGGGTCGCCTTTCGCGGCGCAGCGCGGCCGCCTCCACCGTCGCCGCCGGCAAGAGTGGACGCAGCCACCGTGGGCGATGCGGGCGGCGGCAGCGCGTGGCAGCCAGGAGTCACGAGCGACTCTGATGCTTTGACCGCGGCGCCCTGCGAACCATCGATCGTCGCGGAGATTTCCCTTGCCGCGCACGTGGTCGGGTTGAGCACGAAATCGAAGCGGTCGATGGTGAGGTTGAAGGTCCGGATTGGCAGCGGTATCCCGTCGACGATCTGCAGCAGTGGATCGCTTGCGATGGTCAGCGCCCCGGTGCCCGGATCGACGCCGACCGCCGCCCTGAGGATCACCTCGCCGAGGTTCAGCGGTCCCGCGGCCAGGTGTATTGCGATGCTCAGCCCGTACGGTGCGCCCCTGTGGCCTTCTGTCAGGTAGACCAGGCCGGGGAGCGACAGCACCTGTGAGCCGGCGCCCACGGTGAAGGTCGTGCTCCCGATCTGGCTGGCCGACGGGCAGGTGCCCTGCGCAGCCTGAGGTTCGCCGCACGCCGGGACGCTCGAGAACATCCATGTGAGACCGGGCGGCAGTTGGATGTTGAGCCCCACGAGATACTGCTGTTGCACACCGCGGGAGACCGTCAGCGTCAACGGGCTGTAGCCGCCGGCCGCGGGATTGACCATTTCCGTGCTCAGCGACGGTTCGAACGGCAGCGGGCTCGGGCACGCGGCGCCCATTCCATCCCATGTCACTTCAAACGACGACGACGATTCCAGCTGCGCTTCGGAGCTCCACGGCGTCAGATAACTGGTGGCGCCGGCCGGCCCACACCTCCGCGGGTTCGCCAGCAGCGCCTGCGGGCCGCCGGCGAATGCCAACTCGATCGCACTGAACGGCAGCTGCGGCATATCGTTGAAGGCCAACGTCAGTTGCCCCGTGAAGGGGTCCGGTGTCAGTTCCCCGGCCAGCTTGACGAGCACACCCCCAGGGGACCAGGCTTCGACATACAGCGCCATCAGCGCACCGAACGGGTTCGCGTTCTGAGCCGCCAGATAGACGGCGCCTTCGAGCGGTTCCGGCAGCAGCGGCGTGTCGATCTCGACGGTTCCGACCCTGGCCGCGCTCGGACACGTCCCCGGCGTGCTCGACTGAAGAGCGATCTGCGCTTCGCCGCAGCCCGCCAAGCCGTTTGCGCCTGCCAGCGACAGCGACGTTCCGGCGGGGAACACCACCTTCATATTCTCCAGCTCGGCGGCCGCGAGACCACTCGGGCTTTCACTCTGTGGCACACGCACGTCCACCGCGTAACCGGAGGGCTCTTCCGCCTCGGAAGTGCTCGGCGTGACGCTGATCGCAGGCTCGAACCCCAGCCGATTACAACCGGTCGCTTCGGGTACATCAGCCGAATCCAGCAGCTGAACGCCAGGTTCCTGCCATGAGTCGCTCTGGATCGTGGCCTGCAACAGCCCGCCGCAAGCGGTCGGCAACGTCACCAATGGCACAGGCGACGTCCCAGCCGGACAAGTCGCTTCTGTGGCCAGGCAACTCCCGCGCAGCGCATCGTGGCGTGGGTCTGCCGGCAAACCCCAGAAGGTCAGCCTGAAGCCGGCGAACGCGATCGCGTTCGGTAAATCGCCGATGCTCGCCGTAAGCCCATAGTCGCCACCGGTGCGCACAGAGGTGTCGATGAACACTGACGCCCCGTCGACAACAAAGCCGAATTGCATCGGCTCCCCCGGAGCCGGCGTCAAGTCATACACCGCCGCCGGCACCAGGCTCCCCGCGATGCTCGTGAGCGCCACCCCAACCGCCGTGCTGTTCGCGCATTCACCGCCGACGAACTGGGCCTCGGTGCAGTGAGGCAGGGCCTATGGGTTGAGGGTCAAACCAGGAGGCAATTCGAACCTCAGATCCTTGATCGAGCCCACGCTCGTGATCTTTGTTTCGGAGTCAAGAGTCTGGTTGAGCCCGACTTCGGCCGTCAGTTCGTACGGATGCGAGCCCGCCTGCGAGTCGACCGACCCATCTTCGTTCGCCCCAACCATGCTGAAGCGTTCGATCCCAAAGCCCACCGGCATCGCGCTGATCTGCACGGGCTCGCTCGCCGACACTTCGCCGGCCCCACCACCGGACACACTGGCTTCATCGACAAGGCTCGCAGGCGCTCCCGGGCGCACATCAACGTGAATCACGACCACCAAGCGCCCGGTGGGCCGTGGCCCATCTGAGAATACGCACGTGAGGGACACCAGCGTGCAGCTATGTCCGGCGCCTTCACCTTCGATGCTCACAGCGGCCAGCCCAGCAGGCAGCTTGTCGGTGATCGTCACGGCGCCTTCAGCACTCGCGTTCCCCACATTCACCGCTTCCACGACAAATTGATCGTCGCCGCTGCTGTCGTCCGGCGCGAAGCTCCGCGGCACGGCCACCGCCGCGAGCGCCCACCTCGGGCTCGCGGCACAAGCGCTCGACGCCCCGGCCAGGGACATGAGCGCAGCCCCGATCAGCGCTACGCCGAGGGTACCCCTTCCGCGCGCCAGTATCGCCGGTAGACGTCTCACTTGTCGCACCTCATAACCGTATATATCTAGCAGACCCACATCAGCATATCACAGGTTCATCAACTGTTTGAACCAAACGGGACACCAGCACAGTAACCACCAAACACTTTTATCTTCGTCGCGATGGGATGTATTCGTATTCGCTCTCTCTCTATTCTGTCAACCAAAACACCACTCCGAGGACCACCAGCATGCAACCCAGAACGGTCGGCGCCGACAGAACTGCGCTAACACCCCGCCGACCGACTATGTCATCGTAATACGATCGCCCCTCGCGGGTGGCCCTCTGCCTGACACCTCGCAGCTGATGCGGCAGTAACCACCGTCCCCAGGCTGCCGTCACGATTCCAAGGCTTATTAGGATAAGATTAGTAGTCATTGCTGGCCTCACTATCAGACGGTTTAGGATCTGGTATTGCTCTTCGCAGCCAACGGTAGCCAAGGATCACAAATAACATTGCTATAGAAAAAATAGCAACAAGCAAAATAACAACAGCGAATTCTCCAGTAACTATGCCTGCTGCCACTGTAAACATGCAGAACAGTGCTACAAACACAGCAAGCACTAGCCGAAAACTTTGTTCCAGATTACTCCTATATTTCAAACGAGACTTAGACATGGTAAACTAATTGCGTGTTAATTTCCACGCTGCAATTGTTGTTATAGCGCCTCCCATCGCCAACGTCGCCCCAAATGCACCTATTTGCAAACAGTGAAACGTGTCGAGACCCTCTGTCCCCGCCTCACAGCCAACGGTTGCAACAACGGTGATTCCAGCAATCACCGCAGTAGTAAAACCTGCTACAGCAGTTGCGATCAATTTATGGACGTGGTGCTTGACCCAATTCCAAGCTTTGCCGAATATGCTCGCATTCTGCGCGCATGGACTCCTAACCATTTCTGTGCTGATTTTGCAAAGCGATATAGCGGAGCCGAAAGCAGCTGAACTTTCACTGCTAGCTATCCCTTCCCCGGTTAGAGACTGAAGCAGGAGTGCCGGTTCGGCTCGAATTTCTTCGCTGCCCGGTTGCCCTTCGTGATGCCATGCAGCGTATTCGTATTCGCCTTCTTCTTCTCCCCATTCTTCCCATTCTTCAGCTTCTTCTGCGTATTGGGGGCCGGCTGCGGCTGCTGCGGCTCCGGCTGCTTCGCGGGCGGCGTGTTCGGCCTCCTCCCGTGCGAGTGCTTCGCGGGCTGCGACTTCACGGGCGATTTGGCGTTCGACGGCTTCTCGGTTCTGGATATCGTTGGCGGCGGTTAGGTAGGAGCCTTCGACGTATGCGCCCGTGGGGTCGGTGCTGTTGACGGGGTCGCCGAAGGTGTAGCTGTAGGCGTTGGCTGAACCGCCGGGGACGGGGTCGGGCTGTAGGAAGCGTCCGATCTGGGGTACGTAGGAGCGGGCGCCCATCGTGATTACGCCGGAGGGGAGTTCGGTGGGGAGCTCGCTGGCGCCGAGCCACGCGTATTTGGCTGGGGCGCTAACGAGGGGTACGCCGTACTCGCTGGTGTCGGCCTTGGCGGCTAGTTCGGTCGCGGTTTCGGACAGGTAGGCTTTGGCGATGATGTCGCCGTGGAGGTTGGTGAGCTGGAGTTCTGGGGTTTCGCTGTTGTTCTGGATGGCGACAAGGCTACCATCGATGCCGGTGATGTTGCGTCGTGTTTCTTCGGTGATGGGGTTGATGGTCCATGCGGGGGCGTTGCTGGGGCCGGTGTAGTGGGAGATGATGGTCGAGTTGTTTGGTTTGCCGGTGGAGATGGTTTCGAGGGTGCGGCCGGCGGGGTCGAGGTTGTAGTTGATGGTTTGTTCGTTTTGTTTCTGGCTGGCTACTTGGTTGTCGGTGTAGTAGGTGTTGGTAAGTGGGTGTTCTGCGCTTTCTTCG
>DATMPY010000014.1:0-4954 GCA_035566955.1 Solirubrobacteraceae bacterium | reverse complement strand
AGGCGTCCTCGTCTACGGAGGCGAAGTGGGCGACCCCGGACTTGGTGTTGTGGGTCATCGCCCCGCCCAACTCCTCGAAGCCGACCTCCTCGCCGGTGACGGTCCTGATCACGTCGGGGCCGGTGATGAACATGTGGGATGTCTCGGCGACCATGAAGATGAAGTCGGTGATCGCCGGCGAGTACACCGCCCCGCCCGCACAGGGCCCCATCACGAGGCTGATCTGGGGGATCACCCCCGAGCTGCGAACGTTGCGCAGGAACACGTCCCCGTAGGAGCCCAGCGAGACCACGCCCTCCTGGATGCGGGCGCCCCCGGAGTCGTTGATGCCGATCACGGGGCAGCCGATCTTGGCGGCGAGATCCATGATCTTGCACATCTTCTCGCCCATCACCTCGCCGAGGGAGCCTCCGAAGACGGTGAAGTCCTGGCTGAACACGCACACCCGGCGGCCGTCGATCGTGCCATGGCCGGTGACCACCGCGTCGCCCCAGGGGCGGTTCTTCTGCATCTCGAACTCGTAGGTGCGGTGGCGTACGAACGTGTCGAGCTCCTGGAAGGAGCCCGGGTCGAGCAGCTTCTCCACGCGCTCGCGCGCCGTGTACTTGCCGCGCGCGTGCTGCTTCTCCTCGGCCTCCGGGGCGGAGTGCAGCGCTGCCGTGCGCAGCTCCTGCAACTGCGCGAGCTTCTCTTCGTATGTCTCCGGTGCCTTCGCGCGCATCATGGGGCGCCCGATGTTATCCGCGCCGCGGCTCTCCAGCCGTCTCTACGTGCGCTGGCGGCGCAAGATTTTTTCACGTGTGGCTTGGCTGAGGCTGTTCTTGAATATTGAAAATTCAAGCTGCGTCTAACGATGGTTATACGCAGCTCAAAAAAACAATATATGTGCTCCAGCTAATCTACAGGAGTTGTGCTCCAACGCACCCACAGGAGCATTGACCCTCAGGACTACCCGCGTTAGGACTACCCGCGGGAGAACGGTCGGTGGTGCGCCGATCCGAGGCGATCGAGTACGTCGCTGAGCAACGTTGCATCCTGCTCCGCAAGCGTCTCCTCGATCTCGGCGAGCTCGGCCGCGAGGTAGGTGGGCTCCGTGGGATCCGGCAAGTTCCCTTCGGCCGCGAGGTCGGTGGGCTCCGCGGGTTCCGGCAAGTTCCCTTCGGCCGCGAGGTCGGTGGGCTCCGCTGGTTCCGGCGAACTCACCTCAGCCTGGGACTCCGTGAGCTCCGGCGAGCCCCCCTGGGCTTGGGGCTCTTCGGTCTCTGCGATGGGCTGCGCCCTTGTGCGGAGCCTGAAGAACCGGGCGAAGAATCTCGGGCGCCGCTCGGGTGCAGGCTCCTCGGCCGCCGCGGCTGCTGGATCGAGCTGTGGGGTCGGCTCCGTGGTAGCCGTCTCCGTGTCGGTCGTCTCGGACGCGGTGGCGGTCGGCTCTGGGGTGGACTCCATCTTTGGCTCTAGCTCCGAGGGGGCCTCGGCCTCCGGCTCGGGCTCCCTGCGGGTGATCGAGAGCGTGACTTTGGTGCCCCACCCGGAGGGCTTGAGGTGCACGGCTCCCTGAACGGAGTCGGCCTCCCACTCGACGGTGGTCTCGGGCTTGATGCGAGCGATGCGGATCTCGCCGAAGTGCCCAAGATGCCGCGCGAGAGAGGCGGGGTCGCTCAGCTCCGCCCACAGCTCGGGCGGTGACTTGACGAGGGTGCGTTGTGCTTCGGCGCAGGACATTGCCCAATGTTTCGAGGATGGCGGCCGGACTCCTTCCGGGTGGCGGAGCGCCTGTGCTCAGGCGGCGACGCGCTGGCGCGAGGGCCTGATGAGCCCACGGGCATCCAGCAGCTCGGCGATCTGCACAGCATTGGTGGCGGCGCCCTTGCGGAGGTTGTCGGCGACGATCCAGAGGTCCAGCGCGCGCTCGTGGCCGGGGTCGCGGCGGATGCGACCGACGAACACGTCGTCCTTGCCGGCGGCGTCGATCGCCAGCGGGTAGAGCGCGGCAGCGGGGTCGTCGAGCACGGTGACCCCGGCGGCAGCGGCGAGCAGCTCACGAGCGCGCTCGGGGGAGAGCTCGCGGCGGGTCTGCACGTTCACCGCCTCGGAGTGGCCGTTGACGACGGGGACCCGCACGCAGGTGGCGCTAACGCGAATGGAGGGGTCGCTGAGGATCTTGCGGGTCTCGTTGATGAGCTTGCGCTCCTCGTCGGTGTGGTCCTCGCCGGGGGCGAAGGAGCCGGCGTGGGGTAGCGCGTTGAAGGCGATCTGGTGGGCGTAGGAGCGGGGGGGCTCGATCTCCCGCTCGTGCAGGAGTGCGTGGGACTGATCGAGCAGCTCGTCCACGGCGGCCTTGCCGGTGCCGGAGACCGCCTGGTAGGTAGAGATGACCAGCCGCTCGATCCCGGCGGCGTCGTGAAGGGGCTTGAGGGCGACGACCATCTGCATGGTGGAGCAGTTGGGGTTGGCGACGATCCCGCGATGCCCGGCCAGCGCGTCGGGGTTGACCTCGGAGACGACCAACGGCACGTCCTCCTGCATGCGCCAGCGCGAGGAGTTGTCGACCACCACGGCGCCGGCGTCGGCGAAGCGCGGTGCCCACTCCCCCGAGGTGGAGCCTCCGGCGGAGAAGAGCGCGAGGTCGAAGCCCTGGATGGCCTCCTCGCTGAGACCCTGGACGGTGAGATCGCCCCCGTCCGGCGCGGTGCCTTCGAGTACCCGCCCGGCGGAGCGCTCGGAGGCGAAGGGTACGACCTCACGCGCGGGAAACCCCCGCTCGTGCAGCAGGCACAGCATCAGCGAACCTACCTGGCCGGTGGCGCCGACGACGGCTACACGGTACCCCTCGTCATTCATTCCTTCGCCGCTCATCCGCTTCGGTGTTGGCGCCTGCGCATGTCCCTCAGAGTACCGAGGCCGGGTCGGTGTTGGCGCCTGCGCATGTCCCTCAGAGTGCCGAGGCCGGGTCGGGCGGGGCCGCTGTTTCTTCCTGGCGGCGCACGCGGGCGCCGTCGCGTGCTCGGTGGGGTCGCACGCAAGGATCTATGCGCGCCAGCCGCGGATGCACGTCGCGCGGCGAGGCGGACCGGGGCCACGATGGTTCGCGGCCCCGGTCAACCCGGCAAAGGCGGTAGGTCCGTCAGTTGTTGACGCTGAAGATCCCGCCGGCCGTGAGCGTCAGTAGGGCTTCGGCTTGCAGGGTTGCGGCAACGCCATTGAGCTTCAGTGCCACTGGCTTTTCATGTCCACCGAATTGTGGTTGCCAGACTGGACTGATCGCTGGCTTGGGAAGGTTGAATGTGAGTTCTTTGGATTCTTTGTTCAGCGAGCCGACCTTGGCGGCGAATTCGCCTTCCAAGGTGTAGGTTCCTTCGAACGGACATTTAGAGATAAATTTGGCGATAGTGATTTTTGCCACTTCTTTGGAGGGCGGTTCGAAGACAGTCACGGGTTCTTTGCCGACCCCCAGTTTCCCTTCGTACCATAGTTTCGCGTTCAACGTATTGGTTGTTATCGTTTTCACTTCGCATTCTTTACGTTCTTTGAGACCGCCGCCTTCATTCACCCATAGTGCGCATTCCGAGAGTCTTAGAATGCCTTTACCCTGGCCATCTTCTTTGGTTTCAGACCCTTCGATCAGCGCTTTTTCCGCTTCCAGCTTTTTACACCTGATTTCAGCTTCCCGTTCCAGTAGTCGACTATCTATGCTGGCTTCTTTGCCTTTGAGCGACACTTCCTTGGATTCGCCTTTGGCCAGTCTTTTTTCATTTGCTTTCCAGAAGGGCGCTTCGGCTTCTTTTTCTTCGGCGGCGGACACGGACACATAGACGACCGCTCCAGCCGCAAGCAGCATCACCATGCTGAGCAGGACGTACATCGATTTTGATCTCACAGCAAACAACTCCTTTCATCCGGCGCAGGCCGGCACTCGGGGGTGAGAGCGCGGGCACGCCTTCCTCTGGAGCCGCGTGGCCGGCTCTCCCATGCCCCCGTGCTGAGCCCGGGCGATGAGCGCCGAGGGGCCTTCGCGGAGGCACGCTAACTTTCTGGCTCTGCGCTTGGAAAGTCAAGCAACTCGTCCGCAGGGCCCGATCGTGAACTCGGGTTGAGCGGATTTATCCTGCAACAAGGCGGTTTTGCGCAAATCCGCAGTCAGGAACAAACCTTTGGAACCGATTGCGCGTGCGCCTCCGGTGCCGCGACCTGGTGATGGACCTACAGCTTGAGGACCTACAGCTTGAGGACCATGAAGAGGATGGTGACCAGCACGAGCAGGCTGAGTACGGTGCCGACGATGGAGAGGCGGCGGACGAGCGCCTGGTATTCGTCGCTGAGAACGATCTCGCTGTCGCGGGCGGCGGCCACGTCGCGCGCGGCGAGCTGCTCGGCGCGTTTGGCGGTGGGGATCATCACGGACCCGGCGAGGGCCCCGATGACGACGGCGGCGCCGAGTCCCCACTGGACGAAGAACTGGCTCCAGTAGTGCCCCTTGCTGGCGAGGTAGATGCCGGCGAGCACGACGACGAGCAGGCCGGGGTTGATGAGGAAGCGCTCGATGGTGTGCTCGACGCGGTGTATGAGCGGCAGCCCGCGGGGGTCGTGGCGGGTGGCGACGACGAACATGATGGGGTAGGCGAAGGTGACGCCGAAGGCGACGACGATGGCCATGATGTGGATGGCGAGGACCACTTCGTAAAGGGAGGTCGCGAGACTCACGGACAGGACCCTACCCGACCGTCCGGAGGTGCGCGCCACGGGACCCGTGAGCGGGTGAAGATTGGGGGTAGCCTTTGGCTGGGAGCAGAAGCGCGTTAGAGGGCATGGGGGCGCGGGAGGGCGTTGAGGTGAACATATATTTTAAAACGTGTGTCTAACCATCGTTACACGCAACTTTGATTTTTGTATATAGCCCTCCAGCCCGGCTCCCGGGTTCCGCCCCCCAGCCCGGCTCCCGGGTTCAGCCCCCCAG
>DATMPY010000013.1:0-5052 GCA_035566955.1 Solirubrobacteraceae bacterium | reverse complement strand
CCTGGGCTCGCAGGGCAAGCTGGGCAAGGACGCAGTGAGCGAAGTGTGCTTTGCTGGCCGATCTTCGATCGGTGAGCGATCGAGGACGCCGATCCAGCGCAGCCATGCGGGCTCAGGGTCATACCGGCACCACCCCGTGCCGCTTCCAGGGCCGCTCGACCTTCTTGTTCTGGGCCATCTCCAGGGCGCGGCAGATCGTGAGGCGGGTCTCGCGGGGGTCGATGACGTCGTCGATGAGGTCGTTGCCGGCGGCGATGTAGACGTCGAACTGCTTACGGAAGCCGGCGATCAGCTCCGCCTTCTTGGCCGCGGGGTCCTCGGCCTCGTCGACCACCTTGCGGAACGCGATCTCCACCACGCCCTCCGCGCCCATCACGCTTATCTCGGCGCTCGGCCAGGCCACGATCAGGTCGGGCTCGTAGGCGCGCCCGTTCATCACGTAGTAGCCCGCACCGTAGGCCTTGCGGGTGATGACGGTGATCTTCGGGACCGTGGCGTTGGCCACGGCGTAGAGCATCTTGGCGCCGTGGCGGATGATCCCTTCGGCCTCCACCTTGGTGCCCACCATGAAGCCCGGCACGTCCTGGATGAACACGAGGGGGATGGCAAAGGCGTTGCAGAGGTTGACGAAGCGGGCGGCCTTATCGGAGGAGTCGTTGTCGAGGATCCCCCCCAGCTGCTTGGGCTGGTTGGCCACGATCCCCACGGGGCGCCCCCCGAAGCGGGCGAAGCAGGTGATGATGGTCTTGGCCCACTGGCGCTTGATGTCGAGATACTCCCCGTCGTCGACGATCAGCTTGATCACGTCGTACATGTCATACGGCTTGCGGTTTGACTCTGGGAGCACGTCCAGCAGGGCCTCCTCGGCGCGCTCGATGGGGTCGGATTCGGCCCCGCCCGCCCGCACCGGCGGTCGCTCTTCGCAGTTCTGGGGCATGTATGAGAGGTACTCCTTGATGCGCGCAATGCACTCCTCGTCGTCGGCCACCTCCATGTCCCCCACCCCCGACTTGCGGCAGTGCACGCGCGAGCCACCGAGTTCCTCCTGGGTGACGTCCTCTCCCACCGCCGCCCGCACCAGATGGGGGCCGGCGAGGGCCATCGATCCTCTGCCCTTAACCATCGGCACAAAGTCCGCGAGGCCCGGGATATAAGCGGTGCCCGCCGCGCACGGCCCCATCAGGGCGGCGACCTGGGGGATCACCCCGCTCATCACCACCTCCTCGCGGAACAGGTGCCCCGAGCCCGCGAACATCGCCCCCGCCGCCTCCTGCACGCGCGCGCCCGCGGAGTCGAGCAGCCACACGAAGGGGATGCGCTTGGTGAGCGCCAGCTCGCGCAGGCGGGTGGTCTTGATCTCGCCGGTCATCCCCATCGAGCCCGCCATCACGGTGAAGTCGTACGCGCACACCGCCGCCAGGCGCCCGTCGATCTTGCCGTAGCCCGTGATCACCCCATCCGCGGGGGCCTCCACGCCGTCCATTGCGCGCTGCGCGAAGTGGGGGCGCCCGTGGATGCCGAGCTCCACAAACGTCCCCGCGTCGATCAGCAGCGCGATCCGCTCGCGCGCGGTGAGCTTGCCCCGCTCGTGCTGCTTGGCGATCTTCTCCTCCCCCCCGCCGAGCAGCGCCTTCGCGCGGCGCGCCTGGAGGTCCTCGACCAGGGGTCGCAGCAGCGACGTGGGCTGCGCGCCCGTGGGCGGCTTGGAGGGTGGGGAGGGGTTGGGCCGCGTAGCGTCGTCCTCGGGCGTCGCCGCGGCGGCCGCGGTGGGCGGGGTGTCCGCGGTGGTGGGCGATATGTGGTGGTCAGCCATGGGCCTGTTCACCGGCCACGCACGATCGCGCCGGCCCTCCGAGCGTAGTGCGGGGATCGCGTCGCATCACCGGCCTTTCCATTGAGGGTCGCGCTTTTCAAAGAACGCGGTGACGCCCTCCACGATGTCCTCGGTGGACAGCGCGAGGGTGAGCTGCGCGCGCAGGTAGTCGAGGGCGTCGTCCAGGGGCATGTCCAGCTGGCGGCGCATGGCTTCCTTGCCGAGGCGCATGATCAGGGGGGACTTGGCGGCGAGCTTCCCCGCCCAATCCGCGACGGCGGCGTCGAACTGCGCCGCGGGCACCACCTTGTTGACGAGCCCCGCCGCGAGCGCCTCCTGGGCACTCCAGCGCTCGCCCAGCAGCAGCAGCTCGTTGGCCTTCTTGCGGGGCACGTTGCGGTAGATCAGCGCCATGATCATGAACGGGAACACCCCCACGTTGATCTCCGGGGTCGCGAACGTGGCCTGCTCGGAGGCCACGATCAGATCACACGCCAGCGCCACCCCGAGCGCCCCCGCGAGCACGTGCCCCCGGGTGGCGCAGATCGTGGGCTTACCGAGCGAGCCGATCAGCTTAAAGAGGCCCACGAAATGCTCGGAGCCGAAGTGCTTGTGCACGAGCGCCACGTCGCCCGAGAACCCCCCGAGGTTGGCGCCGGAGGAGAAGACCTGCTCGTGCGAGGAGGCCAGCACCACGCAGCGCACCTCCTCCGCTGCGCGCGCCCGCTCCAAGGCCGCGATCAGCCCGCCGAGCAGCTCCGCGGAGAGCGCGTTGCGCGTGGCGGGTTCGTTCAGCGTGATCGTGGCCACGCCGTCGGCCGCCTCGTAGAGAACGGGCCCAGCAGAGGGGGTCTCGGGCGAGGACGGGGACCGCGGGGCGGCGGGGTGCTCGGACACGCTCGGCATCGTACCCGCCTGCGGCGTCCCCGCGCTCGATCCTTGGCCAGCCGGCCAGTTCCGGCGCTCGATCCTCGCCGACGCGCGCGACGGCCCGGCTTGCCGGAGACTACGACCAGGCGATCTGCCCGGCAAGCTCCTTGGGCCCGAGCTCGATCAGCCCACTGCGCTCGATCGGCTCGTAGCGGTCGCCTTGCAACCCCAGCCAATAGATCTCACGCTTCTTGGGGTCGACGATCAAGACCTCGTCGACGTCGTGGGCAGCGTAGAAGGGCAGCTTGGCCCAGCTCTCGTCCTTGGGGGAGAGGATCTCGACCACAAGCGCCGCCGTGGGGTAGTAGAGCCGAGCGGGTCCGGGGTAGAGGATGCCGCCGTCGGGCACGCGGTAGTCGCCTTCGGCGCCGACGTTGATGTCGGTCAGCACGGGCACCAGCCCGGCTGCGCGCGCGAGACCGCCGAACAGCTCCGCCAGCTGCTGCAAGACGAGACCGTGACGACCGTGGGGCCCAGGGTTCACGTGCAGCACCCCTTCCCAAACCTCGTCGGCGTGATCCAGCCCGAGCCGTCGGCGACGATCCAGCAGCTCATCGATCTCCACCGGGAGCGGATCGAGAATCACAGTCGGCATGGCGCGATTCTAGCGCCGTTGAACACTTCGTGCAGCTCATTGTGTGCACGTTACGCGCGGCTTGGGATGGAACGCTCGCCCGCTTTCCTTTTCCTGGCCAAAGCGCTAGTTTCTGCTCACACAAGCGAGACGACCCCCAGCCCCGAGCACGACAAGGAGCCCCACAGATGGCCGCCACCGCCGAGCGCGTCCTGAAGCCCGACTTTGGAGCGAAGCGCAAACACTTCCTGTTCACCGACGAGCACGAACAGCTGCGCGAGTCGATCCGCGGCTTTGCCCAGAAGGAGCTGGCGCCCCATGCCGAGGAGTGGGAGGAGACCACATTTCCGGACTCGGTGTTCACGCGCATGGGTGAACTCGGCTTCTTGGGGCTCGACAAGCCCGAGGCGTATGGAGGACAGGGGGGGGACTACTACAGCGCGCTGGTGCTCGCGGAGGAGATCGGGCACGGCAACTGCGGGGGTCTGGCGATGGGGGTGGCGGTGCAGACCGACATGGCGATGCCCCCGATCCTCGCGTTCGGGACCGAGGAGCAGAAGCAGCAGTGGGCGGCGCCCGCGATCGCCGGGACGAAGATCCTCTGTCTGGGGATCACCGAGCCCGACGCGGGCTCCGACGTGAAAGGGATCAAGACCCGTGCGGTCAAAGATGGCGATGAGTACGTGATCAACGGCTCCAAGACCTACATCACCAACGGCCACCGCGCGGACGTGATCGTGCTCGTCACCAAGACCGACTCCGACGCCGGCTACGACGGCTTCACGCTGTTCCTCGTGCCGATGGACCTCCCCGGGGTGATCCGCGAGCAGAAGCTCAAGAAGATGGGCATGCACGCCTCCGACACCGCGCTGCTCGCCTTCCAGGACGTGCGCGTGCCCGAGTCCGCCGTGCTGGGCCAGGTGGGGCGGGGCTTCTACCACATCATGTGGGAGCTCCAGGGGGAGCGTCTGATCGGCGCCGCCGGCTCCGTCTCAGGCGCCCAGCGCCTGTTCGAGCGAACCCTCGAGTACGCCAAAGAGCGCACCGCCTTCGGCCGCCCGATCGGCCAGTTCCAGGTGATCCGCCACAAGTTCGCCGAGATGGCCACCAAGATCGAGACCGCCCGCCAGATGGTCTACATGACCGCGTGGCGCCAGCAGAATGGCGACTACCCGGTGCGCGAGATCTCGATGGCCAAGCTCTACGCCTCCCGCATCGCCTGCGAGGTGGCAGACGAGTGCCTGCAGATCCACGGCGGCGCCGGCTACATGCGCGAGTACGGGATCGAGCGCGCCTGGCGCGACCTGCGCCTCAACCGCATCGGCGCGGGCACCGATGAGATCATGCTCGAGGTGATCGGGCGCTCGTATGGGCTTTGATGCTGGGCGGACCGTTCTTGATTGAAGCTAATGGGAGAGCCCATGCCACAGTGGCATGGGCTCAGGGCCGCATGTGCGACCCTGCCCTGGATGATGCGTGCATCGTAGGGCCGGTCGGCGCGTGTGCCGACCCAGAACTACACAATCAACGAAGAGGCTTCGTCGAGCCGCGGATCTCGACCGCGACAACGCTCGGCGGCGCAGTGGCGGGCATCGGGTTCGACGGAAGGGGCTTGGGCGAAGGGGGTGTGTCGCTCATCTCAACTTACCAGTGTAACGCCCAAGGCGACGACCAACGCAGCCAAGACGACGACCAACGCAAGGATCTCGACCGTCAGCAAAATGATCGCACGGCC
>DATMPY010000012.1:0-17760 GCA_035566955.1 Solirubrobacteraceae bacterium | reverse complement strand
GGGGCCGTGCACGGGGATGGGGACGGCGTGGCTGTGGGGGGGCGGGGCAATCCGGCTGTGTTTGGGTTCTATGCCAACAAGCAGATCACCACGGGCGAGGGGGGGATGGTCACGCTTGCCGATGGGGAGCTGAAGGCGCGGATCGACTCCGAGCGCAACCAAGGGCGTAGGGCTCGGGAGATGGGCTGGCTCGACCATGACCGGCTGGGGTTCAACTATCGGCTGTCGGATATCGCGTGTGCGCTGGGGATCGCTCAGTTGGGGCGGCTCGAGGAGATGCTCGCCGGGCGGGCTCGCGTGGCCGGGTGGTATCGGGAGGCTTTGGCCGGGATCGACGGACTGGGGCTGCCCTGTGCGGACATGGGCGGGGACCGGCGGGGGTGGTTCGTGTTCGTCGTGCAGCTGCCCGCGGGGGTGGAGCGAGACACGGTGCTGCGGCGGCTGGCCGAGAGCGGGGTGCAGAGCAAGCCGTATCTGCCCGCGATCCATCTCATGGGCCACTATCGCGAGCGGTTCGGGCATCGGCCCGGGGAGCTGCCGGTGTGCGAGGACGTGGCGGCTCGCTCGCTCGCCCTGCCCTTCTTTCCGGAGATGACGGCGAGTCAGGTCGAGCGGGTGGCCGGCGAGCTGGTCCGGGCGCTGGGGCGGTAGCGCCCGGCGGGTGTTTTTGGGTGACCCATAGCCCGCGGCTGCGAACACCGTTGTCGGCGCCGGTCATCGCACGGGGCGGCATGGTTGGGAGCGTTTTGGCGGGTCGCGGAGGCGGGTCGAGGCGCAGTCGGAGACAAGCGTGAGAGCGCCTCGTCGGATGCGCTTGACACGGTTCTGAGATCTGGTAAGACCTGTGTGCCCCTGACCTCCGGGCAAATAGCCGGCGCCGGGACGTCTCTGACCTGAAAGACGAGCGCCCCGGCGTCGGCCTACCAACCCCCAACCCGGTGTGGAAGCCGGGTGGGATACGACACATCATAGCCCCGGATGCGCCTCGGTGCATCCGGGGTTTCCCTCTCTACTGCGGGAAAAGCACAGATGCAGGTTGTTGGAATCCCGCTGGTGAGCCGAAGTTCGCCGGGGATGGCGTGCGCTCTTTGCGGGTGCAGCGGTCGGGAGCCGGCCGCGCCATGCTTGCGATCTTCCGGAAATGGAGTATTGGACCGGGTGACGCGGCTCGAAGCGCGCCCGGCGGGGCGACGGGGCCAAGTGAGAAACAAGGGTCTACTTTGTCCTTGACGGCGAGTCGAGATCGTGCGGTGCGGTCGGTACGCTCGCCCGCACGATGACCTGGAAGCTCGACCCCTCGATCCGCGCAACTGTGCTGCTCCTGACGTCGCGCGAGCTGCGCTGAGCCGCACGGGGCATGGCGCGAGGAGATCGGGTATGGGGACGAGGACATCATCGAAGTCGCAGGAGGCCTCGCCGAGGTCCGCCGCGCCGCGCGTGGCGCAGGACGCGCTCGTCCCGGGCTTCCTGCCGCCTGTGATCGCGGCGGGGCTCGTCTTCGTCGCCTCCGGCGCGGTGCTCGTGCTGGAGATCCTCTCCGTTCGGCTGCTCGCCCCGTATGTGGGGCTGACGCTCGAAACGACGACCTCGATCATCGGCGCGGTGCTCGCCGGGATCGCGCTCGGCGCGGCGCTCGGCGGGTGGACCGCGGATCGCGTCAATCCGCGCCGGCTGCTCGTCGGGCTGTTGATCGGCGGCGGCCTGCTGGTGCTGCTGACCGTCCCGATCATACGAGCGCTCGGCCCGTCGGCGAGCGCCGGCGGGAACGCCGCCGCGGTGGGGGTGACGTTCGCGGCCCTGGTCCCGGTCGCGGCTGTCCTGAGCGCGGTCACGCCGACGGTCGCACGGCTGCAGTTGCGGGACCTGCGAGCGAGTGGCACCGTCGTCGGGCGGCTGTCGGCATGGGCGACCGCGGGCGCCCTCGTCGGCACGTTCGGCACGGGCTTTGTGCTCGTGCCGCTGCTCCCGGTCAGCAGCTCGGTGCTGGCGATCGGCATCGCGCTCGTGCTCGCCGGCGGCCTGCTCGGCGCATACATCCGGCTGCTGGGTCCCGTCAGGATCGTCGCGGCGACGCTCCTCACCGTCGCCCTGGCGCTGCTGACGCTCGCGCAGCGCTCGCCGTGCGACGCGGAAACGACATATCACTGCGCGCAGATCGAAGTCGATCCCGAACAGCCGGCGGCCGAGCTGCTGCTGCTGGACCGGGGGCTCAACTCGGCGATCGACGCGCGCGATCCCCGCTACCTCGGCTTCCCCTACGAGCGGTGGGTCGGCGAAGCGATCGCCGCGATCGGACGGCCGGGGACGCCGCTCGACGCGGTGTTCGTCGGCGGGGGAGCCTTCACCCTGCCGCGCTGGCTGCAGGCGACCCGCCCGGGCTCCCGCTCGAACACGCTCGAGGTCGACTCCAAGCTCGTCGCGTTCGATCGCCGGCGTCTCGGGTTGCGCACCTCGCCGGATCTGCGCGCCACCGTCGGAGACGCGCGCCTGACGATGCAGGACGAACCGCCTGGGAGCGCCGACGTGATCGTCGGTGACGCCTTCAGCAGCCGTACCGTGCCATGGCAGCTGATGACGACCGAATGGCTGCACGACGTACGGCGCGTGTTGAAGCCCGACGGCGTCTATGCGCTCAACATGATCGACATCGGGCCGCTCAGGCTGCTGCGTGCCGAGGCGGCGACGCTGCTCGCCACGTTCGCCGACGTCCGTCTGATCACGTTTGCGGGCGAAGATGGCCGCGTCAACGGGAGCAACGAGGTCCTGCTCGCGTCCGCCGGACCGCTGCCGCGCGAGCATGGACCGGCCGCGGACGGCGCGAGCGTCTATGGTCGCGCGGCCGTCGTCGCGCTCGTGGCCGGCGCCGCGCCGCTGCGCGACGACTACGCGCCCGTCGACCAGCTCGAGACGCGCTGAGCCGGCTGCGGGCCGGCCGGGCGGGCGGAGTTGGAAACAGGGGTCTACCTGTGCTTGACAGGCTGGGGGCGGTCTGCGAGTCTCGATATGGTTCTGTCTGTCGGAACACGATGGACTGAGCGGGACTGGCCATGGCGGTCTCTGACCTGAAAGACGAGCGCCTCCGGGAGTCGGTCAACCAACCCTCAAGGGATAAAAGGAGTATGCAACATATGTTACGTGTACAGATTCTAGGGCTCGCCCTCGTGTCGGCGCTGATGATGAGCGTGGTAGCGGCGGGGAGCGCGTCGGCGGAAACGGAATTACACCAGTGGTTAATCAACCATAAATTACTTGCGAGTCCCGTGACGGTCCACCGTTTAAGTTTACTCTTACTGGAAGACACGCACACGGGCGTCAGGGTACATTGCCACTGGTTCGCCACGGGGACCGTTGGTCCTCATGGGTTAGCCTTAATAAAATCGATTACGTTAGAATTATTAGGATCAAAAGATTTAGTTTTATGCTTATATGATAAAGTACCAAACTTGACATGCAAAGAAAACGAAATGCCAGACGTGTTAGCGATAAACCTGCCCTGGCATACGCAGCTCATTTTAAAAGGCGCGGAAGTGCGCGACTTACTCTTAGGGCATGGGAGCGGTCGGCCCGGTTGGAAGCTTACCTGTAAAAACGTCCTTGGTGGAACATCGACAGATACTTGCGAAGAAGAAGAAGGCAGGCCTGTCAGTCTTTCCATGAAAAACGAAACGAACGGATCTGGAGTCCGAGGGACATGGGACGCAAATAACCCGCGTGTTAAATGCAGCGAAGGCGGCGGGGAACCGGCAACCGGCATAGTGGAGGGGACTGTCTTGACAGAAAGCCCATCATCGAAAGAACATTTGTTAATCTCGTTTGGTCCTTAACTGACGGTCTAGCTCGCTTGACGGCGGCAATAGCGCGTGTACGCTTGTCGTGATGAGTGAGCGTCGTTGGTGACGGTGGGGCCGGCGTACGCGATCCCACCGTCGTGGGAAGTGAGGGGAGTCGTCGCCAGGTACAATGCCTGGGGCGGTGGGTGGTGCACAACACCCCTTTCATCGCATGGGCCGGCGGTCGCGGGTGCACATCCAGGGGCGTAGTCGGAGACATGCGCAAAGGGACCTGCTGGACCTGCTTGACACGGACGCTGGCGTGTGGGGACATGATGCTCGGCACATCGGCCTGCCTGTGGATCGGGCGCAAATGGTGAGCAAAGTCGCGTGAGTGCGCGATTGTCCAGATGTGGAAGATCGGACCGGCGATGCCGCTCGTAGTGGTAGGGGCCCCCTGGTCGGGTACGCCGAGTGAGAAACAGGGGTCTACTTTGTCCTTGACAGTGGGTATGGTCTCTGCGACATTCCCGAATGCAGTAGCCACCCGTCGGAAGACGGCGGGCGGTAAAGAGATTGGCCCCGGTGGTCTCTGACCTGAACAGACGAGCATCCCCGGGAGCCGGTCATTCCAACCCTCAAGGGATAAGGAGTTCGCAACATATGTTACGTATACAGATTCTAGGGCTCGCCCTCATGTCCGCGCTGCTCATGAGCGTGGTGGCGGCGGGGAGCGCGTCGGCGGAAACGGAATTACACCAGTGGTTAATTAATCACAAATTACTAGCGAGTCCCGTGACGGTCCACCTTTTAGGTTTACTCTTACTGGAAGACACGGCAACGGGTGTCAGGGTACATTGCCATGGTTCCGCCACGGGGACCGTTGGTCCTCATGGATTAGATTTAATAAAATCGATCACGTTAGAATTATTAGGGACGAAAGATTTAGTTTTATGTTTATACGATAAAGTAAAAGCCTTGACTTGTAAAGAAAACGAAATGCCAGACGCCTTAGCGATAAACCTGCCCTGGCATACGCAGCTCATTTTACACGGGACAGAAGTGCGTGACTTAATCTTAGGGCACGGAGGCGGTAAGCCTGGTTGGAAGGTTACCTGCAAAAACGTCATTGGCGGGACATCGACAGATACTTGCGAAGAAGAAGAAAACAAGCCCGGAAGCACCAGCATGAAAAATGAAACGAACGGATCTGGAGTGCTAGGGACATTCGACGGCAATAACCCGCGTGCTAAATGCAGCGAAGCCAAAGGGGAACCAGAAACCGGCCTGGTGTCAGGAACTGTCTTGACACAAAGCCCATCATCGAAAGACCACTTGTTAATCTCGTTCGGCCCTTAAACAACTGACGGTCTCGCTCGCTTGACGGCGGCAATAGCGCGTGTGCGCTTGTCGTGATGAGTGAGCGTCGTTGGTGACGGTGGGCGGCGTACGCCGCCCACCGTCGTGGGAAGTGATGGGAGTCGCCGGCACGACGCTGGCTATACGCAAAACGGAGCACACACACAGACCCAGAGAGAGGGAGAAAGAGGGGAGAGCAGGGATGGAGGAACCACTG
Source organism: Solirubrobacteraceae bacterium (assembly GCA_035566955.1). Lineage (GTDB taxonomy): Bacteria > Actinomycetota > Thermoleophilia > Solirubrobacterales > Solirubrobacteraceae > Palsa-744. The sequence goes on along the minus strand of DATMPY010000012.1, from coordinate 12,414 downwards.
GTGAGCAGTTGTGATCGTAATCGGCCTGTGTTGAGGGGAGTTGCCTGGCTGCGTAAAGCGCTCGTCGCGGTGCTTTGCGCGGTGCTTGGGCACCTTCCCTTGCATTTGCTCATCGCGGTTGCGGTGTGCATCACCGCCGCTCTACTCGTGGTATCCGTTAGGGGTGCGCAGGCCGAAGTCCCGGGGCTGCTCCCTGACGGCCAGTTCGAATCGCAAGGTGCCCTCGGTGTTGCGGTCGATCAGTCGACAAGCGAATCTGATCCATCGCGTGGGGACCTCTACGTGGCGGGTTTCCTGGGCGCCAACTCGGAAGGACTCCTTTTCGGAGAGGTGAATAAGTTCAACATCCTGGGGGGCCTAATCTCGTCTTTCGGTGAATCGGGCATCTATGGCAGCGCGGCGGTGAACCCGGCGAACGGGGATGTGTATGTCTTGAAAGATTCGGATTCATTCTTTAGTTTCGAACTTACTGTCGACATTCACCCCGCAACAGGGGCTCCCGTAAAATCATTCCCGGTGGAAGGGAGCGGCAATTACAACGCCGGGTCAGGGCTTGTTGTTACGGTTGTGGGAATCGCGGCAGACTCCGAAGGCAACGTGTATGTGCCGGTGGTGCCGAAGAATGAGGTGCTGGAGTACAGCGAAAGCAAAACCGAACCCGGAAAATGGGAAGTGACGAAGACGTTCACGGGTGGTTCGGGTGGCGGAGAGTTCAACGGTCCGACTGGTGTCGTGGTCGACCCGGCGGGGAACTTGTGGGTTGCGGATACCGGCAACAATCGGATCGAGGAGCTCACCTCTTCCGATACGGTCGTCCGGGATATCGCCAGCGAAGGAGTGGGGTCGGTCGCGGTCGATGCTCATGGCAATGTGTTCGCGATCGTCAACAACAGCGTGGACTTCTGTGGCGCGATCAAGTCGCCGTGCTCGCATCTGGTCGAGTACAGCCCGGCGGGCGTGCAGGTCGCGGATCTCGGCGCGGGCGTGATCGGTGCGAACCAGTTCGGTCCTGAAGAAGGTAAAGGCCGCCAGAGGCAGGCGGTGCCCGACATGGTGGCGGTGAGCGATGCGACTGGCCGCGTGTACGTGACCGAAGCCGTCCTCGTCGCCCCTGCGGGAGGGACCCGTGGCCGGGTGTTGAAGTTCCGTCTGCCGGTCGCGCCGACGCTCGGAGCCGAGGCGGCGGTCGAAGTGGGCGTCTCTCAGGCGAAGCTCGGGGCGGTGGTGAACCCTGGTGGGCTCGGCGGATCTTACCGTTTTGAATATGGCACGACCACGGCTTATGGCAATTCGGTTCCTTTCCCGGAAGGCGACACGGGCGCGGGGTTTATCCCGCGGACCGTGTGGGCGGGCGTCTCGGGCTTGCAGCCGGGTACGACCTACCACTATCGCGCGGTCGTGGCGGGCGCGCTCGGCAAACCAATCATGGGGAACGATCAGACGTTCACGACCGCGACGGCGGCCCGGTCCGCGTGCCCGAACGAACGGTTCCGCACGAGTTTCTCCGCCGGCCTACCCGATTGCCGCGCCTACGAGCTGGTGACACCGCCGAACAAGAACAGCGCCCAGCCGGACAAAAACGAAGGAGGCGGCCACTTGGGGGAACTTCATCTCTCTCAGACCCTCGCCAACAATCTGCCTGCGGCTGATGGCAGCCGCCTCGCGTTTCGGGCTGAAGACGTCCTGCCGGGCTCCCCGAGCGCGGACGAATCGTATGTCGCGACGCGCGGCTCCGGGGGCTGGTCCTCGGAGAACATGTTCCCACCCACGGACTACTACGGCTACAAATGTCCGCTGCACACCTTCGCCAGCTACTCTGAAGACCTCTCGAAGGCGATCATCCATGTTGGGAGCGTCGGGCAGCAGTGTGGCGTGGACCCGGAACTGGTCAGCGGCGAACCGCGCGGCAGCGAAAATGAAAACCTCTTCGTTCGCGACAATGCGACCGGCACCTACCAGCTGATCAATGTCACCCCGGAAGGCATCGCTCCCGCTACTCCGACGGTTTTGGGGGTCTCGCGCGACTACAGCCGCATAGTCTTCCGGGAGAAAGCGAAGCTCACTCCCGACGCGCCCGTCGGTGTCGACGACGTCTATGAATGGAGCGCGGGCCACGTCCGGCTCGCGACGGTGCTGCCTGATGGGACCGCGGTTGCCGGGGCGTTTGCCGACCTAGCGGCGGACGGCTCGCGTGTGTTCTTCAACGCGGGCGGCCGCCTCTACGCTCGCGTCGGCGGCTCGGAAACGGTGCAGCTCGACGCCTCCGAGGCGGGCGGCGCGGGCGGTGGCGCCAGCTTTGTGAAGGCGAGCCACGACGGGTTGGTGGTGCTGTTCACCGCTGACGCGTCGGCGGGCCTCACGTCCGACACGGTCCATGGCAGCGGCCCCAACCTGTACCGCTATGACTTCAGTGCTCCCGCCGGCCACCGCCTCGCCGACCTCACCCCCGTGGCGCACGCGGTCGCGCCCGCCGTCGGCGGCATCAGCAAGAACGGGTCGACGGTATTCTTCACCGACGAAGACTCGGCTGGGCTGACGCCCGAAACGGTGCCCGGCAGCGGCAAGAACCTCTACCGCTACGAATCTGGGCGCCTGATCGACCTCACCCCTGCCGAACACGCCGAAGTGCAGAGTGTGCTTGGGGTTGGCGGAGACGGCTCCTCGGTATCCGTGTACTTCACGGCTGGGGGTGTGCTGAGCTCTGTGTCCAACGGGCACGAAACGGCGCAGGCCGGGCAGGGGAACGTGTATGTGTCCCGCGGCGCCGGGAGCGTGTTCGTCGCGGGCGGCGCCGGGAAGGTCAGGGTGTCTGAGAACGGTGGGTTCCTGCTGTTCGAATCGGGGGGGAAACCGACCGGCTATGACAACGTCAACCCGGCCACCGGCGAACCCGCCGAGGAGCTCTACCTCTACGACGCCGCGGCGAACAGCCTCGCGTGCGCTTCGTGTAACCCGAGCGGCGAGCCCCCGACGGGATTTGCTCAACTTGGGGTAACACACCCCGGTGGCCCCGACTCCGAAGGGGGCGCCATCGAAGAAGTAGAAGGACGGGCACCGCGCCAGCTTTCGGAGAACGGGCAGGTGTTCTTCGACTCGAGCGAAGGGCTGTTGCCGGCGGACACGAACGGCAAGGCCGACTGCTCGGGCGCGAGCGGGTTCCCCGCTTGCACCGACGTGTATGAGTTCGAGCCAGACGGTGCCGGCAGCTGCGCCGAACCCACCGGCTGTCTGTCTCTGATCTCGACGGGCACGGGCTCGCTTGAAACGCTCTTTATCGACTCGAGCCCGAGCGGCAACGACGTGTTCATCCGCGAGTTCCAGAAGCTCGTCCCGCGCGACACCCAGGACGAAGCGCCCTCTCTTTACGACGTGCGCGTGAACGGCGGGTTCCCAGAACCAGCGCCGCCGCCCCCGTGCACGACGGCCGAAGCATGCCGGACGGCGCCCGCCCCACAACCCTCGATCTTTAGCAGCCCAGCGAGCCAGACGTTCTCCGGCATCGGGAACCTCATCGAACCATCGGTGAAACCGCCGGTGAAATGCAAGAAGAGTTACGTCAAGAAGAAGGACAAGTGCGTGAAGAAGAAGCCCAAGAGGAGGGCCAGAAGAAAGCCTACCCATGCCAACCGGAAAAAGGGTAGGTGATCTCGATGTTCTCGAAAAGAACCGTAGCGCCGAGCACATTCTTGATCGTTCTGCTCGCAGCGATGGGATTCGGTTCCCCCTTGGCCCTCGCCGAAACACATACCTTCATAACCAGCTTCGGTACGTTCACCAATCCGAACGGGATCGCTGTTGACGAATCGACCGGGAACGTTTATGTCGCCGATCTCGGCACCGACACCGTCGCCAAGTTCGACGCGAGCGGCAATCCCGTCGCATTCGAATGCACAACTTGTTCATACGTCACGGGCAACCAGCTCACCGGCACGCCGAGCGGACCGTTCGCGTTCCCCAACGAACCCCGCAACCCCGCCGCAATCGCGGTCGACAACTCGAGCAGCCCCTCAGATCCGTCCAGGGGTGACCTGTACGTGCTGGACGCGGGTAGCAACGTGGTCGACAAGTTCAACGCCAAGGGCGAAGCCCTGGCTCCTATCACGGGCCCGTTCTCGTTTCCGCCCCTGGGCGTCGGCATTGACGCGAGCGGCAACGTCCGCGTCGACGTCGAAGGCGAAATATCCCGGAGGCTTACGGTCGAGGTATTCGATGACTCTGCGGTAAACAGCTTCGTCGCGCTTGTCACTCAACCGCAGGTGTCCCCGTCAGGAGGGACTCAGGTATATGGCTTCGCGACCGCCGGCCAACCGGGGGGTGACTATCCGCTGCTGTCGCCGTGTGGCTGCGTGGCGAAGCTCGGCCCCCACGGGGAGCAGTACGGACGGGTTGACGGAGGCTCGACCGCGGTCGCGGCAGCCGTCGATCCCGCGACCGGCCACGTCTACGTCGATGACCAGTCGTCGGTTACCGAGTGGGACACGGGCGAGATGAATGGGCCCCCGTTCGCCGAAAGCGAGACGGACATAAAGGGCACGGGGACGTTTGTCTCGAGCTTCGGCTCGTTGCAGCTGGCGGGCTCCTCGGGGCAGGGTGGGATCGCCGTCAACGGCGCTAGCGGACACGTGTATGTCTCCAACCCAGCAGAACACAAGGTGTACGTGTTCGGCAGCAGCGCCCCGGCAGCCGTGACGGGCGCGACGACGGACGTGACGCAGACGAGCGCGACGTTGCAGGGCACCGTTGATCCGCGTGGTGTGTCGGTGCAGTCGTGCCAGTTTGAATACGCTACCAGCCCGTCGAACGATTTGACGCTCCCAATCGCGCTCCTCGAGCAGAGCGTTGAATGTGTCGGCGAACACGGCGAATCCGTCACGGGAGCCACGTCGCGGATCGCGGTTCACGCCGATGTCTCTGGCCTGCAGCCCGGGTCCCTCTACCATGTCCGTCTCGTCGTGTCCAACGCGAACGGCGCAAGCCATGGCGGAGGGCTGTTCGCGACGACCAGCGCGGGCTTCGGATTCAAGCAGTTCGAAGTGTCGTTCCTGAACCAGGACGGCACGCCGGATGTGCAGGCGGGCTCGCACCCCTACAAGATGGTCGTCAACACCGTGTCCAACACCCAGGTCGTGCCGAAAGGCTTCCACGAAGGTTCCTATGACCAAAGGTACATAACCATGCCCGCGGGCAACGTGAAGGATCTCGTCTTTCACCTACCGCCCGGCTTCTACGGCGATCCCAACGCGACGACGAAGAAGTGCACTCTCCAGCAGCTGGCTCCGGGGGCACTCAGCGACACGTGCCCACCGGAGTCGGAAGTCGGCGAACTCGAAGCCGAAACCAAGCTTGGGCCGGAACTCTACCCTCATGTGGACGGGAAACATCTGGTCAATGTCGTTCCGCCGCCCGGTGTCGCGCTCCAGATGGCCGCGAAAATCCTCACGCCGGATGCGTTTATCAACGCCGGCGTCCCCGCGGGTGGGGATTCGGGGGTGATGGCGGTCTCTGAAGGCATTCCTGCAACGGTTCCGGTGTTGAGGAGCATTGCGACGATTTTTGGTGTTCCGCCGGTTGGTGCGACCAAGCCGTTGTTGACGTTGCCCTCGGCGTGCAATGGGCCGTTGACTTCGACGGTGACGGGGGACTCTTATCAGGAACCGGGGCGCGTGAAACCCGATGGTTTCCCCGATCGCAGTGATCCGCGTTGGAAGATGGCGAGCTCGGTCACTCGCAACGCGGCGGGTGTTCCGGCGGGGATGAGTGGTTGTGCGCAGTTGGCGTTCCCGCCGGCGATCGAAACTCACCCTGACGTTTCCGAGGCGAGCAGGGCGTCGGGGTTGGTCGTGAACGTGCACGTCTCCCAGAAGGCCGCGAAGAACCCCGGAGGTCTCGCGGAGTCGCCGTTGCGCGACGCCACCGTCGCGCTGCCCGTTGGTGTTGCGATCAATCCGGCGGGTGGTGGTGGTCTTGAGGGCTGCTCGGAGGGCCTTGCGACGTTCACGGGGTTCGCGCAGTTCAATGAAGCGTTCGAACCGGGGGATTTGACGCCCACGTTCAGCGCCGATCTGCCTCAGCCGTTCGAACCGGGCGTGAGTTTCTGTCCTGACGCGTCGAAGATCGCGACCGCGAGGTTGAAGACGCCGTTGCTGGAAAATCCGCTTGAAGGCGCGGTCTATCTGGCGGCGCAGAACTCCAACCCGTTCGGGTCGCTGCTCGCGATGTACATGGTCATCGAAGACCCCGTGTCGGGCACGATCATCAAGGTCCCCTTCCAGGTGCACCTCTGCGAAGGCGCAGGCGCGGTCATAGGCGGTCTGACCTGCCAGGCGCCGGGGCAGATCATCACGACGTCTCACAACACGCCGGACCTGCCCTTCGAAGACCTCGAACTGCACTTCCAAGGCGGCGAACGGGCGCCGTTGACGACGCCTGACCATTGCGGGACCTACACGACCCAGGCGTTGTTCACGCCATGGGACGGCAATGGGCCGGTCTACACAACCTCCTCGTTCGAGATCACCTCCGGCCCGCACAACACTCCCTGCCCGGGCCCGCATCTGCCTTTCAACCCCACGTTCACGGGCGGCTCGACGAACATCCAGGCGGGGTCATTCACCCCCCTGACCGGTACGTTCAGTCGCGAGGACGGTGAACAGCAGATGTCTCGAGTGCGCTTCACCCTGCCCCCCGGGCTGTCCGGGCTGCTCACCGGGGTGAAGCTCTGCCCTGAAGCTCAGGCTGATGCGGGCACCTGTGGTCCGGAAAGCCTGATCGGGGAAACTACCGTTAGCGCTGGGGTCGGCTCCGATCCCGTCTCCGTCGAAGGCGGTAAGGTCTATTTGACCGAAAAATATCACGGCTCTCCTTTTGGGTTGTCTGTGGTGAATCCTGTAAAGGCCGGCCCCTTCGACCTGGAGCACGACACCGCCAACCCCAGTCAAAATCCGGCCTGTGACTGCATTGTCGTACGCGCCAAGATAGATGTCAACCCCCTGACCTCCGCGTTGACGATCACGAGCAACGCGGAAAATGAAGGTTTTGCGATCCCGAACTTCATCGACGGGATCCCTGTGCAGATCAAGAAGGTCAATTTCACGACCACGCGTAAAGAATTCCAGTTCAACCCGACGAACTGCGCCAAGATGGCGATCGCCGGCACGGTGGAAAGCAACGAAGCTCAGACGGGGGTTGTGGAAGTGCCGTTCCAGGTTACCAACTGCGCGACATTGGGCTTCGCGCCGAAATTCTCGGCCTCCACGTCCGGGAAGACCTCGAAAGCCAACGGTGCCAGCCTGAGCGTGAAGCTCGCGTATCCGAATGCGCCGTTCGGGTCGCAGGCGAACATCCATTCCGTCAAAGTCGAACTCCCCAAGCAGCTCCCGTCGCGCTTGACGACGCTGCAGAAAGCGTGTACCGCCGCGACGTTCAACGCGAACCCGGCGCAGTGTCCGGCGGCGTCGATCGTGGGGCACGCGAAGGCGACCACGCCATTGCTGCCGGTCCCCGTCGAAGGCCCGGCATATTTCGTCTCGCACGGCGGGGAAGCCTTCCCGAGCCTCATCATGGTGCTCCAGGGCTATGGCGTGACGATCGACCTGGTCGGCACGACGTTCATCTCCAAAGCCGGGGTCACAAGCTCCACGTTCACGTCCGTCCCGGACGTGCCCGTCAGCAATTTCGAACTGACGTTGCCACAGGGAAGGTTCTCGGCGCTGACAGCCAACAACACGAACCTCTGTAAGAACACCAGGACGGTGAAGGTCCGCAAGCTCGTCACTCGACGCGTGCACGGACACACCGTGCACGTACGGCGCACGGTCACCCAGAGCGTCGCCCAGCCGCTGCTGATGCCAACGGCGTTCACGGCGCAGAACGGCGCCGTGTTCAAGCAGACGACCCAGATCGCCGTCACCGGCTGTGCTACGAAGAAGGCACATCATCACCATCGTCATCGGGGGAAGGGGAAAGCTAAGAAGAAGAGATAGAACTTCCTACTCAGGACTCTTCGCTTCTTCATCAGGCTTGAGCGTCGCTTCATCCTCTCCGGCGACGCTTGAGAAAACCGGCGGTGATCCACCACCCCGAACCGCCGGTTGGGCACGGAAGAACACACCAGCGGGCGTCGCGAGACCATTCCCCAGAGGTCCTCGCGACGCCCGCGAAACACAAGAGATTGCCCTGCCATGCAACATAATTCGGAAATATGGTAGGATGCGTAATAACGTGCGAAGCGGGGCAGAGATAGGAAGGTGAGTGGGAGGGGATGGGATCGCCACTGGTGAGCAGTGTTCGTCGGTTTGTGTCCGGGAGGCTGTCCCAACTGCAGGCCGTGCTCCTCGCGGTCCTCGGTGCGGTACTTGACGCGTTGGGTGGACATCTTCCCCCTGGTGTCGTCATCGCGCTCGGGTTGAGCGCGGCTGCTCTGTTCGTGGTATGCGCCAGGCTCGCGCGGGTCGATGCTCCCAGGCCCACCCCCGAGGACCGGTTCAAATCAGACTGGATCATCGGCATCACGGTCATTCAGCTCACGAACGGATCGGACCCCTTGCATGATTATGTGTACATAGCGGGGTTCCTCACCTCACCACACAACCCCGCCACGGAAAAACAAGAACCTGGGTCGGATTTCGCCAGCAGGACTCCCGCTGCAGATCAAGCACGTCAACGTGACGATCGCCCGCCCCGGGTCACGTTCAACCCGACGAAACTGCAACCAGATGGACATCGGCGGGCACCCGAACAGTGCTAAAGAGCCACCCGGCATTATCGCCGCCGTTCCAGGCGACGAACTGCGCGAGCCTGAAGTCCGCCGCCAAATTCACGGTCCCCACGTCCGGGAAGACCTCGAAAAAGCAAAAGGCGCGAGCCCTGAGCGTGAAGCTGACCTGCCCACAGGCGCCATCCGGCAGCCAGGCGAACATCGCCATGGTCAAGGTCGATCTCCCAAGCAGCTCCCGTCGCGGCTGACGACACTGCAGAAGGCGTGCACGGCCGCGCAGTTCAAAGCAAATCCAGCCGGCTGCCCAGCGGCGTCGATCGTGGGTCACGCCAAGGCGATCACGCCGCTCATCCCCGTTCCACCGGAAGGCCCGGCATACTTCGTCTCGAACGGCGGTAACGCGTTCCCGAACCTGATCACAGTGCTATAAGGGCTAATGTCACGATCGATCTCGTCGGGGATACGTTCATCAGCAAAGCGGGGATCAACTAAAGCACGCTCAAGACGGTCCCCGACGCGCCCGTCGGCAGCTTCGAACTGACGCGCTGCCGCAGGCAGGATCGCAGCGTTGTCCGCCCAACGGGAATCTCTGCAAGGGCAAGCCGGCGATGCCCACCGCGTTTCTCGCACAAAACGGAGCGAGGATCCACAAGATCACGAAAATTGCCGTCACCGGCTGCCCGAGGTAATGTGTGAGATCAGGAAGTCGCAGGCGCGGTCGCCACCTGCCATGCCTGTTCGGATCCGATGAACGGCGCGAGCGCGAAGTAGGTGGCCCGGGGCAGGAGCTCCGGCAGGCTCTCGATGTGCCCCAGCAGCGCGTAGGTGAGGCAGAGCTCGAACAGCCCGCCGGCGATCGCTTCGATCGTCACTGTGGGCGGTAGCGCGAGGTCGGTCGTCTGTTCGGTCCCGGGGATCAGCAGCTCGGCATAGCCGGCGGCGCCGTCGATCGCGTGCTCGGTGGTGCGGCGGGTGGCGGTCAGGGCGTCCACGAGCGCGAGGTGCGCGAAGGCGGGCTCGGAGGCGAGGAAGCCCAGCAGCGCGGCGATGCCTTCGCGCACGCCCAGGCGCCAGTCCGGTTGGGCGGCGTAGGCGCGTTCGACGATCGACAGGCCCTTGGCGTGACCCAGTTCGTAGGCGAGGAGGAAGGCGTCTTCCTTGCCGGTGAAGTGCTCGTAGAACGTCTGCAGGGAAACGGCGGCCCGCTCGGCGATGCCCTCCACCGTGAGCGCCGGATAGCCGTCGCCGGCGACGAGGTTCGCGACGGCGTCGAGGATCCGCTCGCGCTGGCTGTGCACGACCAGGCTGCGCGAGACGCTCGCGCGCTTACCGCGGGCTCGCTCGCGACGGCCTCCGCCGGCGGTGCCGTCCAGCGTGAGGGTGCCCGGCGCTCGCCCGCCGGCCAGTCCCGGCGGCAGTGCGTGGCCGTTGGCGGGTCGGTTCAACAGCGGCATGATCGACGCCGGCGCGGGGCTGTAGGAGGTCGCCCAGCCCACGAGGTCCGGTATCAGCCCGATCAGCTCCTGCAGCCGGTCGTGGCGCAGGTGGGAGTAGAGCACGCCGGTGAGGCCGCCGATGATCCCGCGCAGTACCGGGTTGGGCACCGTGTCCTGGACGGCCGGCAGCCCGAGCATGTCGAGCAGCACCCCTTCGTACTCGCTCAACAGTCGCTCCCGCCGTTCGATCCCGGCCTGGCCGACGACGCCGGCGTCGATCAGCGCCACGCGCACGCCGCCGGGATTCTGGATCGCGCGCTCGAACAGCTTCGCGATCGCCAGTTGCGCCGCCTGCGCCGGGTCCTCGGCGGCCTCGTACGCGCGCGCGACTTCGCGCCTGCCTTCGGCCGCGATCGCGTCGTAGGCCGCGAGGAAGCACTCGCGCTTGTTGGCGAAGTGCTGGTAGAAGGCCTTGCGCGAGACGCCGGCGTGCGCGAGCACGTCCGCGACGGTCGTCGCCGCATAGCCGTCGTGGCCGACGAGCTCGGCCATCGCGACGAGCAGGCGCCCGCGCTGATTGCGGGTCACCTGCTCGCGTGTGAGCGCGTGCGGCCCGCGAGGAAGGCGAGCTCCCCGGGAAGCCGGCTCCTCGTGCTGTGTCCTGGCCCCTCGTGACATCGCGGTGTTCTCAAACGGCGCGCGCGGCGCCCCCGATGCGGTCATGCCCCTCCCTGCGAGCAATCTCCTGGATGGTATCGGTTGCCTGAATAACTTGCTGCCCGGGACGGGCTCTGGCCGCGCCCACCAGCCGCTGCCGAGCAGGACGGTCTGGCCCGAGCCGGGCAGGGCGAGTCCAGCCTTCGGGCCGAGGAGACCGCGACCGTCCTGCCTCCATAGACTCACGGGGCAGTGTCCCGCTTCCGCGAGCCCCAGCACCCGGACTTCCGGCGCCTGAACGCGTCGATCGGCTTCGACCGGCGGCTGTGGCCCCACGACGTCGCCCAATCGCGCGCGCATGCGCGCATGCTTGCCGCGCGCGGCATTCTCTCCACAGGCGACCGTGACGCGCTGCTCGAGGGACTCGACGCCGTCGAGCGCGAGCTCGCCGAGGGCTGTTTCTCATTCGCGGAGGACGACGAGGACATTCACATGGCGATCGAGCGGCGCCTGACCGAGCTCGCCGGTCCGGTCGGCGGGAAGCTGCATACCGCGCGCTCGCGCAACGATCAGGTCGTCACCGATCTCGCCATGTACACCCGCGAGCGCGCCGACGCCGCGCGGGCGGCGCTGAGCGTGCTGATGGCGACCCTGCTGGACCGGGCGCGGGAGCACGTCGACTGGCCGATGCCCGGGTACACCCACCTGCAGCGCGCTCAGCCCGTGTATCTGGGGCATCACCTGCTCGCGTACTTCTGGATGCTCGCGCGCGACCGGGCGCGGTTCGCGTTCGCGCAGCGCGAGTCATCGCGCCTGCCGCTCGGCTCCGGGGCGCTGGCGGGGGTCAGCTTCGACACCGACCGGCGCATGCTCGCGCGCGAGCTCGGGTTCGCGGAGGTCGCGCCCAACTCGATCGACGCGGTCTCCGGCAGGGACTTCGTGCTCGACTACCTGAACGCCGCCGCGACGTGCGCCACCCATCTGTCGCGGCTGGGGGCGGAGCTCGTGTTGTGGTCGAGCGTCGAGTTCTGCTTCTGCGAGCTGCCGGACGCGTGGAGCTCGGGCAGCTCGATCATGCCCCAGAAGAAGAATCCCGACGCGGCCGAGCTGCTGCGGGCAAAGGCGCCGCGCGTGGTGGGCCGGCTCGGCGCCATGCACGGCGTGATGCACGCCCTGCCACTCACCTACAACAAGGACCTGCAGGAGGACAAGGAGCACCTGTTCGACTGCTGCGACACGATCGAGCTCTCACTCGCGGCGGCTACGGGCATGGTCGCGGGCGTGCGCTTCGATCGCGAGCGCCTGGCCGCGGCCGCCGCGGACGAGCTGACCGCCGCGACCGACGTGGCCGACCTGCTGGTGGGGCTCGGTGTGCCGTTCCGCGAGGCGCACGGGGTCGTCGCGGGCCTCGTGCGCACGGCGCTAGACGGCGGCCGGCGGCTGTCGGAGCTGACCGCGGAGGAGCTCGCCGCGCACAGTGAGACGCTGGCGGCGAATCGGGCGCGGTTTCGCGAGGTGCTCACGCAGAGCTCGTGGCTTGAGTCCAAGGTCTCGGAGGGCGGCACGGCGCTGGCGCGCGTGCGTGAGCAGATCGAGCTGGCGCGG
>DATMPY010000011.1:0-20835 GCA_035566955.1 Solirubrobacteraceae bacterium | reverse complement strand
GCGCGCCTGTTGGGCCAGAGCTCCTACATCTACGAGGCGGGGGCGTGCGTGGTGCTGGAGGGGGAGGAGCACTGGCTGACGGGCAACATGGTGCCGGGGGAATTGACGATCGCCCAGCAGATCGAGCGCTCGGGGGCGCCGGCGCTGCTGCTGGAGCACTATGTGGGGCGGCTGGAGCACCACGACCCGTGGCACACGGAACGGGAGGTGTCGCATCTGTTCCGGGGCCTGGTGGACGCGGGGGAGGCGGACAGGCTGCTGGCGGAGCACGGCTACGGGGGCCTGCGGCTGGTGGACAATGGGGCGGTGAACAGGCGCTCCCCCGCGCTGGAGGGCCTGTCGCAGGTGCGGGGCTACCACCTGGTGCCGGCGGGGGCGTCGAAGGCGGCGGCGGTGGCGTTCCACCGCCAGGCGCGGGGGTACGCGCGGGAGGAGACGTTCGCGGTGGGGGACTCGCGGGAGGACGTGGCGAGCGCGGAGCACGTGCAGACGTTCTGGCTGGTGGCGAACGCGACGGAGCGAGACCCGACGATCCAGGAGACGCTGAGGGGGCACGGGAACGTGCGGGTGTGCGAGGGGGCTCACGGGGCGGGTGTCTACGAGGCCGTGGTGAGCACGCTGATGGGGGGATAGGTTTGGGATCGTCCGCGCGGGTGAGCGCCGCCACCGGGCGCGTGGGCGCGGGGCTTCCATGCCCCGCGACGACGCGTGGCGATTCTCGCTTCGGATCTCAGACCCGTTCTAGCCTGGGCTCCTCGGGCCGGTCCTAACCTGGGCTCCTCGGGCCAGTCCTCCCCCTGGTGACCGTGGCTCGAAGCCCGTTGGGCGGGGCGGGTCTACGACTCGATGATGCCCTCGCGCTTCTCCTCCTCGTAGAGGCGTTCGACGACGAACTCCTTGAGCAGGGTCTGGTAGCCGGTGTTGCGCAGGGCGGCGAGGGCCCGGAGGCGCTTGAGGGTGAACTGGTCGAAGCGCACGGCGATCGGGGTGGTACGGCCAGGGCGCACGGCGTCCTGCATCTTGAGGATCTCGTCGCGCCTGCGTTCCTGCGTGGCGAACTCCTCGGGGTCCATGTTGAGGCCGAAGGTCGGGTCGACTTCGCCTGGCTTCGCGTTTGGCTTGCGGGTGGGAGGCATACGGTCCCCTCTTGAATGTGGTGGTTGTCTTTCGAGAATTGTGTGCGATTGTATGGACGAGATTAATACAATAGATGTACGTCCACAGGTATAGATATCTTTTTTTCAGCCAGCGATAGCTATGGTACCAACTTCGTAAATACCATAGCCGAACGCACCTTTAAAAAAGGAAACTCCCCCAAGCCCCTTTAGGTTGGCGGGAGGGTCATCGACTGTGGCCGTGGCTGGGCGGGAGGGGTTTTGACGGAGGCGGTGAGGGGATTGACCTTGACGGGAGTGCCCTGACGGTGGCCTTGGAGGAAGAGGCTTCACCCGTGGCCTGGGCGCGCCGCCCCGGACAACCGCCGCCACGCGCGCCGCCAGAAGCCTGGCCGCGGACGGTGGCGCCAGCGGGCGGGCGGGGGCACGGTGGCGCGCACCAGGGCGACCCACTCCTGGAGCGGCAGCTCCCCCGAGATGAGGCGCCCCAGGGCGGTGGTGATCGGCGCTCGCACACCCGCTCGTTGCAGCGCGCGGGCGAGCAGGGGGACCGACTCCAGGGACTCCACGGCCTGCCCGACGCGCGCGGGGATCTCCGCGGCGGGCACCCCCGCGGCGAGCAGCTCCCCGGCGCGTCGGTTGCGGCTCTCGGGCGCGAGCGCGGTGGCCACCAGGTCGCCGGCGCCGGCCAGGCCGATCATCGACTCCGGCCGCGCCCCCAGGGTCTCCGCGTAGCGCCACACCTCGGCGAAGATGTGCCCCGCGGCGGCCCCCGCCGCGTTGAGGCCCTGCGCCTCGGTGGCCCCCGCCGCGAGCGCCGCCGCGTTCTTGGCGGCCCCCGCCAGCTCCACCCCAAGCGGGTCGTTGGAGCGCTCGCACACCACCCCTGCGCGGGTGAACACCTGGGCGAGCTGGCCCGCGAGCTCCTCGTCGTAGGAGGCCGCCACGAGGCCCGCGCCGGCGTGCACCATCTCCTGGGCGTGCGCCGGTCCCCCCAGGCAGGCCACGCGGTGCGCCCCGAACGCCGCGCTGAGGACGCTCGTGGGGGGCGCGCCCTCCGGGGGGACGAGGCCCTTGGCGACGGACACCACTGCTGCGCGGCGGCCCAGGCCGCCGTCCCGTGGCCCGTCTCCGCGGTGGCCTTTGCGGCCGTCCGGTGGCCCGTCTTCGCGGTGGCCTTTGCGGCTGTCCGCTGGCCCGTCTTCTCGGCGAGCGCCCTCCGGACCGGCGCCCCGCAGATGGGCGATCACTTCCCCCATCGCCTGGGAAGGCACGGCCAGGAACACGTAGTCCGCTTTCGCCACCCCCGCTGAGGAGGGCTCGACGCGCAGCTGCGCGGGCAACTCCACGCCCGGCAGATACACCCGGTTCTCGCGCTCCTGGATGAGCCGATCCGCCTGCTCGGGGGTGCGCGCTTGCAGGGTGGTGCGCAGCCCCCCCCGCGCCAGCACCACCGCGAGTGCCGTGCCGAACGACCCCGCCCCGATCACCGTCGCCCGCCTGGCCCCCGGCGTGGGCAGCGAACGTGGGCGGGTGGAGGTAGGCTCACTCATTCGGTGAGCGAGCCTAGCGGGCGACACCAGGGAGCGGATACCGCCCAGTGGCGCAACTGGGCCGGCGATCAGCGCTGCCGCCCCGCCGCGATCGAGCGGCCCGGGTCGGTCGCGGAGATCGCCGCCGCCCTGGAGCGGGCCGCCGCGCACGATCAGCGCGTGCGGGTCGCCGGCGCGGGGCACTCCTTCAGCGACATCGCCCTCACCGACGGGCGCCTGCTTACGCTCGACCGTATGAGCCGCGTGCTCGACGTGGATCGCGCCTCCGGGCTGGTGCGGGTGCAGGGGGGGATCACGATCCACGCGCTGAACGTCCGCCTCGCCGAGCACGGCCTCGCAATGGAGAACCTCGGAGACATCGACGTGCAGACCATCGCCGGGGCGATCTCCACCGCCACCCACGGCACGGGGGCGGGCCTGCGCAACATCTCCTCCCAGGTGGCCGCCCTCACGCTCGTGCTCGCCGACGGCTCCACCCGCGAATGCTCCGAGCGCGACGACCCCGAGCTCCTGCGGGCCGCCCGCGTGGGGCTCGGCGCGCTCGGGGTCGTGGCCGAGGTCACCCTGCGCTGCGTGCCCGCCTTCACCCTGCGCGGCCTCGACGCCCCCGCGCCGCTGGAGGAGACGCTCGCGCGCTTCGACGAGCTCGCCGCCGTCAACGACCACTTCGAGTTCTTCGTCTTCCCCCACGCCCCCACCGCGCTGACGCGCACCAACAACCGCACCGACGAGGCTCCCCGGCCGCGCGGGCGGATGAGCGCCTACGCCAACGACGTGCTGCTCACCAACCACGCCTTCGGGCTCTTCTGTCGCCTGGGGCGACGCCTGCCCTCCCAGATCCCCCGCATCAACCGCCTCGTCACCCGCCTTGCCGGGACCAGCCGCCGGGTAGACCGCTCCGAGAAGATCTTCGCCAGCCCCCGCCTCGTGCGCTTCACCGAGATGGAGTACTCCGTTCCCCGCGAGCGCACCGTTGAGGCCGTCCGGCGCGTACTTGAACTGGTCGAGGATGGGTCGCGAGGCGATGGGTCGCGGGAGGGCGGGTCGCGGCAGGGTAGGCAGCGGCGGGGCGGGACTTGGCTGGGCAGCGCGCCGGGCCCCTTCGCCGTCCCCTTCCCCGTGGAGGTCCGCACGGTGGCCGCCGACGACGCCCTGATCTCCACTGCCGCCGGGCGCGACAGCGGGTTCGTGGCCGTGCACATGTACGAGGGGATGGAGTGGGAGCCCTACTTCCGCGCCGTGGAGGCCGTCATGGACGAGCTCGACGGCCGCCCCCACTGGGGCAAGCGCCACTTCCAGACCGCCGCCACCCTGCGCGGGCGCTACCCCGAGTGGGATCGCTTCCAGGCCGTGCGCCGGCGCCTGGACCCCGGGGGGCGCTTTGCCAACGCCTACACCGAGCGGGTCCTTGGCCCGCTCGGTGGCGGGCCGGGCGGGGGTCGGTGAGCGTGCTCTGCGCTGGGCTTTGTTCCCGGCGTGGGTCGGTGAGCGTGTCCTGTGCTGGGCTTTGTTCCCGGCGTGGGTCGGTGAGCGTGCTCTGTGCTGGGCTTTGTTCCCGCGTGGGTCGGTGAGCGTGTCCTGTGCTGGGCTTTGTTCCCGGCGTGGGTCGGTGAGCGTGTCCTGTGCTGGGCTTTGTTCCCGGCGTGGGTCGGTGAGCGTGCTCTGCGCCGGGCTTTGTTCCCGGCGGGATGCCCCGGGCGATCTGAGGTGTTCCCGCCTCCACCGCCGACGCGGGGCATGGAAGCCCCGCGCCCACCAGCCCGTTGCCCACCTCACCCGCGCGGACGATCCCAAATGAACACCCCACTGAAAGATGCCGACCTCGGATGCCTCGAACGGGCCACCGCCTCGCTTGATCCGCCATTCGCCGTCGTCGATCTCGACGCCTTCTGGGCCAACGCCGCCGACATGGAAGCCCGTGCCGCGCCCAAGCCCATCCGGCTCGCCTCCAAGTCCGTTCGCTGCCGTGCCCTGCAGGAGCGCGTGCTCGCCCGTCCGGGGTTCGCCGGCACGCTCGCCTTCACCCTGCCCGAGGCCCTGTGGCTTGCCGGGCACGGTTTCAGCGACATCGTCGTCGCCTATCCCACCGCCGACCGCCGCGCCCTGCGCGAGCTGGCCCTGCTCACCGCCGAGCGGCCCGACACCCGCGTCGCCATCATGGTGGATTCGCTTGCCCAGCTCGATCTCCTGGACGCCGCCATCGGTGCCCGGGAGGGCACGACTGCGGGCTCTGGCTCCAGCGTCGGGGAGGGGCACGGGAATATCCCCAGCGCTGATCGCGCTCCCGTGCGCGTCTGCATCGAGCTCGACGCCGGCCTCTGGGCCCTGGGGGGACGTGTGCGCATCGGCGCCAAGCGCTCCCCCCTTCACACCCCCGCCCAGGCAGCCGCCCTCGCCCGCGCTGTCGTCGCCCGCGATGGCGTGCGGCTCGTCGGCCTCATGGCCTACGAGGCCCAGATCGCCGGGCTCGGCGACGCACCCAGCGGGCGGGGAATTGTGGGCGGGTGGAGATCCAATCTGCGCGGCCATGCCATCCGGCTCCTGCAGGCCCGCTCCGCGCGCGAGCTCGCCACCCGCCGCGCCCTCGCCGTCGAGGCCGTGCGCGCCATCGCCCCCCTCGAGTTTGTCAACGGGGGCGGCACCGGCAGCCTCCACGGGACCGCGCGCGAGGTCGCCGTCACCGAGATCGCCGCCGGCTCCGGGCTCTACGGCCCCACCCTGTTCGACGCCTACCGCGCCTTTGCACCGCGTCCCGCCGCCCTCTTTGCCCTGCCCATCGTGCGCCGGCCCGCGCCCACCGTCGTCACCGCGCTGGGAGGGGGCTACCTCGCGTCCGGGCCCGCCGATGCCGCTCGACTGCCCCGCCCCCACCTGCCCCCCGGGCTGCGCCTCGACCGCCAGGAGGGCGCCGGCGAGGTGCAGACCCCCCTGCTCGGCCCCCCCGCCCGCGCCCTCGCCATCGGCGATCGCGTCTGGATGCGCCACGCCAAGGCCGGCGAGCTATGCGAGCGCTTCGACCGTCTCTATCTGATCGAGGGAGAGCGCATCGTCGAGGAGGTCCCCACCTACCGCGGCGAGGGGCAGTGCTTCCTATGAGCCTCCACCGGCCGGATCCTCCCAGCTCTCCCGGCGCACGCTCGCTTGTCTTCTCACTCCCGCCGTACCGCCGGAGGGCGGGGGTGTGGGTGAATATGTCTTTTTTAGAGAGCGTCTTACTATGGCTATACGGAGTGAATTTTTTCTACACCATCCCTGCCAGCTTCTCGCCCGCTCTGCGCAATGCCCGGACGTCGACCGCCTCCACGATCACCTGCAGGTCCAAGATCCGCGCATCGAACAGGCTCAGCCGGTTCTCCCCCGCCACCGCGTAGGCCGGCACCCCCGCCTGGCGCGCCCGCGTCGCGATCTCGAACGTCGCGCTGCCCAGCAGCGTTCCCTCGTCCAGGCGGCACACCCCGAGGATCACCGCCCGCGCGGCGCGCATCCGCGTGTCGAAGTCCAGTGACTCCAGCAGCGTGCGCACATCCTCCGCATCCACCCCCTCCCCCGCCTCGATCGGGCACGAATCGACCGCGAGTGTTGGATCGCCCGCCTGCACCCCCCGGCCGATCGCCGCCGCCACGCGGGCTGGGCCCAGCTCCTCTCCGAAGGGCTCCACCGCGATGAGCACTGTCCGCGAGATCACGGTTCGTCATCCTTACAGGCATGGCCGATGAGTCCGACGACCCAGCCATCGAGGAGTCGAAGCCTCGAGATGCCGTCAAACCGAAGGGCGCAGCCACCGGCGGCCTTGGTGGCAAGTCGCGATCCAAGAGCAGCCCGGAGGCGTCGGTAGAGGGGTCAAGCAGCCCGGAGGCGTCGGTAGAGGGGTCGGCGGAGTCGGCGCCGGCCAAGGGTCGCCGACGCGCTCCCGCCGCGGAGAAGGAGCACGTGATGCTCGAAGTGGCTGGCCGCGAGCTGCGGGTCTCCAGCCCCAGCAAGCTCTACTTCCCCGAGCCCCGCCTCACCAAGCTCGACCTCGTGCGCTACTACGTCGAGTGCCACGAGGCCGTCCTCGTGCACCTGCGCGAGCGCCCCACCGTGATGAAGCGCTGGGTCGACGGGGTGGAGGGCAAGCCCTTCTTCCAGAAGCGCGTTCCCGAGTCCGCCCCCGAGTGGTTGCAGACCGCGGTCGTGAAGTTTCCCAGCGGGCGCACCGCCCGCGAGCTGGTCGCAGACGACGCCGCCCACCTCGTGTGGGGGGCCAACCTCGGGGTGATCGACTGGAACCCCTGGCCCGTGCGCCGCGCCGACCTCGACCACCCCGACGAGCTGCGCATCGACCTCGACCCCGAGCCCGACGTACCCTTCGACCAGGTCCGCCAGGTGGCCCTCGGCGTCCGCGAGGTGCTCGAGGAGCACCGCCTGCGCGGCTTCCCCAAGACCTCCGGGTCCCGCGGGATCCACGTGCTCGTGCGGACTCCCCCCACCCGCGCCTTCCACGAGCTGCGCCGTGCCGCGCTCGCCCTCGCCCGCGAGGTCGAGCGGCGCATGCCCGGGCTCGCCACCACCCGCTGGTGGAAGGAGCAGCGCGAGGGGGTCTTCATCGACTACAACCAGAACGCCCGCGACCGCACCGTCGCCTCCGCCTACTCCGTGCGCGCCGTCCCCGACGCCCGCGTCTCGTGTCCGCTGGAGTGGGACGAGATCCCCGACGTCGACCCCGCCGAGCTGCGCCTCGACACCGTCCCCGCCCGCCTGCGCGAGCGCGGCGATCCCGCCGCCGAGATCGACGCGCACCCCGGCGCGCTGGACTCCCTGCTGGAGCTCGCCGACCGCGACGAGCGCGAGGGGTTGGGCGACGCCCCCTGGCCCCCCCACTTCCGCAAGCAGCGCGGCGAGCCCCGGCGCGTGCAGCCCAGCCGCGCGCAGAAGGGTGACGGGAAGCCCGATGCCTCGACGGGCCGGAAGGCCGTCGCCGGGAAGGCCGTCGCCGGGAAGGCCGTTGCCGGGAAGGCCGTTGCCGGGAAGGCTTCCGCCGGGAAGGCTGCCGCAGGCGGTAAGCCCTCCACGGGGGCGGCTGTCAAAGCCGGCGCAGAGGGTGAGGAGCCATGACCCTCCCCCTCGAACCCCCCCTGCAACCACAGCTCGCGCTCTCCCGCAAGGCGCTCCCCGAGGGCGCGGAGTGGATCTACGAGGTCAAGCTCGACGGCTTCCGCTGCATCGCCTTCGTCGATGGGGAGGACGTCTTCCTGCAGTCCCGCAACGGCCGGCCCCTGGGGCGCTACTTCCCCGAGCTGCGCTTCCCGCTGGGGCGCTACGTGCTCGACGGCGAGATCGTCGTCCGCGGGGCCGACGGGCGCGAGGACTTCGACGCGCTCGGGCAGCGCATCCATCCCGCCGCGTCCCGCATCACGCTGCTCTCCACCGAGACCCCCGCGGTGTACGTCGCCTTCGACCTCCTCGCCCAGGACCACTCGCTGCTGGAGCGGCCCCTCTCCGCGCGCCGCGCCGCCCTGGAGCAGCTGCTCGCCGATGAGCGTTTCGCGCAGGCACCCGTCGAGTTGATGCACACCGTGGACACAGTCGAGGAGGCTGGCCCCTGGCTCACCCGCGCGGAGGGCGCCATGGCCAAGGAGCGCTCCTCCCCCTATCTCCCCGGTTTGCGTAGCGGGATGGTCAAGGTCAAGCGCACCCGCACCATCGACGCCGTCCTCGTCGGCTGGCGTCCCGGCAAGGAGCCCGACACCGTCGGCGCTCTGATCCTGGGGCTCTACGACGGCGAGCAGCTGCGCGTCGTCGGGCACTGCTCTGGGCTCACCGCCTCCGAGAAGCGTCGCCTCGTGGGCTTCCTCGCTCCCCACGAGACGGGGGAGCGCGGCTCCGCCGACCCCAGTCGCTGGAGCTCCGGGCGGGACCTCGAGTGGGTCGCCCTCCGTCCCGAGCTCGTGATCGAGATCGACTTCGACCACGTCTCCGCCGGACGCATCCGCCATGGCGCCAAGCTGCGGCGCTGGCGCGAGGACAAGGAGCCCCGGCAGTGCACCTTCGATCAGCTGCAATAGCATCGTCTCTGAGATGGCCAACGACACCGCCACCGTGGGGGAGGAGGAGTACCTCCAGATTCTCTTCTGGCTCCAAGAGGCAGAACTGCCCATGACCGGCGCCAACGTCGCCCGTGCCATGCAGCTCTCCGCCCCCACCGTGCACGAGATGATCGGGCGCCTCGAACGCGATGGCTACATCACCCGCGGGCAGAGCCGCGCGATCGCCTTCACCGCGGAGGGCGCCCAGGAGGCCGAGGGCATCGTGCGCCGCCACCGCCTGATCGAGCGCTTCCTCACCGACGTCCTCGGGGTCCCCTGGGACGAGGTCCACGAGGAGGCCGAGCGCCTCGAGCACGCCATGTCCCCCGTGCTCGAACAGCGCATGCTCGCCGCCATCGGAGACGCCAAGACCTGTCCCCACGGCCACCCCATCGTCGCCGGCGCCCGCGAGGCCGGCGTGCCCCTCGCCGACGTCGAGGTTGGCGCCACCGTGCGCGTCTTGCGCTTCGAGAACGAGGCCGAGGATCTCCTGCGCTACCTCAAGGACTCCGGCCTCGAGCCCGGGTTGGAGGGCACCCTCGCCGCCCACGATCGCCGCGAGGTGGTCTTGCAGGGCGCCGACGGTCGCCGCTGCGCCGTCACCCCCAGCGTGGCCGAGACCGTCTCCGTCGTCGCCGACCCCTCCCCGCCGCCGCGCACCGCGCTGCCCGAGCAGCTGGTCCTTGGGCAGCAACGCTACGGCAAGTAGTGAGCCGGCCCGTCCGCGGGCCGAGGCGGAGAGTCGGGGAGGAGGTGGATCGAGGACTGAGGTGGTGGGCCGGCGGGTGAGGGCCGAGTCGGTGGGCTGGCCGGTGGAGGGCTGAGGCGACGAGTCGGGGGCGGAAGAGCGGAGGGTGGGTCGGGGGCTTCGATGGGTCGGGGGGGCTTCGATGTGATTAGATATTTTTCAAACCGCGTGTAACTATGGCAAGACGCAGCTCAAATTTTTACTATTTACAGTGACCGCGTCGCGGCCGCCAGGCGGGTTACGCCCTCTTCGATCTGCTCCGGGGTGACCCCCGAGTAGGCCAGGCGCAAGGTGTTCTCGCCGCCCTCCAGCAGGAAGTCCGTGCCCTTCACAAACGCCACCCCCAGCTCCGCCGCCGCGCTGTGCAGGGCGGCCACGTCGGTGCCCTCCGGCAGCGTCACCCACATGAAGTAGCCCCCCTGCGGGGGGACCACCTCGGCCTCCGGCAACTCCCGGCGCAGCGCCACCTCCAGGGTGCGCGCGCGCTTGGCCAGCGCCGTCCTCACGGTCTCGATCGAGCGCTCCAACGCGCCCGACGCGCAGAACTCGTACACGATCGACTGCGCCACCATGTTGGGGGAGATGTACGTGTTGGTCGCCAGCTTCCCGATCGCCCCGATCAGATCCCGCGGGCCCACCAGGTAGCCCACCCGGATGCCCGGGCAGACCGTCTTGGAGAACGACGACGCGTACACCACCCGCTCCGGGTCCATCGAGAGCATCGTGGGCAGCGTCTCCCCACTGAAGCGCAGCTCCACGTAGGGGTCGTCCTCGAATATCACGAAGTCGTGCTCCGCCGCCAGCGCAAGCAGCGCCCTGCGCCTGGCCGGCGAGAGCGTGTAGCCCGCCGGATTCTGGAAGTTGGGGATGATGTGCGCCAGCTTCGGGCGCACCCGTGGGGTGGGCGGGATCGGATTCCCGCCGCTCGTTCCCGCGGTGCCGCTCGTCCCTGGCGTGCGGCTTGTTCCTGTCGTGCCACCCGTCCCGGACTCGCCGTCGAGCAGCGCCGCCAGTGCGTCCGTGTCGATGCCGTCGGGCAGCAGCTCCACCGGGTGTATACGCGCGCCCCGTTCGCGCAGCGAGAGCAGCGTGCGGTCGTACGTGGGGCGCTCCACCACCACCTCGTCCCCCTCCCGCACCAGGTGCTCGAACAGGAACGCATCCGCCTGCATCGAGCCGTTGGTGAGCAGCACCCGCTCCAGCTCCACCCCATGACGCTCCGCGATCCACGCCCGCAGGCGCGGGTAGCCCACCGCGGTCCCGTACGCCGTTGTCCCCGCCGGGTCGTTCGCGAACGCCCGCACCGCCGCCTCGCGCAGGCCGTCCACGTCGATGATGTCCAGCGAGGGCGCCCCCCGCGCGAAGGAGATCGTTGACTCGGGCATCGCCGCGAAGCTTACGCGAACCCGCCGCTCAAGTTTCGTCGAACGTCAGCAGGATCCGCCCGTCGGCCACCTCGCGGATGCTGAAATCCGAGTCCATCGCCAAGCGCAGCTCCCGCACCAGTGCCATCGGCGCCGCTAGGCGCAGGTCCACCACCGCGTGGCTCGCCTCGAAGCGGCGCACCGACGCATCCGTCACATGTGGCAGGCCCGCCAGCCTCCGCTCGAACGCGCTCAGCGACGCCATGTCGTAGAAGGGTCCCACCCCCAGCTCCACGCGACCCTCGAACAGGGCATCCTCCTCGGACCCCGCGGCCTGCGCGGCGGGCTCGGGAGCTGAAGCCGTCGCCGGTGGCTGGGGGACCGGCGGAGGTGCGGAGGTGAGCCCCGCCATCACCCGCCCCAGCAGCGCGTCGTACTCCGCCGCCAGGTCCCGTGCGAGGCGCTCCAGCCGATCGCGGAAGCGACGCAGCTCCGCGAGACTCGCCAGCTGTGCATCGCTCGGGCGCGCGCGCTCCGGCTGCTCGGACGTCCGCGACTCGCTTTGCCGCGGGGCCTCGCTCGGACGGCTCGACTCCTGCGCGGGCTCCGGCGCCGCCGTCGGCCGCACAGGCTGGACTGGCCGCGTGAACTTGACCGGCTGACCCGACCACACGGGCGCCGGCTCCGGTCGCTCCGCCTTGTGGGGGGGCTCGACCGGGCTCTGGGGCTCGATCCTCCGTGGGGGCTCGACCGACCGTGGGGGCTCGACCGGCGCGATCGGTCCTCGGGGCGCGACCGCACGCGGTGGTTCGCCCGGTCCCTGAGACGCGACAGGACGGGGGAGCTCGGCCGACGGTGGGGGCTCGACCGGCGCGATCGGTCCTCGGGGCGCGACCGCACGCGGTGGTTCGCCCGGTCCCTGAGACGCGACCGCACTCGGTGGCTCGATCGCCTCGTCCACCAGCCGTCCGCTCGTCTGCGACGACGCCGTGCCTGGCGTGTCGCTCGCAAGCGCCCGGCGCCTGCCGATCGAGGTCAGCTCCTGCTCCAGCTCTCGCAGCTTGCGCTCCAGCTCCGCCAGCGCGCCCGTCACGTCACCGGCCTGCTCGGCGGCGTCGGGAGAGGGGCCGCTCGGGTTGGTTGGTTCGCTGGCGAACGTATCGGTCATCGGCTCGGGGGAAAGGACTTCGCACCCATGCTACTCGGCCCGCCGCCCCCGCCGCGCGAGCCCTGGGCCATATTTTGCGGGCTTCAGCCGCGTAGGATCTGCACGGCGAGCTCGGCCACCTCGGTGGGGGTGCGGCCCACCCGCACGCCCCGCTCCTCCAGCGCCTGTGCCTTGGCGGCCGCCGTGCCCGAGCTCCCCGACACGATCGCCCCCGCGTGGCCCATCTGCTTGCCCGCCGGCGCCGTGAAGCCCGCGATGTAGGCCACCACCGGCTTTGACACGTGCTCGGCGATGTACTGCGCCGCCTCCTCCTCCGCCGAGCCGCCGATCTCGCCCGCCAGCACGATCAGCTCCGTCTCCGGGTCCGCCTGGAAGAGCTCGATCACGTCCACGAACGACGAGCCCGGGACCGGGTCCCCGCCGATCCCCACGATCGAGCTGTTCCCGAATCCCGCCTGGGCGATCTCGTTGCCGATCTGGTAGGTCAGCGTGCCCGAGCGCGACACCACCCCCACGTTGCCCTCCTTGAAGAACGACGCCGGGATGATCCCCACGTTGGCCTTCCCCGGGGAGAGGATGCCCGGGCAGTTCGGGCCGATCAGGCGCGTGGGTGGGTGGGCATTCTTCATTTCGCGCTTGAGCGTGTTGTAGACCCGCAGCTCGTCGTGCGCCGGGATGCCCTCGGTGATCGCAATCACCAGCTCCACCCCCGCCGCCGCCGCCTCCAGGATCGCGTCCGCCGCGAACCGCGGGGGCACGAAGATCATCGCCGTGTTCGGCCGTGCCGCCGCCGCGACCTCCGCCCAGCTGTCGAACACCGGGATGCCTTCCACATCCTGGCCCCCCTTGCCCGGTGTCACTCCCCCCACCACCTCGGTGCCGTAGCGGCGGTTGTTGAGGGTGTGGAAAGAGCCCTCCTTGCCCGTGATCCCCGCCACCGCCAGGCGGGTGCTCTTGTCGACCAGGACCGCCATCAGGTTGCCCTCTCCGCATCCCGAGCCACTAGGCCCGCGACGACCGGCCGTGTGTTCATGTCCACCAGGACCGCCATCAGGTTGCCCTCTCCGCATCCCGAGCCACGCGGCCCGCGACGACCGGCCGTATGTTCATGTCGACCGGGACCGCCATCAGGCGCTGCCCCCCGCGGCTAGTGCGACGACCTTCTCGGCGGCCTCGTTCATAGTGGCCGCCGGGTGCACGTTGGGCAGCGCCGCCTCCGCGAGCAGCTCGCGGCCGGCCACGTCGTTGGTCCCGTCGAGGCGCACCACGAATGGGACTTCAGGCTTGATCTCCGCGAACGCCGCGATCAGCCCCTTCGCCACCTCGTCACAGCGGGTGATCCCCCCGAAGATGTTGAACAGCACCGCCTTGACCCGCTCATTGGAGAGGATCAGCTCGACCGCCTGCTTGATCTTCGCCGCATCCGAGCCCCCGCCCGCGTCGAGGAAGTTGGCGGGCCTGCCCCCCGCCTGGGCGACCACGTCGAGCGTCGACATCACCAGGCCCGCCCCGTTACCAAGGATCCCGATGTCCCCGTCCAGCGCCACGTACTGCACCCCCTGTTCTTTGGCCCGCCGCTCGATCGGGTCCTCGTTCTCCGCGTCCGAGAGCCCCTGGTTCTCGGGGTGGCGGTAAAGCGCGTTGCCGTCCAGGGAGACCTTCGCGTCGAGCGCCTTGACCTGCCGCTCCGGGGTGACGATCAGGGGGTTGATCTCCGCCAGCGTGGCGTCCTCCTGCATCCACACCTCGTACAGCGCCGTGAGCGCGTCCGCCACCCCCTCGATCACGTCCGCCTCCGCGCCCCCCTCGGTGGCGATCTGCACCGCCTCCGCCCGCGAGAGGCCCTCCAGGGCGTCCACGTGGTGGCGCACCAGCTTCTCCGGGGTCTGCTCCGCGACCTCTTCGATGTCCACCCCGCCCTCCGTGCTGAACATCACCAGCGGCTGCTTGGCCGAGCGGTCCAGCAGCACCGACGCGTAGTACTCCGCGGCGATGTCGCTCGCGTGCTCGATCCACAGCCTGCGCACCGTGTGGCCGTGGATGTCCATGCCCAGGATGTTCGTTGCGTGCTTGGTGGCCTCGGCCTCATCCGCCGCCAGCTTCACCCCGCCCGCCTTGCCCCGGCCCCCGATCAGCACCTGAGCCTTGACCACCACCGGGTAGCCCACCTCGTTCGCCGCCGCCACCGCGTCCGCCACGGTGTCCACCGCCCTCCCCGGCGAGACCTCCAGCCCGTGGCGGGCGAACAGCTGCTTGCCCTGATACTCGAGCAGGTCCATCAGTAGCGCGGAACTTTATGGGAGGGGGCACTGGGGGAGGGCCTGCCCTCCCCCAGCTCTGGCTGCAACTGCTTGCCCTGATACTCGAGTAGGTCCATGGCGGCGCGGGACTCTACTGAAAGCGAGAGAGGCCCGGCTTGTCAGCCTCCTGCCGACTGCGCCACCCTCTCGGCGATCAAGGCGTGACCGCGCCGTGAGCCCGCCGCAGGGCATAATGCCCGCGCGATGCCCCTTCCCAAGAACGTCACCTTCGTCACATTCGATGTGTACGGCACCCTGATCGACTGGGAGACCGGCATCTACGAGGCGTTCGCCAAAGAGGCCGCCCGCGACGGGGTCACGCTCGACCGCGCCGAGCTGCTCGCCCTCTTCCACGAGGTCTCCCGCGAGATCGAGGCCGGCTCCTACGAGCTCTACGCCGAGGTCCTGCGGCGCACCGCCCTGGAGATCGCCAAACGCCTCGAATGGCCCCTGGAAACCTCCCGCTCTGGCTTCCTGCCCGACTCCGTCCAGCGCTGGCTCCCCTTCAAGGAAACCCCCACCCAGCTTCAGAAGCTCGCCAAGAAGTACCAGCTTGGCCTGCTCTCCAACGTAGACGACAAGCTGCTCGGCCAGACCCGCCGCCACATCCCGATCGACTTCGACCTCGTCGTCACCGCCCAGCAGGTCCGCTCCTACAAGCCCGACCTCGCCCACTTCACCGAGTGCGCCCGGCGGATCGGCGGCAAGAAGGGGTGGGTGCACGTCGCCGCCAGCCACCACCACGACGTCGAACCCTGCCTCAAGCAGCGCATCCCCGTGATCTGGGTCAACCGCAGCAAGCAGACCCTCGACGCCTCCCAGAAGAAGCCCACCGCCGAGGTCCCCACCCTACGCGAGGCCGCCAAGCTCCTGGGCGTCGCCTGAGCCCCGTCCGTGCGGGTGCTCGCCCTGCACCCCGACGTGCTCGTCGCCACCAGCGCGATCTGGCAGACCAACTGCGTGGTCGTGCGCGGCGAGGTGGGTCGGGCTGCAGGCGCGGATTTGGCGGCGGCCTCGAAGTTGGCGCTGGCATCGGGGCCCCGAGCATCGGAGGCGACGGGTGACGGGTATGAGACGTTTGTGATCGACTCGCCCGTGCTCCCCGAGGAGTTGGAGGCGCTGCCGGCGTTGCTCGAGCAGGCGCGCTTCCCAGCGCCCAGCGGCTTGCTGGCCACGCACGCCGATTGGGACCACCTGCTCGGCCGCCTCGCCTTCCCGGGGGTGGCGCTGGGCTGTGCCGAGAGCACCGTGGCGCGGCTGCAGGCCGCGCCCGGGGAAACCCAGCGGGAGCTGCGGGCGTTCGACCGGGCGTTCTACGTCGAGCGGCCCAGCCCGCTGATGCTGGGATCGATCCAGGCGCTGCCGGTCCCCGGGCACTGCGCCCTCGGGGACCGCGAGCTGGAGCTGCATGCGGCCGATGGCCACACCGCGGACGGCATGGCCATCGCCATCCCCTGGGCGGGCGTGCTGGTGGCGGGCGACTACCTCTCCAACGTCGAGCCGCCCAAAATCGAAGCGGGCGGGGCGGCTGACGCCTACAGGGCCACGCTGGAGCGCTTGCGCCCGCTGGCGGCGGCCGCCGAGCAAATCATTCCCGGCCACGGCCCCGCGATCGGCTCCGAGCAGGCGCTCGCGGTTATCGAACGAAGTCTGGCCGCGCTCAGCTGATATGTCGTGTGATTTGTCAAGTGGCGTGGTTGATCGCGTCCGCGGGGCGGGCGTTTTGGGGTGGTCGGGAAAGCGGGGCGCCGGGCTCGGCTGGCGCGGGCTGTCTCGCTCTCGATCGCCTGGCCGCGCTCAGCTAACTGCTGCATCGCTCTTGATCGTCGCGATCGGCGCCCCCGCCGCGATCGGGGCGCCCTCCTCGATCGGCAGCTCCGCGATCACCCCCGCCTTGTGGGCGGTGATCTCGTTCTCCATCTTCATCGCCTCGATGATGCACAGCAGCTGGCCCTCCGCCACCGTGTCCCCCTGCTTGACCAGCACCTTCCACATGTTCCCTTGCAGGGGCGACGGAAGCGTGTCCGGGCCGCCCGCCGCCGCCGACTTCCGCTCCCCCCGGCGCGGCGCCCGGCGCGCCTCCCCCGCCGACCCGTTCGCGCCCGCTCCCACCGCGCCCTGGGCGGCGGGGGGACCGACCACCCGCACGTCGAAGCGCCTGCCCGACACCTCCACCGTGTAGGACTGCTCCACCGGCTCCCCCTCCTCCGTCTCCGGCGGCTCCGCGGCCTTCTGCGGCGCTCCAAGCGCGAGCGTCTTCAGCCACGCCTTGTCCTCCAGCAGGTCCCTGCACGTCCCCCCGTTGGCCCACTGCTCCGTGGCGAGCAGCGTTTTGTGGAACGGAATCAGCGTCTTCAGCCCCTCGATCTCGTATTCCCCGAGCGCCCTCAGCATCCGCCGTGTCGCCTGCTCGCGGTCGGCGTCCCACACGATCAGCTTCGCCACCATCGGGTCGTACATCGGCGACACCTCCCCGCCTTCCCCCACCCCCGAGTCCACCCTCACCCCCGGACCCGTGGGCTCGCGGTAGCGGCCGATCCGCCCCGGCGCGGGCGCGAAGTTCTTGGAGGCATCCTCCGCGTTGATGCGGCACTCGATCGCGTGGCCCCTCAGCACCACGTCCTCCTGGCCGTACGAGAGCCGCTCCCCCGCCGCCGCGCGAATCCCCTCCTTGACGATGTCGATGCCCGTGGTCATCTCCGTCACGCAGTGCTCCACCTGCACCCGCGTGTTCATCTCCAGGAAGAAGTACTCCGTCCCCCCGTCCCCGCTCGACCCGTGGGAGCCCGCTCGCCCACCGTCACCGGGAGTGGGTGGGCTGCCACCGGCCAGCAGCCCCTCGATCGTGCCCGCCCCCACGTAGTTCACCGCGCGCGCCGCCTCCACCCCGATCCGGCCGATCCGCTCGCGCAACTCTGCGTCCACCACCCACCCCGGCGCCGGGGACTCCTCGATCACCTTCTGGTGGCGGCGCTGGATCGAGCAGTCCCGCTCGCCCAGGTGGATCACGTTGCCGTGCCCGTCCGCCAGGATCTGCACCTCCACGTGGCGCGGGTCCGGCAGGTAGCGCTCCAGGTACACCGTGGGATCGGAGAAGAACTTCTCCCCCTCCCTGCTCGCCCCCTCGAACGCGCCCTCCAGGTCCTCCTCCGACAGCGCCACCCGGAAGCCCTTGCCCCCGCCCCCGCCCGCCGCCTTGACCGCCACCGGGAAGCCGATCTCGCCCTTGGCGATCTCCAGCGCGTCCGCCACGCTCGCCACCGGCTCCGTCGTGCCCGGCACGATCGGCACCCCCGCCGCCTGCATCAGCTCCCGCGCCCGCGTCTTCGAGCCCATCGCCTCGATCGCGCTCGCCGGAGGGCCGATGAACACGATCCCCGCGTCCGCGCACGCCTGCGCGAAGGCCGCGTTCTCCGCCAGGAAGCCGTACCCCGGGTGGATCGCCTGCGCGCCCGCGCGGGCCGCCACGTCGAGGATCTTCTCGATGCTCAGGTAGTTCTCCGCCGCCGGGCCCTCCCCGAGGTTGTACGCCTCCCCCGCCCGTCCCACATGCAGGGCGTCGCGATCGAGCTCGGAGTAGACCGCCACCGAGGCGATCCCGAGCTCCTCCAGGGCCCGCATGATGCGCACGGCGATCTCGCCGCGGTTTGCCACCAGAACCTTGTCGAACATTGAGGGCTCGCAGAGTACCGAGTCTGCGTCTGGCAGGCGCCCGCGCCCGGGGTAAGCGCTCCACAGACCCCGGGCGCGAGCGTAGGGCACCGCCCTGGCGTGCTCTCGCACTCGATGCCCGCCTGCCTGGGTGGGCGGCCCGAGGGTCGCCGCACCAGCTTTGCCTATCGGCGGCTTAGGCTAAAGCGATCTCTTTGTTCAATTCTGGTAGAATGTATGTCGATCTCCTTTCGTACCCAGCTAATCGTTGGGTGTGATTGGGCGCCGGAGCGCTGTCTCGCATTCCGGGGCAGTGCTTCGGCGCATAACCCTTCCGCCGTGCTCCCAAACACTTTTGGCGGTGCCGCGGAGCCCGTTGGCCCGTTCTGCACTCTGGAACGCCCGTGACTATTGCACGATGCTCGGGCCACGTCAACGGTCAACCGGAAGCGGGCTTTTCGATGTCTGCGACTGGCTTTTCAGCCAATCGCCAGCGCCCTCTGTTTGGCGCTTAACCGTGGGGAAGTTCGCCCGTGCGAGGGCGCCCCAAGGCGTTGTGAAAAGTTGGAAACATCCCGCAGCGCGGGTTGCGTCCGCGTCGCACCAGTCTCCCCGTGGGGATCAACTCCTCGCTCTTGCCGTCCTCTGCTTTCCCGGAGGATCCACCCCCGTCCTCGGCCTCGCCGGAGGGGTCTCCCCTCCGTCTCCTCAGCTCTCCGCCGCGGCCACCATCCCCGCGCCCACCGTCTCGTTGGTGGTCTCGTCGATCAGGATGAAGCTGCCCGTGCGGCGGTTCGTGGCGTAGGGATCGAATACCAGCGCGGCGTTCGTGCGCAGCCGCACCCTGCCGATGTCGTTCAGGGCCAGCTCCCCCGGGGCTCCCGTGCGCTCCAGCGTGTGCACGTCCACCCGGTCCTCCAGCCCCTCCACGATCGCCGTCGCGCTGCGCGTCGTGTGCTTGATCGCATACCTCCCCCCCGCCCGTAGGGGCCGTTCGTTTAGCCAGCACACATCCGCCACAAGGTCCCTCGCCACCGCCGGGGCCTCCTCCGCGCGGCA
Organism: Solirubrobacteraceae bacterium; assembly: GCA_035566955.1. Lineage (GTDB taxonomy): Bacteria > Actinomycetota > Thermoleophilia > Solirubrobacterales > Solirubrobacteraceae > Palsa-744. The sequence goes on along the minus strand of DATMPY010000011.1, from coordinate 1,812 downwards.
GATCAGATCGCCCCGCGAGACGTCGAGCTCGTCCTCCAGGCGCAACGTCACCGACATCGGCGCCAGCGCCTCATCCAGCTCCCCCTCGTACGTGTCGATCCCCGCGATTCGCGTGCGTAGGCCGCTCGGCACCACCACCACCTCCTCGCCCACCCGCAGCGCCCCACTCGCCAGCTGGCCCGCGTAGCCCCGGTAGTCACCGTGATCCGAATTCCCATCCGGTCCGGCGGGGACCCCGTTCGACGGGCGGATCACCCACTGCACCGGGAACCGCGCCCGCGTCTCGTAGGGGTGGTCGTACGCCACCTCCACCTCCTCCAGCAGCTCCAGCAGCGTGGAGTTGCAGGGGTAGCGGGAGCCATCCTCATACCACTCCATCCGCCCCGAGCGCTCCACCACGTTGTCGCCCTCCAACGCCGAGATCGGGATGTACACCACGTTCGGTCCCTCCCCCGCCTCCTCCTCCGGCGCGTCCGGCGACCGCGCGGGCCGGCGGGCCACCAACTTCTGCGCGAACACCTCGAAGTCCCCCACCAGCTCCTCGAAGCGCTCCTGTGAGTAGTCCACCAGGTCCATCTTGTTCACCGCCACCACCAGGTGGGGGATCCCCAGCAGCGCGCTGATGAACGCATGGCGCTTGGACTGCTCCAGCACCCCCTTGCGCGCATCCAGCAGAATCACCGCCAGGTCCGCCGTCGAGGCCCCCGTCACCATGTTGCGCGTGTACTGCTGATGGCCCGGGCAATCCGCGATGATGAACCGCCGGCGCATCGTCGCGAAGTAGCGGTACGCCACGTCGATCGTGATCCCCTGCTCCCGCTCCGCCCGCAGCCCGTCCGTCAGCAGCGCCAGGTCCAGCGCCCCCGACCCGCCGCGGCGCGCGCTCGCCTGCGCCACATGCTCGAGCTGATCCTCGAACACCTGCTTGGTGTCGTACAACAGCCTCCCAATCAGCGTGCTCTTGCCGTCGTCCACCGAGCCCGCCGTCGTGAAGCGCAGCAGGTCGAGGGTCATGCGAGCGCCCCTTTCGCCCCCGCCTGGAGCACGTCCGACGCCCCGTCAACCCCGAGCAGAGCGCTCAGCGCCCCGTCGCCGTCGAGTGAGCGGAGATCGCCCGGCGCACCCGTCGCATCACTGCGCGGCCCATCCCGGCCCCCATGATGAGATCCCACCCACCCGCTCATCCAAAAAACAAGCGCCACTAGAAGTACCCCGCCTTCTTGCGGTCCTCCATCGCCGCCTCCGACACCCGGTCGTCCGCGCGGGTCTCCCCCCGCTCGGTGATCCGCGTCGCCGCGATCTCCGTGACCACTTCCTCGAGCGTCTCCGCCAGCGAGCGCACCCCCCCCGTGCAGCTCATGTCCCCCACCGTGCGGTAGCGCACCGTCTCCGAGAACACCCGCTCCCCGTCGATCAGCTCCACCCCCTCGCGCCACGCGTACAGCATCCCGTCCCGGCTGAACACCTCGCGCTCGTGCGCGAAGTAGATCGATGGCACCTCCAGCTGCTCTTGGGCGATGTACTCCCACACGTCCAGCTCCGTCCAGTTCGACAGCGGGAACACCCTTACGTTCTCCCCCTTGCGGATCCGCCCGTTGTAGAGGTTCCACAGCTCCGGGCGCTGGTTCTTCGGGTCCCACTGGCCGAAGTCGTCGCGGAAGGAGAAGACGCGCTCCTTCGCCCGCGCGCGCTCCTCGTCGCGCCGCGCCCCGCCGAACGCCGCGTCGAAGCCGTGCTCGGCGATCGCGTCCAGCAGCGTCACCGTCTGCAGCCGGTTGCGCGATGCACGCGGGCCCGTCTCCTCGACAGCTC
>DATMPY010000010.1:0-8162 GCA_035566955.1 Solirubrobacteraceae bacterium | reverse complement strand
GCAGGACTGAGACGCTCGTTCGGCCACGGGGTCCGGTGCCTGATCCCTGCGCCTGCGGATGCCCATTGTGCCTGCCCCGCAGAGTTGACCTCGCGGCGTTCGTTGCGGTTCTCGGTGTGGGTCTGGTGGTCTTCTGTGGTGGCCAGAGGGTTGACGTCAGGGCCGCCTGTATGGGTGTCCGTGCGGGGTATCCGTGTGCGATCAGGTGATCCTGGTGGTTGCTTGGGGGAGTCGACCGCACGGCGTTTCGTCGAGGTTCTCGGTGTGGTCTGGTGGTCTTCTGTGGTGGCCCTGAGGGTTGACTTCATGGCGTGTCCAATCGAGAGCCCTATGCTCGATCCTACGTACACGGCTAAGCTCGCGGCCGGGGGCAGGATGCGGACTAGTTGTTTGTTCGCTATTGTCAAACGTAGATGTCGATCGAAGGTTTCTTCACCTGTGCATTGAGCGCAGCACCCTGGGTGCGCAATGATGGGCACAGCAATGCGGGACGGAAACGTCAGCCTACGGGTCATGGCTCCCCGGCGAGGAGGGAAGCGGTGTCTTATGGGACACCCAGTCGGGGGTGCCAGGGTCGGCGCAATCTGCCCGCAGGACGCTCCACCACCGCGAGCCGGGCGCCTCGCCTGGCGTCCGGCTCGCACCTCTTGTCACCCCCTTCGCATCCTGGTCGCGCTTGGACGGCCCCTACCCGGCCGTCCCGCGAGCTGCACGAGGCAGGCGTCGTGCCGGTGAGCGGGTGGCGGGCGCTCGCGGGCGCCGTCTTCCCCGCCACAACCACCTCCCGGGAGTCCCCGTGCCGGTGAAGGGTGGGTCCAAGAAGTCTGGCGGCCGCGATGCGGCTGACGACAACGGCGCTGAGCGTACGGGGATGGAGTTGCTCGAGGAGGAGCGTCGCGGGCGCTACTCCTCCTCGCTGCAGGCGGGTCTGGCGATCCTCACCTGCTTCAGCGCCCAGAAGCCGGTGCTCGGCATCGCCAATCTCGCGGAGGAGCTCAACATGAGCCGCTCGACCACGCACAGGTATGCATCCACCTTGGTCGCGCTCGGCTATCTCGAGCAGGATCATGCGCGTCGCTATCGACTAGCTCCTCGGGTTGCGGACGTGGGGATGTCGGTGCTCGACTCGATGGCGCTGCGCGGGAAGGCCCGCGAAGATCTGCGCGAGCTGCGCGAGCAGACCGGTCGCACGGCCTCGCTGTCGGTGCTCGACGGCGTTGAGGTCCGCTATGTCGACCGGCTCCGTGGCTGGCGGCGTGGCCAGCACCTCGTCGACTTCGACCTCGGGGTGGGGGCGCGCCTGCCGGCGTACTGCACCGCGATGGGCAAGGTGCTGCTCGCGGGCCTGCCCGAGCGCGAGCGCGAGCAGCGGATCGGCGAACTGGAGCTGGCGCGGCGGGGGCCGAAGACCATCATCACCAAGCGCGCTCTGCGGGCGGAGCTCGAGCGGGTACGCGAGGAGGGCATGGCGGTGGGGGACGAAGAGATGGGCCCCGGCGTGCGGACGATCGCCGCCCCGGTGATCGGCCCCGACGGCGAGGTCATCGCCGCACTCGGCATCCCGGTCCCGGCGGACGCCTTCGCGGTGGATGAGCTGCGCAAGGTGCTCGGTCCGCCGCTGAGCGCCACCGCCAAGCGCATCTCCGCCGCGCTGCGGGTCTGAGGCGCAAGGCGGGGGCCCGGCGGACCCCTTTCAGCCCGCGCTACGACGTTGTGACCGCCACGACGCCTGCTGCGGTCGTCGGCGTTGGCACCGGTTCATGGTGCTCGCGCAGGCTCGCGATGTGGATCTCGATGCCCTCGCGGATCAGACGCTCGACCTCGGCGCGGGTCTCGCCGGCTACGCCGAGTCCGGGAAGGTCGGACAGTAGCCTCCCCATCCGGTCCTTCACACCCCCTTTGTCCGGCTGCGCCCAGGTGAGTGGGACAGGACTCTGTCCAGCCGCAGCGCGATCGCCTCGATGGCGGCGAGGTCGAGTTCGGCCTTGAAGGCGAAGGGGACCGTGACCACGTCGATCCCCTCGCGGCGCAGGCGGGCGATCTGGCTCTGCTGGGAGCGCGTGCGGCGGTGGATGGAGTGTGCGGCGCGCACCGCGGAGCGGGTCACGGAGGTGCCCGCCGGGGAGGGGCCCGGGGAGGCGTGTGCCGCGGTGGGGGTCGGAGAGGCGCCCGCCGGGGAGGCGTGTGCCGCGGTGGGGGTCGGAGAGGCGCCCGCCGGGGCGGCGTGTGCCGCGGAGGAGGTCCGGGAGGGGCGTGCGGTGGAGCGGCCCGCAGGTCCGTCGGCCAGCCCGTTCGCGGGCTCGCCACTAAGCGCGGCGACCCGTTGCAGCTCTGCGCCCTGGAAGCGTCGTGGCAGGGCGCCGTTGACCACGACCGCGTCGAGCTCGCGCCCGAGTTCGCGGCGCAGCCCCTCGCGCAGCTCCAGCGTCTCGGTGACGGCCATCTCGGTGGCCTGTGCCACGGCCACGTAGGCCGTGCGGATGGGGTCCTCCAGAAGCTCGCGCACTTGCTCGGACTGGCGCGCGATCGGGCCGACGCGCGCGATCGTGGAGAAGGTCCGCGGCGAGCGCAGCATCGCCAGGGCGTGGCCGGTGGCGGGGGCGTCGAGGATCACCAGGTCGTAGCCCCCAGCATCCTTGACCCCCGCGGGGCGCCTGCCCTGGGCGAGCTCCCATACCTTGACCATGCAGATCATCTCCCGCGCCCCGGGGGCGGCGGCGATGAGGTACTGGAAGCTGGAGCTCGACGTGAGCACCCGCGCCGATACCCGCCCCCCGATCGAGCGCAGCCACTCCGCCAGCACCCGGTCGCGGTCGATCGACAGGCCCCACAGCAGCCCCTCGCGCAGCTGGGCCTCCTCGCCGTGGGGCGGTGGGTCGGCGTGGTCGAGCAGCGCCGCCAGCCGCGCCGCGGCGCCGGCGCCGCGCTCGGTCTCCCCCCCGGTCACTTCCACCACGATCGTCCGCAGTCCCCGCCGCGCGCCGAGCAGACCGAGGGCGGCGGACACGGTGGTCTTGCCGACACCGCCCTTGCCGGTGACCACGATCAGCTTGCGTTCCCGGGGCGACGGCACCGGTCCATGATGACGCGCGGGGCGCGCGTGACGCGGCGGGTCCTGTGGTGGGGAGTGGGCCGGCGATGGTGGTGGGCTGCGTAGCGGGATGGGCGAGGGGCTGGCGGGTTGGTGTGGCGGGCATCCCCGCGTAATGGAGGGGGACCGATGTGGCCGGTGTCGCGCCGAGTGTCGAGGGACCCAGGCGCCGCCTACAATCCCGTGGGTGAGCACGCCAGCGGGATACACGATCGAGGCCCAGCTCGTCTACGACGAGCGCGGGCTGTTGCCGTGCGTCGTGCAGGACTGGGCCAGCGGGGAGGTGCTGATGCTTGCCTACATGAACGAGGAGGCCCTGAATCGCACACGGGACACGGGCGAGCTGCACCTGTGGAGCCGCTCGCGCGGGGAGCTGTGGCACAAGGGGGCCACCAGCGGCAACACCCAGGTGGTGCGGGCGCTGCGGGTGGACTGCGATGGAGACACCCTGCTCGCGCTCGTGGAGCCCGCTGGACCGGCGTGCCACACGGGTGAGCGCACCTGCTTTCACCGTGGGGAGCTCGAGCCCCCGGCGCCCCACGAGACCCTGCCCGCGCTCGAGCGCACCCTCGCCCGGCGCGCCCGCGAGCGTCCCGCGGGCTCCTACACGGTGGCGCTGCTCGAGGACCCCCCGCGGATCGGGGCGAAGGTGATGGAGGAGGCCGAGGAGGTCGCGCGCGCCGCGCGGGAGGAGTCTGACGAGCGCGTGGACGAAGAGGCCGCCGACGTGCTCTACCACCTGCTCGTGCTGCTCCACAGCCGCGGCCGCGCCCTCGCCGACGCCGAGCGGGTGCTCGATGCCCGTCGCCGCTGAGCGCCCCGTGGAGGACGCCCCCGCCGGCGCTGGGGAGCTTGCGATCGAGCCGCCGCTCGAGCAGGCGCGGGAGCTCGCGCGGGATTACAACCTGATCCCTCTGCGCCACAGCTTCATCGCCGACTGCGAGACCCCCGTGTCCGCGTTTCTCAAGCTGCGCCGACTTGCGCCCCAGGAGCCGGCCTTCCTGCTGGAGTCCGCCGAGCAGGGCCAGCGCATGGGTCGCTACTCCTTCCTCGGCATCCGCCCCCGCGCGGTTGTCCGCTGGTCGCTGGGTGACGAGGGCGACCCTTACGCCTACGCCGCCGCCGCGCTTGCTCCCTACCGGCAGGCCCCGCTGCCCGAGCTGCCCCACTTCGCGGGGGGCGCCGTGGGCTTCTTCGGATACGACCTCGTGCGCGCCGTGGAGCCGCTCGGCGAGCCCAACCCCGATCGCCTCGGGCTGCCCGACATGGCGCTGATGCTCTCCGACGTGGTCGTCGTGTTCGACCATCTCAAGCACACCATCACCGTGCTCGCCCACGCCTACGTCGAGGGGGAGGGCAATGGGGGTGCCACCGGAGAGGCGGTCGCGGTGAGGGGCTTGGACGAAGCGGCGGGTGTAGACGACGGAGACCTGGGAAGCGACCGCGTCGAAGCGGCGGATGTCGAGGGGGACGACTTCGAGAATGCCTATGCGCAGGCGCGAGCCACAATCGCACAGGTTCGCGCCGCGCTCGATGGCCCGCTCCCGGAGGCCGTCGCAGTCCCCGAGCCCCGAGCGGCGCGCCCCCCGGTGTTCGAGCCGGAAATAGAGCGCTCCGAGTTCGAGGGGATGGTGGCGCGCATCGTGGAGTACGTACACGCGGGGGACGCCTTCCAGGTGGTGCCATCACAGCGCTGGTCCGCCCCGATCGAGCAGGACGCCTTCTCGGTCTACCGCGGGCTGCGCGCGGTCAACCCCAGCCCCTACATGTACTTTTTGGACTTCGGCGACTTCCAGGTGGCCGGGGCGAGCCCCGAGCCGCTGCTGACGGTGACCGGACGCACGGTCTCCACCTGCCCAATCGCCGGCACTCGCCCGCGGGGGGCGAGCGCCGAGGAGGATCGCCGCATCGCCCAGGAGCTGCTCGCCGACGAGAAGGAGCGCGCCGAGCACGTGATGCTCGTGGACCTCGGCCGCAACGACCTCGGCCGGGTGTGCGAGTACGGCAGCGTGGAGGTGCGCACCTTCATGGCGGTCGAGACCTACTCCCACGTGATGCACATCGTCTCCACCGTCGACGGTCGCCTGCGCGAGGGGATCTCCCCGATGGACGCCCTGCGCTCGGTGCTACCCGCCGGCACCCTTTCCGGCGCCCCCAAGGTGCGCGCCATGCAGATCATCGACGAGCTCGAGCCCGTCAAGCGCGGCGGCTACGGCGGCGCGATCGGCTACCTCTCCTACACCGGGGACCTCGACACCTGCATCCACATCCGCACCGTCGTCGTCAAGGACGGCCGCGCGTACGTGCAGGCCGGCGGCGGCACCGTCGCGGACGCCAAGCCCGCCTACGAGTACGAGGAGTCCCTCGCCAAGGCCCGCGCCGTGATGCGCGCCGTGGAGTTGGCCGCGACCCAGCCAAATTGGCCTTAGCGGGACCCTGAATTCGTGGAGGCAGACACCGTGCGCGTGCTGATGATCGACAACTACGACTCCTTCACCTACAACCTCGTCCAGTACCTGGGCGAGCTGGGGGCCGACGTGCACACTGTCCGCAACGATCGCGCCACAGTGGAGGAACTATTGGGGGAGAGTTACGAGCGCTGCGTGGTCTCGCCGGGACCGTGCACCCCCAATGAGGCCGGGATCTCCCTGGAGGTCGTGCGGCGGATGCCCGAGGCGGGGATCCCCACGCTGGGGGTGTGCCTCGGCCACCAGGCCATGGCCCAGGCGTTCGGAGGGCGCGTCAGCCTTCATCCCCCCGTGCACGGCAAGTCCACCACCATCGCCCACGACGGCCGCACCATCTTCCGCGGCCTCACCACCCCGCTGACCGTCGGGCGCTACCACTCCCTCGTCGTTGACCCCGAGCTGCCCGACTGCCTGGAATCCTCGGCCCACGGCGACGGCGTGCTGATGGCCCTCCGCCACCGCGAGCTGCCCGCCGAGGGCGTGCAGTTTCACCCCGAGTCCGTGCTCACCGAGGAGGGCAAGCTGCTCCTGGGGAACTTCCTGCGCCCCGCTTGAACCCGCCCCCGTCAACCCTCCGCGATCTGCGTCCCCCCAACCCCTCGATTCCTCACAAACCGACCCTCCCCCGACCCCCCTTGTGGGGGTCCAAATAAAAAAAACCTCCCCACACCCCACCGCGAGATATGCCCAACCCGATCCTCACCCGCGCGATCGACGCCCTCGCCTCGCGCCAGGATCTCGGCGAGCAGCAGGCGGCGGAGGTGCTCGCGGAGATCATGCACGGGGAGGTCTCCGAGACCCAGATCGCCGGCTTCCTGATCGCGCTGCGCACCAAGGGGGAGACCGTGCAGGAGCTTGCCGGGCTCGCCCGCACCATGCGCGAGCTCGCCGCCCCCGTGCCGATCGCGCGCGCTGACCTGCTCGACACCGCCGGCACCGGCGGGGGGCGGCGCACGTTCAACGTCTCCACCACCGCCGCCCTGATCGCCGCCGGCGCCGGCTGCGCCGTGGCCAAGCACGGCAACCGCTCCGCCACCAGCTCGTCGGGGTCCGCCGACCTGCTGGAGGCCCTCGGGGCGCGCATCGACCTGAGGCCCGAGGGCGTGGCCCGCTGCATCGAGGAGGCCGGCTTCGGCTTCATGTTCGCCCCCGCCCACCACCAGGCCACCCGCTTCGTCGTGCCCGTCCGCCGCGAGCTCGCCGTGCGCACCATCTTCAACTTCCTCGGGCCCCTCACCAACCCCGCCGGGGCCACCCGCCAGCTGATCGGGGTCTCCGACCCCGGGGTCCTCGAGACGATCGCCGGGGCGCTCGCCCTGCTCGGGGTGCAGCGCGCGCTCGTCGTCAGCGGCGAGGACGGGCTGGACGAGGTCTCGAGCTCCGCCCCAACCAGCGTCGTCGAGGTGGACGGCACCGACATCCGCCGCTACACCATCAGCCCCGAGGAGCTCGGGATCGTGCCCGCCTCCCCGTCCGACCCCGCGCTGCAGGGCGGCACCCCCGCCGAGAACGCCGCCGTCACCCGCGCCATCCTCCACCGCGAAGACGGGGTGAGCGGGGCGGGCGGGTCCCCAACCGACCTCGCGCTGGTCAACGCCGGCGCCGCCATCTACGCCGCCGGCGCCGTCCCCACCATCGCCGAGGGGGTGCACGCCGCCCGCGCGGCCCTGGCCGACGGGGCCGCCTCCCGGACGCTGGAGAGCTATGTGGGCGCCACTCTGCGGCACGCCCCCGTCGAGGACGCCTCGTGAGTTCCACCGTGCTCGAACGGATTCTCGCCAGCACCCGCGAGGAGGTCGCTCGCCGCAAGCGCGAGCTGCCCCTGCAGGAGTTGCTTGGGCACGGTGGTCTAGCCGGGGAGCCGCGTGGCCCAGATGCCCCCGCCGGGGATCGGCCCGCCCGGCATCTCGCCTCCGACCCGGGTCGCTTCCATGAAGCGATCGCCGGCCCCGGGATCGCGGTGATCGCGGAGTTCAAGCGCCGCTCCCCCTCCGCCGGCCCGCTGCGCGCGTCGCCCGACGTGCGCGAGATCGTAGACGCCTATGTCCGCGGGGGCGCCGCCGCGCTGTCGATCCTCACCGAGGGCCCCAACTTCGAGGGCTCCCTCGACGACCTGCGCGCGGCCCGCGCGGCGTGCGGACTGCCGATCCTGCGCAAGGACTTCATCCTCGACCCCTACCAGCTGCACGAGGCCCGCCTCGCGGGGGCCGACGCGGTGCTGCTGATCGTCGCCGCCCTGGAGCAGCCCACACTCGAGTCCCTGCACCGCGAAGCGCGGGCACTTGGACTGGACGTACTCGTCGAGGTCCACGACCGCGCCGAGCTGCACCGCGCCCTCGCCCTGGGAGCGGACCTGATCGGGATCAACAACCGCGACCTGCGGGACTTCAGCGTGGACGTCGCGCGCACCTCCCGTCTGCTCGGGGAGATACCCCCCGGGGTTGCCGTGGTCTCGGAGTCGGGGATCGCCGCCCCCGCGCAGCTGCGCGAACTGGAGGCCCAGGGGGTCCACGCGGTGCTCGTGGGTGAGACCCTGATGCGCGCCCCCAACCCCACCGCGGCGCTGCGGGAGCTGCGAGGATGAGCGCGCTTCGCCACGGGTT
>DATMPY010000009.1:0-9720 GCA_035566955.1 Solirubrobacteraceae bacterium | reverse complement strand
TCGCGGTAGACGAGGTCGTTCCAGTCGGGGATCAGGTTGCCCAGGGGGCAGCCGTTGTGGCAAAACGGCACCCCACAATCCATGCAGCGCGCCCCCTGCTCCCGCAACTCCGCCTCGGGGCGGACCACCAGAAACTCGCGGTAGTCCCGCGCGCGCTCGCGGGGGTCGCGGTAGGGGATGCCGTGGCGCTCGATCTGGAGGAAGCCGCCGAGCTTGCCCACTAGTGGCCCATCCCTGTTGTCCCTCGGTGCGCGCGCGAGCGCACGTCAGCTCCCTTCCGGCGCACGTCTGCCTCGCCGTCCATCCCTGTAATTCCTCGGTGCACGGACGAGCGGGCCACTAAGCCGCCACCTCTTCGGTCTCATCCGCCGCCGCCGCCCGTTCGCTCAGCACGCGCTTGTAGTCGCGGGGCATCACCTTCACGAACGCACCCCGCGCGAGCAGCGGCTCCCACTCGGCGAGCACGCGCTGGGCGACCGGCGAGTCGGTGCGCTGGGCGTGCTCCTCGATCAGCGCGCGCAGCTCGATCGCGTCTGAGTTGGAGCCCCGCCCACTCCCGAGCGCTTCGAGGTCCACCATGCCCATGTTGCAGCGTGCGGAGAAGGCGCCCTGCTCGTCGAGCACGTAGGCGATCCCACCGCTCATGCCGGCGGCGAAGTTGCGCCCGGTGGGGCCGAGCACGACTACGCGCCCGCCAGTCATGTACTCGCAGCCGTGGTCCCCCACACCCTCCACGACCGCCCACGCGCCGGAGTTGCGCACCGCGAAGCGCTCCCCCGCGAGGCCGCGGAAGAAGGCCCTGCCGGAGGTGGCCCCGTAGAGCACGGTGTTGCCCACGATCACGTTGCGCTCGGCCACGAAGTCGGCGCTCATGCCCTCCCGCGGGCGAATCGCAACCAACCCCCCGGAGAGGCCCTTGCCGGCATAGTCGTTGGCGTCCCCGTGCAGCGTGAAGGTCACCCCGGGAGCCAGCCAGCCGCCGAAGCTCTGGCCGGCGGAGCCCTCGAAGTCGACCGTGATCGAGTCCGCCGGCAGCCCCTCAGCGCCATGCGCGCGCGCAATATGACTGGAGAGGATCCCGCCCACACAGCGGTTGACGTTGCGGATCGCCAGCCGCATCCCGACGCGCTCGCCGCGTTCGATCGCGGGACCGGCCTGCTCGACGAGCTCCCAGTCCAGGGCGTCGTCGAGCACCGCCGGCGGCGGCTCCACCCGCCGGCGGGGCTCGCCGTCGGGTAGCTGTACGTGGGTGAGGATGTGGGTCAGATCGACCCCGCGAGCCTTCCAGTGCTCGATCGCGGGGCCGGCCTGGAGCAGGTCCACGCGGCCGATCGCCTCGTCCAGCGAGCGCAGCCCCAGCGAGGCGAGGATCTCGCGGACCTCCTCGGCGACGAAGAAGAAGAAGTTGACCACATGCTCGGGGGTGCCCTGGAAGCGCTTGCGCAGCTCGGGGTCCTGGGTGGCGATCCCCACGGGGCAGGTGTTCAGGTGGCAGGCGCGCATCATGATGCAGCCGGTGGCGATCAGGGGGCCGGTGGAGAAGCCCATCTCATCGGCGCCCAGCAGCGCGGCGATCACCACGTCGCGGCCGGTCTTCAGCTGGCCGTCGGTCTGCACGACGATGCGCGAGCGCAACTGGTTGAGCAGCAGCGTCTGCTGGGTCTCGGCGAGGCCGATCTCCCAGGGCACGCCGGCGGCCTGGATCGAGGAGAGCGGGGAGGCGCCGGTGCCGCCGTCGTGGCCGGCGATCAGCACGCGGTCGGCGTTGGCCTTGGAGACGCCCGCGGCGACGGTGCCGACTCCGACCTCGGAGACGAGCTTGACGGAGACCTGCGCCTGGGGGTTGGAGCAGCGCAGATCGTAGATCAGCTGCTTGAGATCCTCGATCGAGTAGATGTCGTGGTGGGGCGGCGGGGAGATCAACCCGACCCCGGGGGTGGTGTGGCGGATCGAGCCGATGTACCCGTCGACCTTGTGGCCCGGCAGCTGGCCGCCCTCGCCGGGCTTGGCGCCCTGGGCCATCTTGATCTGCAGCTCGTCGGCGTTGACGAGGTAGTGGATCGTCACCCCGAAGCGCCCCGACGCTACCTGCTTGATCGCCGAGCGACGGCGGTCCCCGTTGGGGTCGGGCTGGAAGCGGGTGGGGTCCTCGCCGCCCTCGCCCGTGTTGGAGCGCCCGCCAAGGCGGTTCATCGCAATTGCCAGCGTCTCGTGGGCCTCGCGCGAGATCGAGCCGAGGCTCATCGCGCCGGTGCAGAAGCGCCGCACGATCTCCTTCGCCGGCTCCACCTCATCGAGCGGGATGGATCCCCGCCCGCCCATCGCCTGCCCACTCATCGCCTGCTCGCCCAGCTTCTGCCCGCCCTCCGACTTACGGCCGTCGGTGCGGAACTCCAGCAGGCCGCGCAGCGTGGCTCGGCGGGCGGCGTCCTCGTTGACGGCACGGGCGTACTCGCGGTAGGTCTTGTAGGCGGGGCTCTCGCGCACCGACTCGTGCGCCTGCCCGTCCCCTGCGAGCGCAGCCCCCACCTGCCCGTCCTCGGCGGCGCGCACGGCGTGCTGCACGAGCGCGATCGTCTCGGGGTTCCAGATGTGGTGCTCTCCGTCGCGCCGCCACGCGTAGACCCCGCCAACCGGGAGCAGGTCGTCGGATGATTTGATCCCACCCACCCAGGCGCGGGCGTGGCGCTCCAGCGCCTCCACGGCCAGCTCCTGCAGGCCCACCCCCCCAATTCGCGAGGCGGTGCCGGTGAAGTGGCGGTCGATCAGCTCCCGCGAGAGCCCCACGGCCTCGAAGATCTGGGCGCTGCGGTAAGACTGGATCGTGGAGATGCCCATCTTGGAGATCGTCTTCAGGAGCCCTTTGCCGATCGCCTTGACCACGTTCTGGGAGGCCTCCTCAGAGGTGAGCGTCGTGGCGGCAGATCCGTTCGCGGGCCGTTCGACCAGGCCGCGGAAGGCGAGCTCGTCGAGGGTCTCCAGCATCAGGTAGGGGTTGATCGCGCTGACCCCGTAGCCGATCAGCGTGGCGAAGTGGTGCACCTCCCGGGGCTCGCCGGACTCCAGCACGATGCCCGCGCGTAGGCGGGTGCCTTCGCGCACGAGGTGGTGGTGGACGGAGGAGACCGCCAGCAGCGAGGGGATCGGCGCGCGCAGTGGCCCGAGGGAGCGGTCGGAGAGGATGATGATGTTCACCTTCCGCGCGATCGCCTCGTGGGCCTGGGCGCAGATGCGATCGAGCGCCCGCTCCATGCCCGCGGCGCCCTCGGCGACGGGCCAGGTGATGTCGATCGTCTGCGCAGAGAACTCGTCGTGGGCGACGTGGCGCAGGGTCTCGAGCTCGCGGTTGAGCAGGATCGGTTGGCGGAGGATCAGCTTGTGGGCGTGCTCGGGGGTCTCGTCGAAGAGGTTGCGCTCAGTCCCCAGGCTGGTCGCGAGGCTCATCACGACCTCCTCGCGGATCGGGTCGATCGGGGGGTTGGTGACCTGGGCGAAGAGCTGCTTGAAGTAGGAGAACAGCGGGGGAGCCTGATCGGAGAGGACGGCGAGGGAGAGATCGTTGCCCATCGAGCCAACCGGCTCCGCCGCGTCGCGGGCCATCGGGGTGAGCAGCACCCGCAGATCCTCCTGGGAGTAGCCGAAGGCGCGCTGGCGGGCGTGCAGGGGCTGATCGGAGATCGTCACCGCCTCCGAGGGGGGGAGGTCGTCGAAGTGCACGGAGTTGCGCACGAACCACTCCCCGTAGGGCCGACGGGTGGAGACCTCGCGCTTGACATCGCCGTCCTCCACGATGCAGCCCCGTTCCAGGTCCACGAGGAACAGCTTGCCGGGCTGCAGGCGCCCGAGACGCTTGATGCGGGCGGCCGGAATGTCGAGCAGGCCGATCTCCGAGCCGAGCACGACCAAGCCATCGACGGTCTCTACCCAGCGCCCGGGTCGCAGGCCGTTGCGGTCGAGCGTGGCGCCGATCACGCGCCCGTCGGTGAACGCCACCGAGGCGGGGCCGTCCCAGGGCTCCATCAGGCAGGAGTGGAAGGCATAGAAGCCCTTCAGGTCCTGGGGGAGGTCCTCGCGGTCGCGGTAGGCCTCGGGGATCATCATCATCACCGCGTGCGGCAGGGAGCGCCCGGCGAGCATCAGCAGCTCCAGCACCCGATCGAAGGTGGCGGAGTCCGAGTCCCCGGGCTTGACCACGGGCAGGATCTTGGGGAGGTCGTCGCCGAACAGCTCGCTCTGGAGCTCGGACTCGCGGGCGCGCATCCAGCTGACGTTGCCCATCACGGTGTTGATCTCGCCGTTGTGGCAGATCACCCGGTAGGGGTGGGCGAGCTCCCAGCTCGGAAACGTGTTGGTGGAGAAACGGGAGTGCACGAGCGCCATCGCGCTCTTTGCCCGCTCGTCGCGCAGGTCGGGGTAGAAGCCGGCGAGCTGGTTTGAGATCAGCATGCCCTTGTAGTTGATCGTGCGCGAGGAGCTCGAGGTCACGTACAGGCCGGGCGTGCGGGCGGATGCCTCGGCCAGCTCACACACACGGCGGATCACGTAGAGCTTGCGCTCGAAGGCGTCCTGGTCGAACGCGCTCGACTCGCCGGCGGGTTCCCCACCGGTGAGCGATCCCGCCTCGGTACGACCCACATCGGACGCTCCGGCGGGCAGCACGCTCTCCTGAGCTCCCGCGTCGCCCTGCAACGCATCGGAATGACCCACATCGGACGCTCCGGCGGGCAGCACGCTCTCCTGAGCTCCCGCGTCGCCCTGCAACGCATCGGTACGACCCACATCGGACACTCCGGCGGGAGCTGGCGCGGGTAGGCCGGGAGGCAGCTCGCCGGCGCCCACGAACAGCTGCCAGATGGCCGGCCGGCAGGCCCCGGCGGTGCGGCCCATGTGCGCTGTGTCCACGGGCACCTCGCGCCAGCCGAGCAGCCGCTGACCCTCGGCACGCACGGTTCGCTCCAGCTGCTCGCGCAGCCGGGCGCACTCCCCGGGCGCGGTCGGCAGGAAGCACATCAGCACCCCATAGCGGCCCGGCGGGGGAAGCTCGAAATCGACGACCCCGCGCAGCAGCTCGTCGGGCATCTGCATGAGGATCCCCGCGCCGTCCCCGGTCGTGGGGTCCGCGCCGGAGGCGCCGCGGTGCTCGAGGTTCTCCAGGGCCCCGATCGCCTGGGCGATCACCTCGTGGGTGGGCTGGTTGTCAAGGCGCGCGACCATCCCAACGCCGCACGCGTCATGCTCGAAGCGGGGGTCGTAGAGGCCGACGGCCTTAGGCGGCTGCTTGATGTGCGAAGTCATGACAGTGCTCACGAAAGGGCGGTGCTCCCGCACGGTCGGGATCTTCCCGTGCAGGCAGCGAGGGCACCTGAGGCGGAGGCTGAAGCGTAGCAGTGGAAACGCCTCCGGAGCGCGAATCGTGGCGCTCGATCACCCGTCCAAAGAACCGTCCGGCGCACAGCGGTTCGCCCGCCCGCTCGCGTATCCTGCTCTATGTCAGGGTACCCTGCGAGACACGCACGGCAGGCGCACAGCACAGCCATGATCGCGCCGATGTGTGAAAACCGCCTTCGCAGGGCACCATCACCCAAGACGAGAATCCCGCCCCCACACCCAGACACGCTGGGAGAAGCACCACATGACGCCCGACATGCAGCTCGCGCTCCCGGCGCGTGCGGAGAACATCGCCATCGTGCGCCACGCGTTCGGAGCGTTGGGGGATGCCTACGCGCTCGACCCCCAGACCCTCTCGGATATCCGCCTGGCCGTCACGGAGGCCTGTACCAACGTCGTGGTGCACGCCTACCCCGACGGCAGGGAGGGGCCGATGGAGGTGCTCGCGACCCTGATGGGAGACGCGCTCACGGTGGTGGTGCGCGACGAGGGCAAGGGGATCGGCCCGCGGCCGGACAGCCCCGGCCTCGGCCTGGGCCTGCCGTTGATTGCCTCGCTCACCGAGAGCGTTCGGCTGGGCCGCGACGGGGGCGAGCACACCGAGGTGCGGATGACGTTCTCGCTGACCGACGCCCCTCACCACCATGGCGCCACGGCGCACGATGCGGTCTCCCTCGTGGCCGATCCTCCGCTGAGTCAATGAGCGACGGGCCCGAGCCTCCCTACGAGGGTTCGGCGTCGCTGCGCCTGGCCAACGGCCCGCTGGTTGGGCCGGTGCTATGCAGGGTGGTCTCGATGGTGCTGGCGCGGGCGAACTGCCCGATGGACCGCCTCGAGGACGCGATGCTGATCTGCGACGCCCTCAGCGCCCACGCCCAGACGCATGCGGCGGACGGTCACCTCACGTTCTCGGTGAGTGCGCGGGGCGGAGAGTTCGAGCTGCGCGTGAGCGAGCTCCCCGAACAGGGGGCGAGCCGGCTGGTGGAGGACGCGGTGCTGCCCGGAGTGGGCAACGTGCTCGAGCGGATGGCCGATCAGTTGCGTATCGAGCCCGCCGCGGATGGCGCGGGCGAGGAGCTGGTGCTGGGGCTGAGCTTCTAAGGCTGCCCTGAGGGCGCGCGCCGCGGGCCCTCAGGGATGGGCTTTGCTGTTGCTCTTGGGTTCGCGGCAAGGAGAAACGCGACGCCAGAAGCCGGCCCTCAGGCGCCGGCTTTGCTGCTGCTCTTGAGGTTCGCGGCGAGGAGAAGCGCGACGCCGGGAAGTCGGCCCTCAGGCGCGGGCTTTGCTGCCGCTCTTGGGGGCCGAACGCGCATTGCCGCTGCCCTTGGGGGCTGGGCTAGCGTTGCCGCTGCCCGTGGTGGGGGCGGGGCGCGCATTCCCACCGCTGCCTTTGGGAGCGGCTGGAGTGCCCTTGGGAGGCGTTTTGCGTTTCTTTCCCGCTGCGCCCGCTCCGCCTCCGGCAGCCCGCCCTGGACGCCCGTTGCCGGCCTCCTCGCCCGACCCGGCAGCGACCACCGCCTCATCCCGCTTGCGGCGGCTGCGGACCTGTTCGATGCTGGCCTCCAGCGCGCTCATCAGGTCGGGGGCCTGCAGGGGCTCGTCGCGGGCGGGGGGTTCGAGGGCGATTTCCTCGCCGCTGGCCTTGCGATCGATGAGGTCGAGGAGGGCCTCGCGGTAGGTGTCGCGGTAGTTGGCGATGTCGAACGGGCGGGCGACCGCTTCGACGAGTCGGTGGGCGATCTCCAGCTCCTGCTCGCCGAGCTCGGCCTCGGCTTCCTGCAGCTCGTGGAGATCCTCCAGCGGCTGGATCTCGTCGCCGAAGGTCATCGTGGTCATCATCAGCACCTCCCCGTGGGGGCGGATCGCGACGAGCTGCTGACGGGAGCGCAGCACGACGCGCGCGATGGCGACTCTGCCGGTGTCGCGCATCGCCTCCAGGAGCAGGCGGTAGGGGCGGGAGCCGCCGCGGTTGGGGACGAGGTAGTAGGGGCGATCGAAGTAGATCGGGTCGATCTCATCCAGCTGCACGAAGTCCTCGACGTCGATCGTGCGGGTGAAGGCGGGTTCGAGCGAGGCGAACTCCTCGGCCTCGACGATCACGTGGCGACCGGGGGCGATCTCGTAGCCCTTGACGATCTCCTCGAAGGGGACCTCCTCCTCCTCGGCGGAGCAGTAGCGCCGCTGGACGATGCGGGCGTGGTCGGTTGCGTGCAGCTGGTGGAAGCGCACGCTGCGGTGGACCACGGCGCTGTAGAGCTTCACGGGGACGCTGACGAGCCCGAAGGTGAGGGTCCCTTTCCACATCGAATGTGGCATCCCAACAGTGTGGGCGGCCGAGCCGAGGATGTCAACCCATGCAAACGGCCCTGCCCCCGCCCACCCCCAACCGCCTGCGCGCTAGCCCTTGAGTGCTTTGACCCGCCGGCGCCGCGACCGCCCGCGGCGCTACCCGCCGGGCTCCTCCTCGTCGAGCCCGCCGCGCATGCGCGCGAGGGCTTGGCGGATGAGCCGGGAGACCTGCATCTGGGAGACGCCGATGCGCTCGCCGATCTCGGCCTGGGTGAGGTCCTCGCCGAAGCGCAGCTCCAGCACGATGCGCTCGCGGGGGGAGATGCGGGCGAGCAGGGGCTCGAGGGTGGCGCGCTCCTCGGCGCGCTGGAAGCCGCTCTCCTGAACTCCCAGGGTGTCGGCGGTGCTTTCCCCCGCCTCCTCGCTCTGGGCAGCGGAGCGGGGGGCGTCGAGCGAGGTCGCGCGATAGGCGGCGGCGGCCTCCAGCGCGTCCAGCACCTGCTCCGGGGAGGCCCCCACGGCGTGTGCGATCTCGCCCACCGACGGGGAGCGGCGCTCGCCGACGGAGAGGCGGGTGATCGCGCGGTCCACGCGCAGCGCGAGCTCCTGCAGGTCGCGGGGCACGCGCACCGACCACGTGCGATCGCGGAAGTGGCGCTTGAGCTCCCCGAGGATGGTGGGCACGGCGTAGCTCGAGAAGACCACCTCCCGCGCCACGTCGAAGCGGTCGATCGCCTTGATCAGGCCGAGCGAGGCCACCTGCACGAGATCCTCCAGGGGCTCCTCCGCGCGCTGGTAGCGGCGTGCGAGGCGACGGGCGAGGGGGAGGTAGCGCTCGATCAGCTGCTCGCGCGCGCGGGCGTCCCCTCGTGCGCGCAGGCGCGCGAACAGCTCCGCATCCGAAGCCCAGCCGGCCGGGTTCTCAACGCTCTCCCGAGGTGGGCGGGCCGCCAATCCCGACGGACCGCTCGCGGAGGGTGTCGGCCTCATCCCACGAGCATAGCCGCGCCCGCCCCGGGCAGGTGAGGCATAAATCGCGGCGAGGACTGGCGCTGACGGCGAACCCGCGCGCGCGGGCGCGCTCGACACGACCGCGGAGTCGCTCCTCGAGCTGCTCCCGTTCGCCGGCCTGAAAACGCTCGCCAACCCACTCGCGTGGGCGCTCCACGAACCAGTGGACCACCTCCACCTCCGGGGCCCCTGCGTGCAGGGCGGCCAGCGCGTATAGCAGCCGCTGAATCCCGTACTCGCGCCGCACGAGCTCCTCCAGATCGTCGGACTCCCCCACGCGATCGCTCTTGTAGTCGACCACCAGCCAGCCTCCGCTGGGCTCACGCGCAAGCAGGTCGAGCACACCGGTGGCGAGCTGCTCGGAAGGGTCGAGCGCTCCAGGGGCGAGCTGCTCAGCCTGGTCGAGCACACCGGCGGCGAGCCGCTGGGGGGAGTCGAGCACGCCGATGGTGAGCTGTTCGGGGGAGTCGAGCACGCTGATGGTGAGCTGTTCGGGCGAATCAGACACTCGGGGAGGGAGCCGCTCGGGGGAGGTCAAGGTGAACGCGAAGGGGTACTCGCGATGGACCTGCTCCGCCGCCGCCACGCGCCGCGCCAGGCCGCTTGTTGCAGCGGCGCCCACGAGCGCGGCGAGCTCCTCGCGCTCCCCCGGGGCGACCGTCACGCCGAGCGCGCGTGCCGCGGCGGCCACCTCGGGGGAAGTGGGCGCGATGGGGTGGGCAAAGTCGAGGGACTCCAGCAACCTGTGCACGAGCACACCGCGAGCGCGGGCACCCAGGCCACCGCGAGGGGCGCCGGCGCGGCCGGCGGAGCGGTCTTCAGGCAGGCCGAGGACGCGTTCCAGGTAGTACCTGTATCCGCACCGCTCCAACTCGCTGAGGGCGGTGTAGCTTAGGGTCCCCGCCGCGATGTGACCGGCCGTTGAAGGTGAAGCTGGGAGGTCGGGGTCGCCGGAGGATGTACCGATCGTGGGCGCCGCTGGCACGGGCTCGGGCTCCGGCTCGGTGGTCGCGTGCGGATCGGAGTCGGACC
>DATMPY010000008.1:0-41031 GCA_035566955.1 Solirubrobacteraceae bacterium | reverse complement strand
ACTGTGTGCCCGGCGAGTTGGAGGGTGACTTCCTGACCGAATCCGGTCACCCCGACAGTCCTTGCGAGCGGGGCGGGCAGCACGACCGCGCCGACGCCCCCGAACGGTTCGAGCACGACGTGGCGCACGAGCGTCCCGCCGAGCTTGTACAGGCTCGGATCGGCTCCCACCAGCTCGACCGACGCGCTGCCCCGGGGGCCGATCGCATTCGCGCCGGTTTCCAGCAGCGGCGCCGCGACGCGTACCCCGGGGATCTGACGCACCCGCCCCAGGGTGCTCTGCGGGAAGCCGTGGGGATCGCGCGCCACGAGCTGCAGCGTGGCGTTGCCGAGAATCCCGCGCGAGAGCTGCGCCACGGAGCTCTGCAGGCTCGAGCTCGAGACCTGCGAGGCGAACAGCAGCGCGACCCCGGCGGCGATCCCCACGACCGCTAGGCACTCCTGCACCAACCGCGCGCGCAGGCGCAGGGCGTAGAGGCGCAGGATGTTCGCGGGCCTCATCGCGCCGCCAGCTGCGCGTGCACCTGCTCGCTTTCGTGGTCGGAGAGCCTGCCGTCGCGCAACGCGAACACGCGGTCGGCGTAGAGAGCCGCCATCGGGTCGTGGCTGACGAGCACGACCGCCACGTCCCGCTCGCGGCACAGCTCCCGCAACAGTTCGAGCACCTCGCGCCCGCGCTGGGTGTCGAGGCTCCCGGTGGGCTCGTCCGCGAGCAGCAGGCGGGGCTCGGTGGAGAGCGCCCTGGCGATCATCACGCGCTGGCGCTCGCCCATCGAAAGCGTCTCGGCGTGGTGCGCCAGGCGCTCGCTCATCCCGAGCCGCTCCAGCAGCGGCCCGATCGCCCGGCGCGCATCGCGCCAGCGCATGGTGGCGAGCAGCTTCAGCACCGCGTTGTCGATTGCGCTGACGCCCGGCAGCAGGTCGAAGTTCTGTCGGATGAAGCCCAGCTCGGAGAGCCTGAAGTGCGATGCCTCGCGCTCGGAGAGCGAGGACACGTCGCGCCCTCCGATCAGCACCGCGCCGGAGGTGGGCTCGAGCAAGGTGGCGATCATCAGCAGAAGCGTCGTCTTGCCCGACCCGCTCGGCCCGTACAGGGCGACCATCTCGCCGGCCTGCACCGTCAGCGACACGCCGTCCACCGCGCGCACGGGCTCCCCGCCGACAGCGGGGTAGTGCTTCACGAGGTCACGCAGCTCGAGCACTCGACCTCTCCGGGGTTCGCGGGCGAGCGGGAGTCACTGCGAGAACCTGCCATTCACGTGCACGGCGATGGCGTCGTTCGAGCGCTGGATCGTGCCGCTGAAGCTGAGGCCCGACCCGTGGGCGTTGGCGTAGCTCCCCGTCCCGTGGCTGATCGATAGCGAGCCGGAGAAGCTGCCCGTCGTGCTCCCCCGTTTGTAGCTCGCCGTCGCCCTGCCCGTGATCGATCCCCCGCGCGGGGAGATGCTGACTTCGGCAGTCACGGTGCTGCTCGAGGCGATCTTCAGGTGGACGTAGATCGTGCCGCCGATCGTGCCCGACGCGGGGCCCTGCTCGTTGAGCGTGAAGCCCTGTTTGCTGATCAGGTGCAGGCTGCCGTTCTCGTTCAGGGAAATCGTCCGTGCGGCGAGCGCCGGCGGGATCGCCGCGATCGACGCGGCGAACGACACAACTCCCACCACCAGGGCGCGGGCATATGCGGGGTGGTTGCTCATCGCGGACAGGGGACGGTGGCAAGCGCGCTGCCGCTGGAGCCGTCGGCGTAGGTGAACGCGGCGGCGAACGGGAGTCCGCCCGCGGGGCAGTGGGAGGGCACGAGCACCGTGTTCGTGCGGCGCGCCAGGCGTCGCCGGTCGGTGCCGATCGTGAGCGAGAAGTTGACGATCGCGGCGTCGGGCTCGAGCGGCAGGGTGGCGATCTGGGGGATCGGCATCACCAGCTCTTCCCCATAGGGGGCGCGATCGGAGAGCACCGCTGCGCTCAGCACCATCGCCTCGCCGACGGGCTGCGAACCCTCGGCGAGGATCTCGATCGTCGGCTGGAGATTCTGTGGGGGGCCGAGGAAGGCCCACAGGGCGACGTCCTCGGTGACGAGTTCTGCCCCCAGGTGCCCCTCCACGAGCGCGTGTCCGCGGCCGAGGCGAGATTGCGCGGGGCAGCCGCTGGTGCCGTAGGCCAACAGGCGCGCAGCGCTGCAGCTGCGCAGCGCAGGAATGTCGAGGGTCATCCCGGCGGGGAACTGCAGGACCACGTGGCGGACCGGGGAGGGAATGCCGGATTCACCCCCTGAGTAGGCGATCGTGAAGGTCAGAGCCGCCCGGATGCCGAGCCGGTCGGGGGAGAGGGACGGGGCGATCGTGGCCGAGGTCGCGGTGGACGTCGGCGTGGCCGCGCCAGAGGTCGTCGCGGTGATCAGGCAGGCGCACGTGGGAAGCGCTGTGAGAAAGATCCGAACCCTGGGCCTCATCGCTCCGTCTCGCCTCCTCGGTATGTAGGGCACCCCAGAACTTTGCGTAACCCACGGTAACATGAATCTATGCCGTCTGTCAATACCCTATAGTACTAGTACACCAAAACTTTCTGCCAATGTCAATGATTAGTTCGAGGCGTTCGCGTACAGCCGCCCGAGCTTCAGCAGCGGCCGGTCGCTTGAGGAATCGACCGAGGAGAACATGCTCAGCGAGAAGACCCACTCGCCGCCCACGGTGGCCGGTGCGTTCGCGGTGCGCCAGGTGGTCACGGTGTCGATGATCTGCTGCACGCTGGTCGCCGCGTAGTCGTATTTCGGGCGGAAGGCGACGGGCAGATGGCTGACCAGCGGCGCCTGCGCCGAGCCGCCCAGCTCGTAGCCGTAGCGGATCTCGCACGCGATGCTGCGGCTACTGGCGTTGTTGTCGAAGATCGCCGCGAACACCCCCGGCAGGGGGTTTTCCCCCAGCGCATCCCGCCACCGGCCGATCGGGAGCGGCTCATCCCAGGAGAGCAGCGGGGCGACGGGGCTGGCGAACGAGAGCCTCGGCGTGTGGTAGACGAACGCCGGGCGGGTCGGCGGGCCGCCGGCGATCAGCTGGGCGTTGCGCACCACCTGCACCCGCGTATCCGCGCTCTGGTAGTCGGCCACGTGCAGTCCGGGCATGCGCAGCTGGTAGCCGAGCGGCTGGTAGGCCGCGACGGTCAGCGGCGGGAAGTCGTAGCGGCGACCCGCGGGCGTTTCCACGCTCGTCCCCAGCGTCCGCACCGGGCCGCCCGGCTCGAACCACCCCAGCGTCGGCCAGTCGAGGCCGCCGTCGGCGTGGGTGCGCTCCAGCAGCAGACTCTCCCAGTACCACCGCGCCGTGGTCGCGTCCCAGACGGGGTTGAGCGTGGCCGTGAAGGCGTAGCGCGCGGCTGCCGGACCGCCCGGCACCGCGGCGGCGGGCAGCGGCTCGGGCGCGGCCACGGCGGTGCCCGTCCAGTGTTTGCTCCACCGTTCCGCCACCGCTTCGACGAGGTCCGCGAAGGTGCCGATCGCGTTTTCCAGGGTTGTGTTCAGCGCGAACCTTGCTGCGCCGGCGGGGTCCTCCGCGCCGGCGAGGTGCCCCGGCGCGTCGGGGGTGCCGCTCGCCGCGGCCGCGAGGTCGGGCAGCCCCTCGAGAATCGCCCACAGTTCCGGCGCCACCGCGACGTACTGGGCGAGCTTTGCGAACAGGTCATCTTCGGCTCCCGCCGCCAGCGTGCTGGCGGCCGGCCTATTGAATTCGACTTCCAGGCGCAGCTGGTCGGGCGCGGCGCTCTGGTGCTGGAACGTGCAGATGTAGTCCCAGCGCAGCGCCTGCCGGTAGTCGGTCGGCTGCTGGTTGGTCGGCTCGGCGCACTGGCCGAGCAGCGCGGGCAGCAGGGGGTAGCCGCGCAACGGCAGCGGTACCTCGGGCTGCCCGAGTTCGACGCTGACCGCGCTCGGCAGGTTCGCCGCGAAGGGGCGCACGAACGCGAGCCAGCTCGATGCGTCGTAGCCCTCGACGATCGGTTCGATCCCGAACTCCAGCTCGTTGATCGGATAGCTCAGGTCGAGCGCCACCGAGCGCTGGTGGCCTTCGCGGGAGACGTCGAGCATGAAGTTGACGAAGTCCCCGCCGCTCGCCAGTGAGGTCTTGGCGGTGCTGAGGCTCGCGCGCCGTTCCTCCACGTCGAGAGGTGTGGGCGGGACGCGTTCCCCGGGGAGGGAGAGGTTGCGCTCCTGCGCGCCGCTGAGCGGGTTGCGCGGCGCCGGAACGCTGGGCTGATCGGGGAGCTTGCCCGGGCCGCAGAGGCGCGCGTGCGTGCCGCTGGGGGTGGTGGCGGTGGAGTCGTACTGCACCACGGCGTCGGTCCCGTAGCCGTCGAGCAGGCCGACGAGCAGGCGCTGGCGCAGCGCCTCGCGGGCGGATAGCCAGTCGGCGGGCTGGGGTTTGCGTGCGGCGGGGTCCGGCGGGTCGGGATCGGTGGGGCCGAGGTCGAGGACGTAGTCGAGCCCGTCCGCGACCGCGCCGGCGAGCTTGCCCTTCGCGGCGAGCACCCGCTGCAGGCTGGCGCGCTTGGCGGAGCGGTAGGCGCCGGTGGCGTAGGGGGCGGAGGTGAACAGGTCGACGTCCGCGAGCAGGCGCTGGGCCCAGGTCTCCATGTCGATCCCCTGGTAGTCGCTGGCGAGGGCTGCGCCGAGCGTGCCGTCGGCCTGCAGCGGCGCGATCGGCACGCCGCTGCGCGAGACCAGCCCCGGGGCGAGCGGACGGAGGGCGTAGTAGCGCGGTGCTTTCGCGCGCCCCACGGTGGTCCCCGGTTTGACCTGCACCGAAGCGATCTGCCCGGCCCCGAACGCGACCGCCCACACGTCGGCGGGTGTCTCCGTTGCCGCTGCGGAGGCGACCCCCCCGGCCGCTGCGCCAATCGCCACGCGCAGCATCGGCAGGGAGGTCTCGAGTTCGCTGGCGAAGGCGCTCAGCGCCAGCGCCCGGTCGGCGCCGGGCTGCGCGCTGGGCGGCACCGCCGAGCGCCCGCGCCCCACGGGCCCCGTGGGGTCGGCGAAGCCGGGGTCGAGCAGCTGGGGGGCCCGGGTGAGCTCCACCCACACGTGCAGCGGGAAGATCGCCGCGGGGAAGCGCCAGCCGCTCGCCCCGATCCCGGCCGCGAGGATCGCGGGAGGGGGGGCCAGCAGGATCGTGGCGCCGCCCCGCAGGAAGGCCGTGTCGGGGTTGGCCGCCACGATTTCGGCGGGGGTGGCCTGGACGTGCAGCTGGGCGAAGCGCCAGGCGAGGCTGCCGAGGGTGTCGGCGGCGCCGGTGGTGATGCTCGGCGTCTGCCCGTCCGGCTGTGCGGGCAGCGTCAGCGTCACGCCGGGCAGGACCAGACCGGGCAGGGCGCCGTTGGCGGTGGCCAGGTCGGCGATGGCGACCCCATAGCGTTCGGCGACCTGTCGCGGGCTGCACGGGGAGGTGGTGTTGCCTGCCAGTAGCGCGGGGGGACACAACAGCATCCCGTCGGCGGCGAGGTAGCCGCTCTTGTCGGCGATGAAGGCGACCACGTCGGCCAGCGCGACCGGCGGGTTGAAGCGGCCGAGGAGATCGTCGAAGGAGTCTTCGGCCTGGGTTTCCACGTGCTGGTTGTCCACGTCGACGGGCATGTCCGCGGCGAGCGTGCCGGGGAGCGCCCGGTTGGCGGTGGCGAGCGCGAGCGCCGCGCTGGCGGCGCTGGGGTCGGCGTTCAGGAACAGGGCCGCCACGCCCGCGAGGGTGGCGCCGGCGGGGATCGCGTAGGGCACGCGCAGCGCGGCGGGCGCCGCGGGCAGGGCGGCCTCGCCGGGGATCGCCGGCCACAGGGGATCGGCGGGGGTGGGGGCGGGCGTCAGGAGCCGCACCGTGCGGTTGTGGCGCAGGAGCTGCTCGGGGGCGAGGCCGTGGGTCTCGGCGACTTCGCCGAGCGTCTGTGCGAGCACGCCGGCGGCGGAGAGGTGCGCGATGTACAGCGCGGTGCCGGTGGCGAACAGGTCCACGGTGCCCACGTTCGCTTTCACCAGTGCATCCTGGGTGGCGCCCGAGCCGTTGTGGGCGAGCGACTCGCCGTCGCGCACGAGGTAGCGGTCGAGGCTCAGCGTGGCGCCCGCGCGCAGCAGCCCGGGGACGTCGGCGTTGGCGCCGGCCACCATCACCGCGTCGCAGGGGAACCCCTCCTGGGTGAGCGTGGCGGCGACGTCGTCGAGGCTCACGTCGGGGTGGGCGGCGGAGATTTCGATCTCCACTTCGCCGTAGACGAGCACGGTGCCCACGCGCAGCAGCCCGTGGGTGGCGGCGTTCGCGCGGGCGAGGCTGCCGACGGTGACGTGGAAGAGTGCGGCCAGCGCGGCGAGCGTGGGGGGAGGCGGGGCGGGGTACGGCGGTGGTACGGGGTCCGGTGGCACGGTGACGGTGCGGCTCGGCACGAGCACGAGCTCGACGCCGGGGCGCAGGGGCAGCGCGACGTTTTCGCGGTCCCCGAGTACGGTGGCGGGTTCGCTGCCGGGGGGGCAGTACCCGGCGACGTCGCCGCCGTCGCGGAAGGTGGCGTAGACGGGGATCGTCAGGTCGGTCTCGTCGACCGGCTGGGGCGGCGGGGGCACGAAGATGTGGTCGAGGCGCACGTCGAGGTTCGCCGCGGCGAGCGCCGCCAGGCCGACGCCGTGGCGGGCGCTGAGCGCTGCGAGCGTGGGCTCGACGGTGGGGTCGGGGTGGATGTCGGCGAGCTGCGCGGCGCTCCCCAGCCAGGCGCACGCGGCCTGTGCCAGCCGCCGCAGCGGCCCCAGGTCGAGCGCCAGGCGCGCCGGCTCGCCGCCGGCGGGCTGTTCGAGCGTGCTCAGCAGGGCGGCGGTCACGTCGTCCTGCATCAGCTGGTAGTAGATCCGCGCGAAGCGCTCGCCGTCCCGTACTGCGGCGGCGGCGGCGCTCGCGGCGCGCTGCTGGGGCCCGGCCACGTGGCTCGTCGCCTGGATCGTCGCGGTGACGCGCAGGACGGCGCCGGTGGTGGTAGCCGCTGTTCCGCCCCCCCCGAGCGACGCCGCGCCCGCGTCCGCCTCCTCCCCGGCGAGCGGTCCGACGCCAAAGCTCGTGGCGGTGGCGGGCCAGGCGCCCAGCCCGACCAGCGGGTCGGTGTAGCCGACGGGCAGGTCGATCGTGTCGGGTCCGCCGCTGCTCGCGTCGCCCTGCCCGGAGGAGGCGTTGCCGAGCAGCTCGCGGAAGCTCAGCGCGACGTGTGCATAGGCCAGTTTCGGATTCTGGGGGGTGCTGGCGGAGTCGATCCCGGCGTAGGGGTCCGCGGCGGGGTCGGGCAGCCCCACGACCTGCGGGAGACTGTGACTCGCGGCGAAGCGGTGGATCGGCAGCACCTGGAAGATCGACCACTTCTGCTCATCGCGAGGGGGTCCCCCCGTGAGCTGCATGGAGGCGCCCTCGGCCGCGTTTTCCGGAGCGCCTCCCGCGGCGCCCCCCGCGCCCGCGACCTGCGGCCCGATGGGCATCGCGGGATTGCTGGCGAGGAAGCCGCCGGGTTCGACGAGCTGGTAGGCGATCAGGCTGTACAGCCGCTGGAGCGCGAGCTGGGGGTCGATCGCTTCACGGGGGGGCGGTGGCTTGGTCAGCGTCATCGAGAAGCCGACGTTGCCCGGCTGGACAGTGGCTTCGCGGACGGTCTCGATCCCGCCGGCGACGGCGGCGAAAACCTGGGTGGTGCTGGCGTCGAGCGACTCGCCGACGACGGCGCAGTTGTTGCAGGGGAGCAGCTTGCGCGACGGCGGGGTGGCGGTGCACTGAGAGTTCAAAAGCGCGGCGAGCGTCAGCGTGGCGCTGCCGTCGGCGGCGAAGATCGACGCGGGCAGGGGGCTCCCGCCAAGGCCGGCGTACTGCAACCAGTAGCCCCCGCCGCCGACGACGCTGCACTCCCAGACGAGCGTGAGGAAGCGCTCGGCGTCCTGGGGGCGGGCGTAGTAGGGGCCGAAGAAGGGATCGGGGGTACCCGCGCCGGCGGCGGCGATGGGAGCGCTGTGGGTTTCGGTGGAGAGGTTGGTCTTGATCAGGTAGGTGCCGGCGGGGTCGATCGCGGCGGAGGCGTACCCGCGCGCGAGGCCGCTGACGGGTTCGGGCTGCCACAGCAGCCGCACGGCGGCGCCGTCGCTCGGGTTGGCGTGCAGGTGCTGCCAGAGGTCGAGCAGCACCTGGCGCCCGGCGCTGTCGGCAACCCCAAGCAGCTCGTAGGAGTTGGGCCGGCCAGGGATGCGCCGGATCTCCAGCTGCACGATGCTCCCCCAGGCGAAGCGCGAGAGCGCACGCACCGGCGCCTCGGGGCCGAGCTGGGTGTCGAGGCGGTTGAGCGCGAAGTCCGCGGCGGGAAACGCGGCGGCGGCGGCCCGGAGATCGGCGGCGAAGGGCCACAGCGTGGGTCCCCCCACGGCGGGGACGGTGGCGCCCCCGGGGTTGGGGAGGTGCAGGTCCTCGGTGGTCTGCCACAGCAGCCGCTGCTGGAGGCCGTGGCGCACCGCCACCTGGCGGTGCAGATCGAGCGGGGCGGGCCCGGCGTCGAACACGGGCGAGAGCTCGGTGGCGGGGTAGCGCTCCCAGAGGTCGGCGTCGGTGATCGCGAACACGAGCTCGCTGGCGGGGCCGGTCAGGGCGACGAGCCCGCGCGGCGAGTCGCGCCAGGCGAGGCCGGGGTTCAGCGCCAGCAGCTCGGGCGCGGGGGACCCCTCGCCGTCCAGGGTGTGGGAGTCGGCCAGTTCGATCCAGGCGGCGGGGTTGCAGACCTTGACGACCACCCGCATCCGCTCCGGGGGCGGTGGCGGCGGCGGGGGCGGCGGCGCGGCGGGACGCGGCGGGCCGACGAGCTGCTGGCCGGTCAGCTCGAACAGGCCGGTCAGCGCCCCGGTGGCGTGGTACTTGCCATCGCTACCGAGCCGCGGCGCGGGGATCCGCAGCCCGTGCAGCAGAAAGCGCGAGACCTGGCCGCCGATCGTCGACCCGTGGCTGCGCAGGACGGCGGGCACGAGGTCCGCGGGGGTGGCCGTGGCGGCCCCGATCGGGACCGAGCCGGGGTGGGGGATGAGGAGGGGATGGGTGGCGGTGGCCAGCAGCTGGGCCACGCCTGCGAGCCGGCGGCCGACCTCCTCCAGGGCGAGGTCGTACAGCGCGGCCAGACTCTGCAGGGTCTGTCCGGCCTGCGTGGTGGCGGTGCAGCCGGGGATGGTGAGGGGCGTCAGCGCGGTCAGGATCTGCGCGCCCTTGACGAGCGCCCGGAAGGATTCCGGCCGGTCATGGTTGGGCAGTTCGACCGGGATGCGGGCGGCCAGATCCGCCAGGGTCTCGCCGGCGAGCACCTTGGTCGCGGTCGCGGGGAGCGCGACGAGCGCGAACGGGCCGGGCCCGGGGTTCAGGTTGCGCAGCTCGGTGAGCCACGCGGGATAGCCCCCCGGGTCGGCGGCGGTCTGGTTCTGGGCGAAGGCGAAGTAGGCGGCGACCCGCCACAGGGTGTCGCCGGGGAGCGTGGCCCAGGTCACGAACTGCTGCACGTTGTCGTAGGCGGCGGGCACGGACAGCGTGGGCGGGAGCGGCTGGCCCTCGCCGATCTGGTTGTGGGTGGCGATCGCCGCGGCGTACCACTCGATCAGGGGGACTTCGTGGGGCCCGGCCAGGTGGAAGTCCTCGTCGGCGTGCAGGCGGACGTAGAGCAGCGCGGCCACCAGTTCGAGGGCAAGGCTGGCGGGGTTGGCGCAGTGGCCGGCCGGGATCTGCAGGGGCGCGCCGGCCTGCAGCAGCTGCGGCGCTGCCAGCAGGTCGCTGCTCAGCAGCCATGTTTCCACGTCGGCGCCGAGCGCGGCGGCGATTGCGGCGAGCGTCTCCCCGGCCGCGACCCGGTGGGTCAGCGCGCCGAGCTGGAGGGGCAGGCCGGGCTTCAGCTCTCGATCCGGGTTGGCGGCGGCGACGCTCTCCGGGGTGGCGCCGATCTGCACGGTGATCGCGGAGCCGGGCAGCGCGTTTTCGAGGGTGGCGGCGAGGTCGGGGTTGAGCGCGAGCGCCTCGCTCCGGGAGAGCCCGAAGAAGTGCGCGACCTGATCGACGGTGTCGCCCGCGCGGACGCGGTAGGTCGCGGCGGCCAGGCCGAACAGCGCGCAGATCGAGCTCAGGGTCTCGCCGGCGGCGCCGGTGACGGTGTAGGGGAAGGCGGTGAGCAGGTCGAGCGCGGCCTGCACGGCGGCCTTGGTAACGAGCAGGAAGTAGTCGCGGAAGAGGAAGCTGGCCAGCGATTCGGTCGCTTCCACGCCGGTGTCGCGCGCCACGGCCGCGGCGGAGGGGGGGCGGTGGCTGCGGGGGTCCAGCGGCGCGAAGTACTCGGCCACCTCGGCCAGGTAGGTGGCGTCGACGGGCTGGTAGGTGGAGAAGCGCCGTTCGCAGCCGTCGGGCGGCGGCGTGGCGGAGGTGCTCCAGCCGAGCGGGGGCGGCATCGGGAACGCGGTGGCGCCGCTGCGGCTCGGCGGGTTGCCGGCGGGCAGCCCGCTGACCTTGCAGGCGAGGTTGGTGGTGAAGAACGGTTCGAGCTTGGTGGTCCGCGCGAAGCCGTCGGCGATCGTCTGGGGCATCTCCAGCTGTTCCGCGAGGTCGGCGAGCTGGCCGGCGGTGACGGCGCCGGCGACTGGGTCGAGGCCGAGCGCGGACAGCGCCCAGCGCAGCATCGCCTCGATCACCACGTCGAACGAGGTGTCGAGGTCGCCCACGGCGGTGGCGCTGGTGGCGGTGGTGTGCACGCGGCTCGCGGCGATGCTCGACGCGGTTGGGTTCACGCCGTTGTCGGCCAGCGCCAGGAACGCGATCCGGTACGCGCTCGAGCCCGCGGGCAGCGCCTCGCCGGGCCACTGCACGGGCACCTGATCGACGCTGTAGGCGGGTAGCAGCTTCACGGTCACGGCGTGGGGCCTGGCGTCGGGGAAGACGTGGATGTCGGTCCGCCAGTTGAGCCGGTAGGGCGCGGCGGCCGGCGGGGTAAGGGTGCGCATCAGCGCCGCCCCGCGCCGGTGGGGAGGCGCCACGTTCTCGAGCAGCCGCTGCGGGCTGCGTCCGCTCTGGCCGGGGGCGAGCGTCCATGGCGCGACGCTGTCGGAGCCGATCGTGACCGATTCTTTCAGCCTCATGCTGAAGTGGAAGGAGACTGTGCACCACATCACTTCGGCCTCGGCGTTCACGTCGACGCCGACGTCGAGTTCGAGCACGGTCGCGCGGTGGGCGGTGAACGTGACGGTGGCGTAGGCGTGCGCTTCGACGCTCAGGGAAGCGCGGATGACTGTGAAGTCGACCTCGCCGTAGAGTCTCCCGACGATCCCGGCGGTCCCCTGCGCCCAGTAGTAGAGCGCGGATCCGGCGGCGCTGTTGGTGGGGTTGAACCAGCCGAGCACGCCTTCGAAGATGACCACGACCTGCAGCGAGAGCTCGGCCTTCAGCGCCCCTTTGACGACGCGCCGCCCGACGCCCATCTTCAGCCCCACGCCCAGCTCGAGCACGGGGTCGAAGCGGCCGTTGGTCACGGCGGGGACGCGGCTGGAGGTGGCGCCGTTGAGCCGCGCGAAGTAGATGCCGCCGCTGCCGATGAAGGGCCCCGCCTGGAGCCCGAAGGAGAGCGCGAAGTCGCGGCGGGCGGGGAAGCCGAGGTCGACGGAGAAGTTGCCGTTGGTGAAGATTTCGACGGTGATCGCCCCGAGCGTGAGCGCCACGGGGCCGAGGTCGAGCTGGCGGAACTGGGTGGGCACCTGCAGCCGGACGCGGAAGACGCCCACGTCGACGGTCACTTTCCGATAGAGCAGTTCGAATTCGAGCCCTTTCAGGGACCCGGCGCGGGGCCCTTCGAGCGTGACCACGACCCCGTACAGGTCGGGGTCGTGCAGCACTAGCCCCAGCGTCACGGTCTCCATCGCGCGGCAGTGCAGGCCGAACAGCCACTCGCTGGCCTCGTCGAAGCGCAGCTGCGGGTTCTGGGTGAGGGGGTTGACGCCCGGCTGGGCGACGGGCTGGAGCTCCAACTGGAGCTTGCGCAACACCTCCTTGACGGAGCTGTAGCTCGTCAGGCCGGTGAGCGTCACGCGCTGGCCGAAGCCGAGGTAACGCAGCTCGAACAG
Organism: Solirubrobacteraceae bacterium; assembly: GCA_035566955.1. Lineage (GTDB taxonomy): Bacteria > Actinomycetota > Thermoleophilia > Solirubrobacterales > Solirubrobacteraceae > Palsa-744. Next base: position 28,917 of record DATMPY010000008.1, on the reverse strand, counting down.
GCGGGTGCCCTGGCCCGGCACGGCGGGCGGGGGGTCGTTCAGGGCGTCCCAGCTGAGCGGCTTGGTGGAGCCCGTGCCGTACTCCTTGCCGAGCATTTTGCCGGCCACCTCGAAGCGCACGCCGGCTTCGCCGCCGGAGCGGTCGTAGACGATCGACACGGCTTTGACGCTGATGAAGCCGAGCTCGAGTTTGACGTCGTAGCGCAGCCGCACGGTCTGCAGGGTGGGGTCGATGACGAGCGCGAAGCGCGAGAGGTCGATCGCGTTGAGCACGCTCCAGGGGCCCCCCAGCTGGTAGTTGAGGTTGGGGTTGGCCAGCTGGGCGAGCCGCTGCACGACCTCGCCGAGGGTCAGCCCGCGGAGGCTGATGGCGAGCGCCTGGTGTTTGGCGGTGGAGGGCGGCGCGTCGGGGACCCATTCGGTGGCGGCGCGCACGGCGAGCCCGCCCCAGGCGACCTCGAAGAGGTAGACGGTGGCGTCCTCCACAAACGAGAGCCCGACGGTCACGGCGAGCCGGTTGACCGCGAAGGTCCCAAGGACTTCGCCCTCGTAGATCATGTTCGCGCCGTCGCCGTCGCCGTCGCCGAGGCGGGCCAGGGCGCGGGCGCGGACGCGCAGCTCGTCGGCGGTGCTCGTGCGCTTGCGGTGGGCGAGGCTGGCGCGGGCGCTGAGCGAGAGCGTGAGGCCGAGGACCGGGGGCGCGGGGGCCCAGCGGAGGATGAGCTTGCCCCGCGCGGAGTAGGGGTTGTCTTTGCCCGAGGATTCGTAGGCGAGCCACAGTTCCACGACATCGATCTCGGGCACCCCGTTCAGGCTGGCCTGGGACCCGAGCAGCGCCTCAACGAGCTGGGTGAGCTTGATCGTGCCGTCCGCGAGGCCGCCTTCGAAGGCCCACACTTTGTCGCCGCGATAGGCGGCGCTGACCCTGAAGCGCGCCCGATCGGCGGTGCCGGTGGCATGGATCGAGAGCAGCCCGGCGATACTCCCGGTGATCGCGCTCTGCGAGGAGGCGATTTCGCCGGCGATGCCTTCGAGCGCGAACTCCACGTCGTTCACGGTGACGCCCCAGTGCCCCTGGACTTCGAGCGAGGCCCTGTAGGTCTGCCGGCGCGGAGCGGCCATCACGTAGGCGTTGGTGATTTTCAGGTCGCTCGGGAGCTCGCCGGCGGAGCCACCCAGCTTCTCGACGAGCAGCTCGCCGAGCGGGATCTGGATCGGATCTTCGGTGGAGGCTGTGATTTCGAAATCGGGGATCGTGGCGTCCAGCAGGAGATCCACTGGATCTTCTTTCCGCGTACCGCCGTCGTAGAGGCGCAGCTCGCCCCAGATGTCGCCGGTGAGCACCCCGCCGGGACCGAAGTTGTAGATCCACGAGGTGCCGATCCTGCGGACGTGCACGAAGGGGATCGGGGGATTCCACTCCTCGGTGGACTCGAACGCGACCAGCGCATAGCTCAAGCCGAGGCTGCCCCCGTTTGGCGCTGGCGGCGTAACCCCGATCTCGACTGCGCTCAAGCCGAATTTATCGAAGATGCTGACGAGGGGGAACGAGAAGACGTCGCTGTCGCTCGCCCCGAAGAACGCGAGCACCAGCGCCATCACGTCCGTCAGCCTGACCGGTTTGGGGAAGGTCACGCTGAGCGGCCAGACCGTTCCGCCCTGGAGCAGTGGCGCGCTGGCCTCGCCCTGGACGATGCCGTCTCCGATCTGAAAGCGCGCGTACAGCGCCGCGGCCGACATCTTCTGCCCCGGTTTGATGCTGAGCACGTCGGGATAGTTGGTGCTCAGCACCAGTCCGACCTCGCGCACGTCGATCGGCGGCAACCGACGGTCCGCGCCGGGGGCCGCGGCGTGGAGCTCGAGCGCGGGCGCCCCGAGGACGCGGAAGTCGACGGTCCCGTCGAGCCGCAGGCGCGAGGCGGCGAGGAAGACAACATAGCTGCCGAGCTCGCTGTCCGCCACGCGCAGCCAGCCCTGCATCCGGGGGTGCTGCGGCTCTGTCCCGGGTTCGGTGCTCACGGTGAGCTGGGGCTGCTCCACGATCAGCGGCTCGATCACCGATGTCTTGAGGGTCCCCGTACCGTCGGGTTCGTTGCGGCGTGTTTTCGGCAGGTTCCTGAACGAGGTGTCGAATTTCCAGGGGCTTGCGCCGTCGAGCCCCTGCAGGGCGAGCGTAAAGCGGTTGCCGGCGGTGACCGACTCGCCGGTCAACGTCGTCGACCATTTGAAGTAGCGATATTCGGCTACGCCCGTGAGCACAACGGCCTGCTCGTCGAGGGTGAGGCTGGCGCCGGTGAGTTTGAGCCTTTCGGTGCCGGTGATCCCAAAGGCGGTGAGCGTCAGTTCGAGATTGGGGACTGTGCCCGGACCGAGGTTGATGATCTCGCCGTGAAGGGCTCCGTTCAAGGCGTCGTAGATGTCCTGGAGCGACACGCGCTACCTGCCGTGGGAGGAGGGGGTGGCCGCGCGGCGCTCGGACGGCAGCGCCACCAGGCGCGGGGCGGGGTATGGTGCGGGACGGCCGAACTTGACGAGCCGCCTGGAGACCTGCCCCGCGGCGGTGATCGTGAATTCCCAGGTTTCTCCGTAGGCCTCTCCTGCTTTCGGGTTGAGGCGCACGATCGTCGTGTACACGCTTCGCAGGGTCTGCGGCACCTCGTCCCAACAATTTTTCTCATAACTAAACTGCACGTAGTTGTGGAGTTCCCAATCGATTACGCCAACCGCAAGGACCTCGAGTGCCAGTTCTGACGGGTGTTCGTATTTCGAAAAGAAGCCCGCGCTGGCAGCCAATATTTCCGCCTGCAGCGAGTTGGCGAACACGCGTGCGACATCGAGGTTCGGCTCCTCATGCGGGTCGCGGTTACGGTAGTTCGACGCCAGCGTCGGCAACGCGCCGTGGTGCGGAACTGACAGCACATGACATGGCAGCAGGGGGTTCGCAGGGTATTTGTGGACGATCTGATTAACGGCGGAGATCGTCTGGACGGTGGCGTCACCGGGAAAGATGCACTTGAAGTGGTTGGTTTCGAGCACGATGACCGCTGAGGTGGTGTTGCGGCTCCCGCTCGTGCGAGTCCGCTTGGTGTTCATCCGCGCGTTGACGATCAGCGTCCGGAAGCTGATGCCATTGATGTTGAACAGCTCCCCGATGGGGTTCGGGTAATCGTAGTCCGTGTGCCTGGCGAGAAAGGGCTCCGTTTTACGGTTGAAGGCGGCGGCGAACGCCTCCACGGCGGCGCTGGCCGTGTCACCCCAGCCGAGGCCGCCTGTCACGACGCGACCAAGTTGGAAGTTCGCAATTTTTTTTCCGATGTCGTCCTGCAATCTCGGCAGCAGGCTCCAATGGTCCTTGTCCTGGTGTGAGATGACGAGCAGGTTGATGCACGGGTCCACGTTGGCGTTCGCCATCTCTTCGAGCGCTTCGATGATGGGCGTCACCGCTGTGGTCTGGATGTCGAGGTCTTTTGCTTTCTCCGTGCCCAGGTCGATCAGGGCGAGGTGCGTGAGGACCTCTTTCCTTCTGACCTTGGAGTAGATCTTGATCAGGTTGCCCATCCCCTGATCGCACTGGAGCATCGCCACGGTCACGGAGGAGAACGGCATCGCTAGCTCGGCTCCCGCCGCGCCGCGGCCAGCCGCGTGGCCGGCCCCTGGCGCTGTTTGGCTTTCGGGTCCTCGGTGGCGGCGTAGGCGGCGTACCAGCCGAGCTTCGTGCTGGCGGCCTGGTTGGGGTTGGCGAACAGGTAGATGTCGTTGTTGCCCGGCGGCAGCGCGATGCCGAGCAGGCGCAGGGCGAAGTTGCGAAAGCGCAGGATGTGTTCGCGCCGGGCGGGGCCTGTGTCGTTGACGAGGAACTGGATCGAGTGAAAGCCGAGCGTGATCGCCCCCTGCAGCGGCAGCGCGATGCCGAGCGCGTCTTTGACGCCGGGCAGGCGCACGCCGAGGTACAGCGCGGGCGCCTCGCGCGTCCCGCCGGCGCTCCAGGCGACCAGCAGCCGCAGCGTCAGGGGGGAGCTGCCGGCGAGCGCGCCGAGCGTGCCGAGGTCGATCAGGTACTCGATCCCGAACCACGGGTCCACGAGCTGGGACTGCTGCAGGGGGCTGCCGACGGAGACGTAGCCGAGGCTCTCGGGGCGCTGACGGGTGGCGGTGGCCTCGGGGGCGGCGGGGTTGGCCTGGCGGGGATCGGTGGTGGCGAGGAAGCCGGCGAGCCGGAGGGGAAAGCCGGCGAGCAGCGACTTTGGCCGCGCGTGGCTGGCGGGGAAGTCGAGTGAGAGCGCCTCGGTGCGCAGCGTGAACTTGGGCTGCGGGGCGGCGACCGAGAACTCCATGTCCAGGGCGAGGTTGCCGAAGCGCAGGAAGCTCTCGGTGGGGCCGGGCGGCGGGTCGGCCGCGTGTGGCGCGCCGGGGGGATCGACGCCGAAGCCGAACGGGTCGAACGCGGGGGGCTCGAAGAAGTGCAGGTCGCCGCCCAGCACGAAGCGGGCGCGGGTCTTGGCGGTACGGTCACTGGGCGTGGCGGTGGTGACGGTGACGAGCTGGGTGGAGTGCAGCACGACCCTGCGCAGCGCGGAGTCCTCGAGCTGGAAGTCGCGCTCGCCGGCGGCGGTGAACACGTAGGTGCCCTCCTCGCCGCCGCCGGGGCGGGGCTGTTTCTGGTAGACGCCGTCGAGCAGGATGTTGTTGCCGTGCTCGGTCGGGTAGAGGCGGGTGGTGGCGCCGAACAGGCGGTTGACGAGCAGCTCCACCTGGCTGGCGAAGCCCGAGACGGCGGAGTTGCGGAAGGCGACGGTGAGGCGCAGGACCTTGAACGCGTAGAAGCTGGTGGCGGCGGATTCGAGGTACTGATCCGCGGTGTCCTCGTAGTCGATCAGGCCGAATATCGAGGTGCGCTCGAACGTCAGCTGCCCGGCGACGGTCGTGAACGGGGTCATGTTGAAGCCGATGTGGTGGGCGCGGAAGCGCGTGGGATCGATCCCGGCCCCGAGCGCCTGCAGGGGCGCGGGGAGGGTGGGCAGCGGCACTTCGCAGTCGAACGCGAGGATGCCCGTCCAGCGGGGGTCGTCGAGCAGCCGCACGAAGTCGGCGTAGGGCGACTCGCGCCCCCCGCCGCTGGTGCGCGCGTAGGCCTCCTCGGCGTCGCGGTAGAGCGCGCGCAGCCGGGCCTGCGTCGCGGCGGTCCCTTCCGGGAGCGCGGCCACGGCGGGCCAGCCCCAGAGGGTCACGTCGTCGGTGAACGCGCGCAGCGACAGGCCGCCGGCGAGCTTGAACACGACGATCGTGTGGGCGCCGGGTGGGCCGGCCCAGTTGCGCGGCGAGATGCGCACGCGCCAGCCGTCGAGCGTGGGCGTGAGCAGTCCCGCTTCGCGCTCGAAGAAGCGCGCGTAGGCATCGGCTTCGGGCGTGGCTTCGTGCAGCGCGGTGAGGAACTCGGTCTCGGTGGCGTAGGTTTTCCAAGCCGGCGCGAACTTTGCTTTCACCGCGTCCAGCACTTTGTCGGGCACGGTCCCGCGCAGCGCGACCAGGCCGTCGGCGGTGAGCTGGTAGGCGACGGAGCCGTGTTTGGCAAACTCCGCGGCGTTGGCCATCACCAGGAACAGGCGGTTGGTCTCCAGTGCCTGGCGGAAGGGCCCGTCGATCGTGGTGAAGCGCAGGTCCGGTTCGGCGGTGGCGGTGGGCAAGTTGTTGGCGATCCCGAGCCAGGTCCAGGTGCCGTCGGCGGCGATCCCCACCCCCAGCCCCTGCGGCGTCACGGCGGTCCGCGCGGTCGTCGTGGGGGGTCCCCCGGCCGAGGCCATGGCCCCCTGGGTCGGCGCGGGCAGCAGCGCCTGCCGGCGGGTGGGGGCGATCGCGCGTGCCTCCAGCTGGAGCGCGGCGGGCACGTCCTCGGCTCCCAGGCCGTGGTAGGGGGCGAGCGGGAACGGGCGCGGCGCCTCGGCCCCGGGGAGCAGGGCCGCGGCCAGCTCCATGTATTCGAGGAAGCCGTCGCCGCTCGCCTGGTAGAGGGGAGCATCGGCGGGCTGCGCGTAGTAGCGCACGCCGGCGCCGGTGGCGGTGGTGGCGTACACCCACGCGGTGGTGCCGGTCGCGTCGAGCGCGGGCTGCGCGGGGCTATCGGCGGGCGTTAGGCTCGCGTAGGCGGGCCTGCCGGGGACGAACACGAGCCGGCTGGCGGTGGCGGTGGGCATCCCGAGGTACTCGAGGCCGGAGGCGCCGCAGAGCAGCTGGTAGATCGAGCTGTCGGTGCTCGGGATTGGGCGCTCCCGCTCCGCGCCGCCCTGCTCACCGCCGGCGCGGCTCCCACCCGGAGCCCCGCCGCTCTGCCAGGTGATGGCGAACGCCCCCTGCGGGGTGAGGTAGCGCTGCTTGGGCACGTGGGTGTCGGCGCCGGCGAACAGGGGCTGCTCGGCGAGCACGAGCCGCGCGTCGGGGACGCCGAGGGCGCCCGGCTGGGGGGTGAGCGCGACCCCGTAGCCGCGGGCGGTTGCGAACGTCGACCCGAGGGCGGGCGGCGGGGGGGCGCCGGCAAGAAAGAAGGCGAGGTGGGTGCGGTCCGGCACGAGCGGGCGCACGGGGTCGAGCAGGGCGTCGAGGGTGAGCCTCCCCGCGCTGGGCTGCACGAGCGCGGCCAGTTCGAGCGGCCTGACGAACACGCCGCCGTGGGCGTCCCGGCTCACGCCGGCGATCGCGGCGGGCCGCTCGGGTTCGGGGAGGAAGTAGCGCACGCCGACGCCGAGCCGCTGGAAGTCGGAGGGTGTGGCGCCGCCGCCGGCCAGTTCGAGCTCCAGGCGCAGGCAGCCGCCGCTGGCGCCGGCGAGCGCGAGGCGCAGGACGCCGCCGCCCGCCGCGGGGTACTCGCCACCGGGGGCGGAGAAGGTGGCGGCGGGTGCGCCGCTGCCGGTGGGGGCGAAGGCGAATTCCCAGCCGGCGAGCGTGACGGTGCTACTGGGGGCGAGCGTGAGGGTGTAGCCGCGCAGGTCGAAGTCGGCGCGGCGGCTGACGCGCCAGCCCCCGCCGGCGGCCTGCAACCAGACGGTCCGCCCGCGCCAACGCGCATACGGCTCGCTGGCGCTGGCCAGCCACAGAAAGCGCGGCCCGTGGGGCCAGCGCTGGGTCCCGAGGTAGGCGAGCAGTTCCGCGGCGAGCTGCGCGTCGGGCTTGGTGGCGGGCCCGGCGCCGCCGATGAAGAGGTAGAGGCCGCCCGTGTCGGCCCAGCTTTCCGCGGGGCTGAGGATGTCGGGCAGCGCGGGGTTGCTCGCCTGAAAGCCGATCGTGCGCTGCGATTCGGGCTGCCAGTAGAGCGTGGTTCCGCCGACGCGGGTGAATGGCGCGGGTTCGCTCATGGCGCGCCGGTGGAGAGCCGGTCGCCGGGGAGGAGGGGTAGGGAGAGCCAGTCGCGGTTGCCGCCCCAGGCGCTGCCGGCGCCCCAGTCGAGGTGGATGGGCACGCCGGCGCCGGTGTCGTAGGGCGCGCTGGCCGCGCCGGTGACGGCGGCGCCGGGGGCGCGCGTGAGGGAGATGCCGGTGAGGGGCAGCCCGTTGGCCACGGGGGGGCGCCGGCCGGCGCGCTCCAGCAGGTTGCCGACGGTGCTGCCGACGGGCACCACGAGCGGGGTGCCGTCGAGCCATACGCGCAGGCAGGCGGTGACGATGGTGCGCCCGCGCAGATAGGTCGCGGCGGCGCCGCTGCCGAGGGGGTCGCCTGCGCGCAGCGCGGCGGTGGCGGCGTTCAGCGTCTGGTAGTCGCCGGCCGCGAGGATCGCCACGTTGCTCTCCGGCTGGGGGGTGCCGGGGCTTTCGGAGGGCGCCAGGTCGGGGGGGTAGACGAGGCGATAGAAGGGCTGGCGGAACTGGGCGTAGTAGAGGTCGATCGCGCCGCCGGCGCCGGCCACGGCGTTGGCGGCGACGGTGGGGGTGGGCACGGTCACGCCGCCGTCGGCGACGGCGGAGAGGAAGGCGTCGACGCCGGTCAGCCAGCTGGCGCTGGAGTCGACGTAGGAGCCGATGTCGTACTCGCCGACGCCGCTTGTGAGGTAGCCGTCGATCACGGCGCTGTTGAGGGCGGCGGGGCCGACGTACTGGTAGCTCTGGTACTCGACGCGGAGCACCATCCCGGGGCGCAGGTCCACCCACCCTTCGCCGGGGGCGAAGCCGCAGCCGTAGTAGAGGGTCTCCGCGAAGGTCTGGGGCATGGCGCGGGCGATCGCGTCCTGCACGACGCTCCAGCCCAGCGGGGTGAGGCCGCTGGCTTTCAATTTGCTGAGCAGGTCGAGGTAGAGGGTCTGGACTTCGCTGCGCAGCGGCTGGGCGACGGGGAATTCCCAGGCCTTGCTGGCGGGGGCGATGGTGAGCGTGTACGCGAACGGGCCGCCGCCCGCGAGGGCGGCGATGGCGAAGGCGGCGTTGGTGGGGAGGTTGGCGGTCTGGTGGGTGGTGAACAGCTCGGGGAGCTGCAGGACGATGTTTTCGCTGTCCATCGCCGGTTTGCGCGCCGGGCGGATGTGGGGTGGCACGGCGGGTTCTGTGCCGGCGGGCACCGGGTAGAGCCCGGGCTGGAACAGGGCGAGCGGTGCGGAGGGCCGCCCAGCAGCGGGCAGGAGCGGGTCGCCGGCGCTCGCGGTGAGCGCCTGGACGACGGCGGTGCGGGTCTTGGTGGCGTCGAAGGGGACGGGGATCGCGGTGCCCGGGCTGGCGGCCGCCGCGGTCTGGCTTGAGATCGGCAGGGAGTCGGAGAGCACGGTGACGAGGTAGCCGCTGACGGGTTCCCCCGGCGGCGGCTCCCAGGCGATGCGGGCGAGGCGGGCGTCGTAGCCCACCTGCACCCCCGCGGGGGGGAGGCCGAGCAGTGCGATCAACTGCGACCAGGGGCCGGTGACGGCGTCGCTTGCGAGGCTCGCGGCGGCGCGCAGGCGCAGCCGGTAGAGGCTGGCGGCGGGGAGCTCTACGGTGTCCATGACGAGCGGGCTGCTCTGAACCTTCTTGGTGATCGGCGAACCGCTGCTGGGGCTCACTTCGACGGTGTAGGCGCCGGCTCCGGGGGGCGCGCTCCAGGCGACCTTCAGTTCGGCGCCCAGGGGATCGAACCCGGCGCCGGTCACGGTGGGGGCGGCGGCGATCACCGGCTGGGCGGCGCCGAGCGGCCCGCTCAGCGCCCCGTAGCGCACGGAGGTGGCGACGGCGAGCGTGGCGGGGTCGGCGGGCTGGCCGATCCTGGCGCTCGCGCCGGTGGGGCCGGCGGGGTAGCTGGCCACGACCTTCCCGGAGCGGAGCAGGTGCAGGGTGTAGGCGATTTCGGGCACGGGCGGTTCCGGTGTGGCGAGGGGGCTCCAGGTGACGGTGAGCGATTCGCCGTCGTAGCTCACGGCGCTCACGGTGGGCGCGGTGGTGGGTACGGCGAGGGGCGGGGCGAAGGGCCCCGCGGAGAAGGGGCCGGCGAAGCCGCCGGTGGCGCTCGGCGCGATCGGCTGGACGCCGCGGAGGTAGAGGGCGTAGACGGCGCCCTGGGTGGGGACGAACGCCTTCTTGCCGGAGCCGCCGGGGGCGAGGATTTCGGCGGCGTTGGTGAGTCCGTTTTCGAGGAGGTTCACGCAGGCCCCGGTGGCGGTGCCGGCGGTGGCGGCGAGGTCCCAGCTGACGACGGCTTCGCCGCCGTCGAAGCTGGCGCTCAGCAGCTGGGGGCTCGCGCTGAGCACGGGGGCGGTGGCGATCAGGGTGGGGTCGTTCCAGGTGGGGGTGGTGGTCCCGCGCTGCACCCACTCGACCTGCACGCTGAAGGGCACCCCTCCCCCCCCTAAGGGGGCGGCGGGGATCAGGCGGACCGTGCCGGGGCTGGCGCCGACGGCGACGCCGCATTCGACGCCGCCCTGCAGCAGGCGCGCGGCGAGCACGGGGTCCGTCGGCAGGCCCGGTGCGCCGGGGGTGGGTGGGACGACGGTGACGATCAGCCCCGCCTGGAAGGTATGCGGCGGGGGCTGGCCCCAGGGGTCGATGTAGGTGACCGAAACGAACTGGGGAACCGCGCTGGGCATCGTCAACCTGGTCCTCGCCGACGCACGTTCGTTCGTTCGTTCGTTCGCTTGCTGGTTTGCCCGCTTTTTTGCCGCGCCTAGCGGCCGGCGGCGATGTCGGCGAGGGCGCTCAGGTAGTCGGTGTGCTGCTCGGGGGGGAGCCGGGCGAGCATGTAGTCGGCGTCGTGGCGGGTGGCGTCGTAGTGCTTTGCGAGGCTTTCGTGGTCGCCGACGGCGATCCCGTTGGCGAGGAACGACGCGAAGCCGAGTCCCGCGCCGGCCGCGCGGTCGTCCTGGTCGCCGAGCTTGAGGCTGTGCAGGGGCCCGCTGTGGGGGATGGCCTCGCAGGAGCGCACGCCTTCGGGGCCGCTCGCGCTCAGCACGGTGGCGCCGGGGCGCAGGTCGTGCGCCAGCACGGGGCCGACGGGGGTGATGACCGGGTGCTCGCCGCTCAGCACGAGCTCGCGGCCGCCGTCGGTCACGAGGCGCAGCACCCCGCCGGCGGTGCCGTCCGGGTCCTCGTGGCCCCCGCGCCAGGTGGCCTCGACGGCGAGCGAGCCGTCGCCCAGGCCGGTGCGCACGCGCACTTTGTTGTCGACCTCCTCGATCGGGAGGGTGCTGCCGTCGGCGAGGGTCACGGCGGTGCCGGCGGCGAGGCAGTGCCACCAGAACTGCAGGTCTTTGATCTCCGTGCACTGGACGGAGGGCTGGTTGGGCCAGTGTTCGCTGCAGACGGCGAAGGGAAAGATCGGGTTCAGGCTGTTGTGGACGGGGACTTTGAATTCGAAGAAGAAGGAGGAGATGTTGCTGCGCGCGGGGCCGCAGGGCGCGTAGCGGATCGACTGGGTGAGGGCCTGCCCGAGCTGGTCGTAGGGGAAGGACCACTGCATGACCGTGGGCTGGGATGGGTTGGGGACGGTGACCTTCGCCTTCAGGCTTGTGGGGTCGATCGGTTCGACGTAGGGTTCCTGGGCGCCGGTGACGTAAACCCGGGTGAAGACTTCGAGGCCGGGGATGTTCTTCCCGGTGCTGTCGGTGACGATGCTGTCGGCCAGGGTGGCGTTGCCTTCGAAGGGGACGATCAGCAGGGGGCTTTCGATGTTTTCGGGCTCTTTATAGAAGTAGTCGCAGTCCGCGGCGGGGGCGGTGCGGGCGAAGCCGATCGTGATCTGCTTGTTGGTGGGTACTTTCAGGACGGGGTGGATGATGTTGATCAGCGCTGCGCCGCCCACGGTGGGCCGCTGGGCGGTGGCGAATCCGAAGCGGGGGGCCTCTGAAGGAGTGCGCTGGGCGTGGAAGAGGGTGACGGCGCTGACGGACCTGCCGGCGGGCTTGGCGGTGGCGGTGCGGGTCGCCGAGCGGGCGAGCGTGCCCCCCACCTGGGTGGCGCTGCCGGTGGCGAGCAGCTCATTGGAGTCGGTGTCGAACGCGATCGTCATGGCGCTGGAGAGGAACGCGCCGCCCCGCGCGGTGTGCCAGCCGCGGGCGGTGGCGCGGCCGCCGGAGTCGGCGCCGACGTCGACGATCAGCACGTCGTCGAGGCCCTCCTGCGGGGCCCGCCCGTCGGCCAGCGCGGCGTGCAGGGCGGGGTAGCGGTCGCCGGACTTGCCGAAGAGCTCGAGCACGACCCCGATCATCTCGAGATCGGCGGCCTTCCGCGGGTCGAGCAACTGCTGCTGGCGCGGCTCGAGTCGCCCGGCGAGGTCCGCCAACTGCGCTCGCTGATCGGTTGTGAGCTGATCCACCTTCGGCCTCCTCTGTAACTAGCGGCTGGCGGGCTCGGGCGGCACCCATAGATAGGGATGATGCGAGCAAGCCCCAAGTCCCAATTACGCTAACCGTTGTGCGAACGGCGTGCAAGGGGGTGAAGCTCCGCCGATCTACTGGGGGCCGGTCACGGCATGGCGGCTGCGGCGGGTGAGCTCCTTGCGGAGCACCTCGATGGAGCGCTCGAGCTGGGCGATGGTGGCGCTCTCCACGCGCTGCACGCCGACGCGGCGGTTGACCCAGGCGTTGATCTCGCGGTGGGTGCTGCCGTTGCGGCGGTGCAGATCGGCGACGAGCTGGGCGCGGCGCTCGCGCAGGCGGGCGCGCTGCTCGAAGGCGGCGGGCGGGGCGGGGTGCGCCGCGGGCGGCTGGGTCCCTGGCCGCTGCGTTCCGGGCCGCTGGGCGGGGGGCGGCGAGGGAATTGTTTCCGACCACGGGCCACCCCCGCGCGCTTGTGCACCGGCCTCCAAGCCGGCGTGCGCGGGGGCGGGGGGCCCGAAGAGGGTGAGCTGGGGCGCGAACTCGGCGCTGAGGGGAACGAACTCGGCGCTCGGGGAGGGCTCGGTGGCGCGCCGCTCGCGGGGCTCGTCGAGCTCGGTGTCCTCCAAATCGCGGTCGGGCCGCAGGGCGTGGCGGAGCTCGGTCTCGACCTCGGCGGCGTGGCGGCGGAGGAGGGGGTCCGCGGGGAGGTAGAGCCAGGAGGGCTCCGGTGGCCGACCGGGGATGGTGCGCACGAAGCGCCCGACGATCTGGCGGAAGACGAGGGGGGTCTTGGCGGCGGTGGCGTACACCCCCACGCGCAGGCGGGGGATGTCGACGCCCTCGGAGACCATGTTGACGGCGACGATCCAGGGCTCGCGGGAGCCGCGGAAGTCGGCGAGCTTCTGCGCGGCGCGGGCCTCGGTGTGGAGCACGACCAAGGGGGCACGCCCGGTGACCTCGCCGAGCAGGCGGGCGATCTCGCGCGCGTGGGCGGCGTCGGCGGCGACGGCGAGAGCGCCGGCGTCGCGGTGCCCGAGGGCGCGCAACTCGCCGAGCTTGGCGTGGGCCTCGCGCAGGATGCGGGGCAGCCCGTCGGGGAGCTCGGTGGAGATGGCGGTGCGGTAGCGGCGGGCGGCCTCGCGGGCGGTGAGGACGGTCTCGAAGGAGGATTCGATCACGTCATCGCCGCTGCGCCAAGAGAGGGTGCCGTCGAAGGTGACGAAGGCGACGGGGCGGCAGATCCCGTCGGCGACGGCCTGGGCGTAGTTATAGGAGACGTCGGGCACGGCAAGCCCGTCGGCGTCGTAGCGGACCCCGGGGATGGGGGTGGCGTCGGAGCGGAAGGGGGTGCCGGAGAGCAGCAGCCAGCGGGGAGCGGCGGCGAAGGCCTGCTGAAAGCCGGCGCCCCAGGCGAGGTCCTCGCCGAGGTGGTGGGCCTCGTCGAGCACGACGAGGGTGCTGGGCACGACCCCGGCGGCCCAGGCGCGGGGGTCGGAGGCGACGCGGGCGTAGGTGACGGCAACGCCGTGGAAGTCGCGGGGAGGCCTGGCCCCGTCGGCGTCGGGCACGAGCTGCACGCCGAGCGCGGCGGCGGCGGTGGCCCACTGGCGGGTCAGAGGGGTGGTGGGGCAGAGCACGGCGACGCGGCTGACGGCCCCCCGGCCAAGCAGCTCGCGCGCGAGCTCGAGCGCGGGCCGGGTCTTGCCGGCGCCGGGGGCGGCGGACACGAGAAACGGCCCGGCGCGCCAGCCGGCGAGCCGCTCCAGGGCGTGGCGCTGCCAGGCGCGCAGGGAGCTGGGGGCGTGACTCGGGGCGGGCGTGGAGCCCGATGGGAGGGCGAGATTGGGCATTTTTTGGGATCGTCCACGCGGGTGATCTGGCATCCGGGCGGGTGGGCGCGGGGCTTCCGTGCCCCGCGTCCGCGGATCGGCGGCTCCAGCCACGGCGGGCGGTGCGGTGCTACAGCGGGTGGGGCGGCGACAAGGGGAGATGTGGGAGCGGGGGCGTCAAAGAGCCCGGCATCCTCCGCTACCGACCGGACGGATCTTCTGCCGTTCAGCCACCCGCGCGGTCCGTTTTGGACTGGGCGGAGTCAACGCCTTCCCCTCACTGGCCGGAAGTCGAGGATTGGAACGAGCCCAGGTGGCGGCCGGGCTGCAATGTAGTATTCCGCAAGACCGAACGGTGCCAATCCAGAGAGCTGGGGAGCTGGCGGTCGCGGAACCCATCGCCCCGACTCCGGCCGAGGCGGCCGCACAAGAGATCGATCCAGTCCTAGATATCACAGAGATGTACGGAACCAGCACCTCGAGCTCACCTGACGCCCTGATCGATCAAGTCCGCGCCGCCGCCGGCGCGGAAGATCTGGTGCGCGTCGTTGCGATCCTGTGGACGTGGCTCGAGCAGCATCTCACCGACCTGGGCTCGCTGCAGGCAAAACCGACGGCGATCCGGGCTGTTGCCCTGAAATCGTCGTTCGCCGAGGTGGACGATGGGGAGTGCGAGAAGTTGCGCGAGCGTCCCCTGGCCGGCGCCGCGGAGCTGCTGGCGCGCATCGGCAACCACCTGCAGCCGCAGGGCGGGGTCACGGTGGCCCAGAGAACCACGGGCTTCGACGAATGCCCGGTGGTCGTTGTGTGGAAGGCCCCTGCGCTGGCCAAGCGAGCGGGCGGTGGGGATGGGCCTCCGGCGAAGATCGAGCATCCCTCGCTGCTCGCGCTGGCCCCGCGACTGGCGGTGTGCCCACTCGATGTGCTCGAGCTCGGGCTCAAGGTTCACCGTCCGGACGGCGAAGCGTGGAAGTTGGCGATGGCTACGTTGGAACGCGGCCTGATGGGGGAGGCGCCGTCGCTGGCCGTCCATCTGGACACACTCGGCGCCCATGGCATGTCGGGTTGGATCGAGATCGGCGAGCCCCATGTCGGCTACTTCTGCGCCGAGCGAATCGACAAGGATGACGAGTTGCGCTGCATCGAGGCTGCTCGTGAAGCGGTCGTGCGGGCTTCCGGAGGGCCGGCGATCCTCATCATGCCCGAGCTTGCGGCCACTCCGCCCGTCGTGAAGGGCATCAAGGATGCCCTCCGGAGCCGCATGGACAGCGGTCGCGTTGCGCCGGCGATAACGGTGGTCGGTCTCTACCACGAGTCTGTGGACGGGCCGGGCGACGTTGACCCGGCGCTTGTCGGCGACTCATCCCTGGCGACTCGGGTCAACGAGGCGGTGGCCCTTGGCCCCGATGGGACCGAGCTGTGGCGTCACCGGAAGCTCACCTTCGCACAGGGCTCGGCCGTGGAAGACGATCCGGTCCACGAGGATGTGCGGCCCGGGCGAACGGTGACGATTGTGCCAACGCTGATCGGCATGGTCACGGTGCTCATCTGCCTCGACGCGTTTGCGCCATATGCGCGTAAACGCCTCGAGGTGAGTGGTGCGGATGTGCTGCTGGTGCCATCGCTGAGCCCCAGGGTCCTTCGGCATCGCACGTCGCTGGGGCATCTTGTGCAGGCGCTCTGGGGCATCGCGTTCGTCTGCAATCGCGCTCCGCTGATCGCGGTTGGCGCGGACCCTGAGGTGGAGGCGAGGTCTGCGGGCGGTGAGGATTCCGAGGCCTGTGAGGTGCCCGATATCGGCGAAGACCCCGAGGTCCGCATCTGGAATGCCGACTACAACCGGTCGTTCTGGGCAATACAAAGGAAGAGGGTGACGGTGCCCCAGCGGCATGAGCCGCACGAGCATCCCTCGTTTGTCTTCCGACTAGCAGAACACACTCAAGTTTGATCCAGTATCACCCGACAATGGTATAGGCTGCGCAAAAAGAGGCTATGACAGGACCATGACCACTCCCACGACGGGAAAACTCGCCCCACGTGACCTGCTGTCGCTGATGTCCGCCCCGATGCTCGAGCTCCTGGCCGAGCTGGACGCGGCGGCGAGCGACACCGAGGAGGATGTCGTACCCTCCCGAGCCGTCCAGATCGGGGACCTCGTGGTGGCCGAGGCGGTCAGGCTGATTCGCCTGGGGACCCGCGTGGAGGTGGTCGATGCCGCGATGGCGGTCTCGCAGGCGTTGGTCGGTCCGACCGCAAGGCGCCTCGCGCCTCAGAACGCGGAGGCGCAGCGGCTGTTGTTTGCCGCGTCGACGATGCTCGTTGCGGCGATGTCGCCGTCCAGCAACGGTGGCGAGTTGACGGTCCTGCGCTCGTGGAACGGGAAGGCGCTCGAGGCGGTTCGGCTTGTCGCCGCCGAGCCCACGCAGGTGCTCGAGCGAATCGAGCTGCGCAAAGAGCTCAAAGTCGAGGAGTCCCACCTTTCGCACCTGCTGGGGGACCTGGAGGCCGCCGGCCTGGTGGAGCGCATCCGCGAAGGACGCACCGTCAAGGTTCACCTGGGCCCGACCGCCCGCACCGACCACGTCGCCAAGCTGCTCCAGCTCGTCGAGGACGAGCAGCCCGGTGCCTCCAGGCGCGCGGAGCTCGCACAGCGCGAGGGTCTGGTCCGCGAGGTGTTCCAGACGGTGGTCGAGAAGGACGAACTGCCGCGCGAGCACCTGAGCAAGCGGGCCGCGATTGCGCTGCGGGAAATGAGGCGCGGACTGCTGCACCTGAGGCGGGCGGACTCTGGCGCGCAGGTCGCACTCGGCGAGGTGGTGGCCGCTGAGGAGTCCGTGATCGTGTGGTTGCACGTCAGGGGTTGCCTGCAGGCGCGGCGCGAGCCTCTGGACTACCACGTGCTGTGGACGGTGGTGATGGAGGGAGAGGAGATCGGAGACGTGAAACCGTGGACCCCCACGAGCGACTGGCTCGACGGGGGCCCCGGGACAGGCTCTCGCCCGCTTTCGTGGAGCATGCCGTTCACGGGCGTACCCGAGGAGCGCGGGCTGACGATGCGCATGATGGGGGATGTGCGGGTCCTCGGCGACGTGCGCGGTGTGCCCAGTGTCTTCACGACGGCCCGCCTGGACGATGGGCATCTGCTCCACTACGAGATTCCGTCGCTCTACGAGCGGATTCTCGTGCGCGAGATCGTGCGCGAGACGGAGCTGGTGTTCGACAACAACCTCGACAAGGTTGCCGGGCACGCCGCAGATGGGCCTCGATCCCAAGACGCCGCCCTCGCGCAGCAACCGA
The DNA here is from genome assembly GCA_035566955.1 of Solirubrobacteraceae bacterium. Lineage (GTDB taxonomy): Bacteria > Actinomycetota > Thermoleophilia > Solirubrobacterales > Solirubrobacteraceae > Palsa-744. The sequence goes on along the minus strand of DATMPY010000008.1, from coordinate 12,033 downwards.
TGGATTTCGCGGCGAACATCGCTCCTGACCTGACCAGCATGCGCTGAGCGTGCCGCGGACGCCGTCACGGTTGGGGGTCGGCGAAGCGGAGCTGCTGAACCTGCTTGCGATGTTGGCTCCCGTGCCGCTGCCGCGGGATGTCCTTGTCGAGCATCGCGACGGGCTTCCGCCCGACCTGCGCGCTGCGATCGACGATGGGGCGACGATGGGGGAGTTGGTCGAGGGATTGGCGGCCCGTGCGCTGATCGTCGAGGAGCCCGCGGGGATCTTCATCGCGCCGACGACGCGCATCGAGGTGCAGCGCCGTCTCGCGCACGCGGAGCGACGCCGCTGGGCCGTTACGGCCGTCGATCTACTGTATGCGGCGTTCCCGGAGGATGGCGAGGACGTCCGGGCCTGGCCGGTCTGCGACAGTCTGCTCGATCACGCCACGAGCGCGGTCGCGGAGATCGAAGCGACCGGGGCGAGCGCCGCGTCGGCGCCCAGGCTCCTGCATCGGGTGGGGGTCTATCTGCATAGCTGTGGCAGGTGGTTCGACGCCCGGGAGTGCCTCGAGCGGGCGTTGATCCTGCTCGACAGAAGTGTCGATGCGAGCGATGCACAGAGGGGTGTCCTCAGCCGCGCGCTCGGCGAAGTGCTGTGTAAGCTGGGTGAGGACCTCGATGGGCTCCGGCTCGCCGAGCGGGCGCTGGAGCTCCATCGCGCTGGGGGTGGCCCACAGGCAACCGAGGTGGCGCGCGATCGGCTGGCGCTGGCAAGGATCTACGAGTCCCTCGAGCGGCTCGACGCCGCTGAGGCGCAGGTCGAGCAGGCGATCGAGATATTGAGCGGGGACGCGTCGGTGCGCCGTGAGGAGGCGCAGGCGCGGCAGGTCCTCGGATGGGTGCTCCTGCTGGCGGACCGTCCCGCGGATGCGCGCGGGGAGATCGAGCTGGCGCTCTCGACCCTGGTCGAGCTTGGGGGCGCCGACGATCGCTATGCGGCGGTGGCTCGCCGAGAGCTCGGGGTGGTGCTCTTGCGGCTCAGGGATGTGACCGGCGCCCGCAGGCAACTCGAGCGGGCGCTCGGAGACACCGAAGCGGCCCTCGGGCCGGATCACCCCGAGGTGGCCGTCGCGCTCAGCAACCTGGCCGATGTGTACTTTGCCCAGAACGAGCTGGGGCTGGCGAGGGAGCACCTCGAGAGGTCGCTGTCGCTGGCGAATGCGCTGCTGCCCACGGATCATCCGACCAGGCGTGGGCGCCATCGGAAGCTGGCGCGGGTGCTCGAGCGGGCGGGGGACCTCCAGACCGCACGCGAGCATCGAGAGCGTGCGCTTGCGATCGCGGAGCGCCTCTACGGGCCCGACGACTCGAGGTTGGCCCAGGACCTTGGCGCGCTTGGCGAGCTCCTGGCCCGACTCGGCGATCATCGGGCGGCCCGGGCGGCCTACGGGCGTGCGCTGTACATCGCCGAAGTGGCGCTCGGCGCGGATCACACGTTCGTCAATCGGCTGCGGGTCCTGCTTGCCGAGGTCAGCCGGACGCTCGGCGACACGGCCGGTGCGCTCGCCGGCTATCGGTGGCTGATGGACGCGCACCGGCGCCTGGACGAACCGGACCACAGGATGATCCATGCCGATCGGCTTGGAGTGAGCAGGCTCATCGCGCGGCTTGGCGAGGACCTTGCGGGAGCGTACGAGCTGGCGGGCCTGCGCGGCATCGCCCAGGCGACGCGGAAGCACAGGACAGAGGGGATTGTCGAGCTCACCCAGTCGGCCATCGCGGTCGGGGACCCGTCGATGCTTCTGATCGCAGCCTCGACGAGCCTGGAGACGGGCGCGGGGGAGCTTGCGGTCACGGCGCTGGAGCGTCTGACGGCCCTGCGAGACGATGGCCTCGCGGAGGACGCTTCGCGGTGGGAGCAGTTGACGCTTGCGTGGTGGCAGCTTGGTCGCCGTCTGCTGGAGCAGGGGCGCTACGAGGGTGCGGGGTCGGCGTACGACCGTGGCTTGGAGGTCGTCAGGTCGCGCCCGCGGCCCGACCCCCATGTGGAGGGTCTGCTGCTGCGCGGCGCCGGGGATGTCCGGCGCGAGCTGGGTGATCTGGATGGCGCGATCGAGCTGTACCTCCTGGCCATCGATCGCAAGCGCAGGGCGGGCAACCCCGGCAGCGTCGCCATCGCGTTGCGGGTGTTGGCCGAGGCGTTGGAGGCGCGGGGGTCGAGGGCCGATGCGCTCGACGCCTATGAGCAGCGCCTGGCGATCCTCCGTACGCGGACAGATCCAAATCTCGCGGCGGAAGCCTTCGCGTTGCGCGACATTGCTCGGGTGTGCGACTCGCGGAGTCGCGCGATCGAGCTGTCTCGGGAGGCGGTCGCGCTCGCCCGTGGGGCCGACGACCCCGGGGCTGTGGCGGCGATGTTGCACAGTCTGGGCCGTCTGCTCGAGCGGGGCGAGGATTTCGCGGGCGCGCTCGTGGTTTACGGGGAGCGGCTCTCGATCCTCACGTCGTTGCCCACGCGAGACCACCAGTCGGAGGGAGTCACGCTTCACGACATTGCGGATGTCCATCGTGCCCTGGGGAAGGCCGACGAGGCGATTGCGCTCTACGGGCGGGCGGTCCGCCACAAGCGCCTGGCCGATCAACCCTCGGACCTCGCGACGACCTTGCTGGCGCTTGGCCAGGTGCTCGAGGAGCGGGGGGACGAGGAGGCGGCGTTGCGCGTATACGAAGAGCGCTTGGGCGTCCTGGCGTCGCTGTCGCCGCGGGATCTGCGCGAGGAGGGCGTGATGCTCGCCGAGCTCGCGCGGATCCAGTTTGCGCGCAGAAGTTTTGAGCAGGCTGAGGGCCTGTGTGGCGAAGCGATCGGCGCGTTGCGCGAGGGCGGAGATCGCCATCGGCTGGTGGCGATGTTGATGCTGTCGGCGTCGCTGCTGCTGGGGAGGGGCGACGATCTGGGCGCGGGCCGCGCCGCGGCCGAGGCGGTCGAGCTGCTGCAGGGCATGGAGAATGCGGACCGCTTCACGATCGCCATGGCGCTGGGTCTCAGGGCGCGCACGGCGGCGCGCGAAGTCGACGTCGCATTCGACTGCCTGGCGGGCGCTCTCGCGCATCTGGCTCCACCCTGGGGGGAGCGTCCTCTGGAAGCGGCTGCGCTGACGTCGTTGGTGAGCAACATCTACGGGGCGCTGGGCGACAGCGAGACCGCCTGTATGGCTCAGCGGCGCGCCAGGGTCGCACTCTGGAGGGCACGGCCGTCGGGCGAGCTGATGGGGGGCGAAAGCGCCAATGAGCTGTTGCTCGCCACCCGCGCGCTCCTGGGGGTGGGCGAGCCGCAGCTTGCCAGGGAGGCCCTGCAACAGGCGACGGGGCTCGAGGGTGCAGCGCGGGCGGGGCTTGCGAGCGGTTGGCATCAGGTGGGCCGTGCGCTGGCGCTACGCGGTGAGTCACCAGAGGCGGATACGGCATATGGGAAGGCGCTCGAGCTGATGCGGGCCGGGCAGAGGCGGGATCGCCATGCCGAGGGCGTCCTGCTCCATGACATCGGCGATCTGCGGCGGGCCGAGGGCAGGTTGGAGGACGCGATCGAGCTCTACCGGGCGGCGGCCGACGCCAAGCGCGAGGGCGAGAACTTCCGCGACCTCGCGGCCACCCTCCTGAGCCTGGGCCGCTCGTTGCGGGCTGCCGAGCGCCCCGACGAGGCGGTGGCGGTGTTCGAGGAGCAGCTGTCGGTTCTGGGGTCTCTGCACGAACGCGATCGCCGACTGGAGGGCATCGCGTGGCGCGACATTGCCGAGGTGCGCTTGGTCGAAGGCCGCTTGGAGGATGCGAAGCGGCTCTATCGCAAGGCGCTCACCCTCAAGCGGCACGCCGGGGTGGTTGACCCGCTGGACACCACGTTGCTCGCGCTGGCGCGGGTCGGTCGTGTGCTGAGGTCGCCATCCACGCGGAAGTGGGTCGCTCAGGCTGACGACCTGCTGCGGCGTGGCGAGGCGTCGTTCCGGGGCAGGTGGTGGATCAAGGATGCTCGGCTGTCGGCTCAGAGCTCGGCGTGGCCGCCGGATGGCCGGCGCGCATGGGATGCCGCGGAGAGGCTGCGAACCCTCACGGCGCCGTCGGTCGCATGGTTGACAAGACTCCGCCGCGTTGAGCTGGGCGTGGGCATCGGCTGGGGTGCTCTGCCGAATGGTGGGCGCGATTGCGAGCACCGCGCGGCACGCGAGCTCGAGGCCGCGGGCCTGGTGCGGCGCGCGGTGGGGACCGGTCGGGAATCCCTGACAGCTAGGGGCCGGGGGATGGCGAGGCTGCTGAGCTCGGGTGGTGCGCCTCCACCGGGCATCGCGGCGCGTCTAGGCATGGAGATCGCGGGCCGATCTCCATGCGGGGTGGACGTAGCGTATGTCAGCTCGTGCGCGGCGCTCATGGCGGGAGATGTGGTACGAGCCACCGAGCTGCTCGAGGGCCTGGATGCTCCGTCTCCCAACGCGGGAGTCGATGGGATCGCGCCGATGGTCGCGTGGGCGCTGCGCTCTGGGTGCTACCGATGGCTTCGGCGGACGGGCGACGCGGATCGTGTGGATGGCATCGTGCGGCCGTGGCTGTCGTCGCAGATTGCCGGCGCGCGCGATGCTGGGACGCTGACGGCGTTGGCTGGCGCAGCTCTCAACTGCGACGATCTGGACGGTGCGCGGCGGGCGCTTGAGCTCCTCGCGCAGGACGCCGCGCGCCGGCGTGCCGATCTCACGCCGAGCGCTGTGGAGGCCGCGGTGGCGTGGCACGCGCTTGGCGGGGGGCACGAGGCGGCCGGGGATGTGGAGCGAGCGGCGGACGCCTACAGCCACTCGGCGGAGCTATTCCAGCCAATGAGTGTTGACTTGCATGGCGCCGTGATGTGGGATGCGGCCGACATGTTCCGCTCGATCGGGGATGTCGATCACGCCACCGAAGCTGCGCGCCGCATCGGGTTCGAGCCGCGCAACTCCGGCCTTCGCGTTCTGCTGGGAATCGCCCTGCTGCGGTTTTCGCGGGTACAGCGTCTCGTCGAGGGCCACCTGCCCGCTCTGACGGCGGCAATGCGGGCTACCTACCAGCTCAGGTTCGCGATTGCCCCGCAGCGCGAATCACCCGGCGGGTGGGCCTCCAAGGGGGATCGCGCGAGTGGCTCGCGTGGCATCGAACTCGATCGAGCGAACGCAGCGCTCGATCGGCTGAGTCCTCCGGCCATCGCGTTGCTCGATCTACTGGCGCAGGATGCCGAGGAGTCACGCGTTCGGGGCATCGTTCCGGGACTGTTCGTGGCTCCCGAAGACGCTTGGGTGGTTCTCCACGGGGCAGCGGAGCTCGAAGCCGCGGGATTGCTACGCGCAAGCGTCCCGGCTACCTCGATTGCTCTCGCCGACCGCGGTATTGCGGCGGCACGACTGCTAGTTGACGGACGCGAGTGTCTGGAACCGGAAGTTCGGTGGTGATGGGTGGTAGGTGGTGAGCTCGGCGACGTGGACCCGGTCCGATCTGCCGGAGGGCGGGCGGCGGTTCGCGGACCGCCGGGACGCTGGGCGGCGCTTGGCGCGGCTGCTGGAGAGAGTGCGGGGTGAGCGGGAGGGTGGATGGGAGGGTGGACTGCCGATCGTCGTGGGGATCGCGCGCGGGGGGCTGCCGGTGGCGGCGGAGATAGCGCGCTCCCTGGGGGCGCCGCTGGACGTGGTGGTGGTGCGCAAGATTGGGGCGCCGATGAACCCGGAGTATGGGATCGGGGCGCTGGCGGAGGGCGGAGCGGAGGTGGTGAGCGAGCGGGCGGTGGAGGCGCTGAACATCGCGCCGGAGCAGTTGCGGGAGCTGATCTCACGCGCGCGGGCAGAGTTGGTGAGGCGGTTGGCGCGCTACCGGGGCGGGCGCGGGCCGCTGCCGGTGGCGGGCAGGACGGTGATCCTGGTGGACGACGGCCTGGCGACGGGGCGCACAGCGCAGGTTGCGGCCCGCTCGCTGCGCCGGCGCGACGCGGCGCGGGTGATCCTGGCGATCCCGGTGGCGGCGCCGGGCTCGGCGGCGGAGCTGCGGGAGGAGGTGGACGAGGTGGTGTGCGTGGAGATGCCTCCGAACCTGCGAGCGATCGGCTTCTGGTATGAGGACTTCCGCCCGACCTCTGACGAGGAGGTCGCGGCGCTGCTGGGGGGAGCCGCCCCACCCGGGCCAGGGGAGCTTGGACGATAGGGTCCGCGGTCGTATTGCAGATCGCTACGGATCGCCCGTGGGCTGGCAGGCTGTGTACATTGACTTGCGATGCCCGATCAGGGGATGCCCAGTGAGGAGCTCCAGGAGCAGGATCCGCACGGGGGCGGCGACGGCCCATCCGCACCGACGATCACGATCGTGCTCGCCGACGACCACGCTGTGGTGCGCAGCGGCCTGCGGCTGCTACTCGACCACGAGGCGGACTTCGAGGTGGTGGCCGAGGGGGGCGACGTGGATGCGGCGCGGCGCTACGTGCGCGGGCACCACCCGGCGGTGCTGGTGCTCGACCTCAACATGCCCGGCGGTTCGAGCCTCGAGGCGATCCCGGCGATCCGCGCGGAGTCCCCGGAGACCCAGGTGGTGGTGCTCACGATGCAGGAGGAGCCCGCCTTCGCGCGCCACGCCCTCGCGGCGGGCGCGCTCGGCTACGTGCTCAAGGAGGCCGCGGACGAGGAGCTCGTGGAGGCGGTTCGCAGAGCGGCGGCGGGCGAAATGTACCTGAACCCCCGCATGGGGGCGCGCATGGCGTCCGAGCCCGCCCCGGGCCCCCCGGACGACCTCTCCGAGCGCGAGGTCGATGTGCTGCGCCTGATCGCCCTCGGCCACACCAACGCGGAGATCGCCGAGCAGCTGTTTCTCTCCGTGCGCACGGTGGAGACCCACCGTGCGCACATCCAGCAGAAGCTCAGCCTCTCCTCGCGTGCCGAGCTGGTCCGCTACGCGCTCGAGCGTGGGCTGATGAGCGTCTGAGGGGGCATCGTCCGCGAGATCGACCGGCTGGGTGCTCACGGTCCGCTACGCGCTCGAGCGCGGGCTGATGAGCGTCTGAGGAGCTTTACGCCGCGCGGCGTAAAGAGTGGCTTTCAGACCCGCCTGCCAGGGCGGCTTTCAGCCCCCCGCCTGTCGCGGCGGCTTTGGCGCGGCCACGCGGGAGTGGTTCCTTAGGCCCTGGTGCCTACTGCTTGCGCCGTGGCGGCGCGGCGCTGGGAGGGGAAGCTCGCGCGCACGATCGCGCCACGGCCGGGGGCGGAGTCGATCTGCAGGGTGCCGTCCAGCAGCTCGACGCGCTCGCGCATCCCGAGCAGACCGAAGCCACTGGTCTCTCCCGAAGTGTCGAAACCAGCGCCGTCGTCGCGGATCTCCAAGTGCACGGTCTCCCGCACTTCGCGGATCTCGACGACCGCGCGCCGCGCGCTGCCGTGCTTGGCCGCGTTGGTGAGCGCCTCCTGGACGATCCGGTAGATGGCGGTCTCGAGCTCGGGCGTGTGGCGCGCGATCTGCGCGTGGGTGGGCATCTCATCTCCCCGGGCGAGCTCGATGCTGACGTCCACCTCGATCCCCATGCGGGAGGCCCGTTCGGCGAGCGCTTCGACCGCCGCTTGGGCGCCGAGCTCGTCGAGCGCGGCGGGTCGCAGGTCGGTGATCAGCGCGCGGAGGTTGGTGATCGCCTCCTCGAGCTGGGCGATCGCCTGGCTGGAGGCCGCGCGCAGCGCGTCGGGCTGCGGCGAGCGGGTGGCGGTGGAGAGCCCGATGCGCAGCGCGCTGAGGCTCTGCAGGGTGTCGTCGTGCAGCTCGCGTGCCCAGCGGCGGCGCTCGCCCTCGGCGGCGGCCAGGCGCTGGCCCTGGCGCTCGGAGGCGACGGACTGGGCGGTCGCCACGGCGGTGGCGGCGCTCGCCGCGAACGCCTCCAGCAGCCGGGCGTCCTCCGCGCTGAAGGCCGGCCCGGCCTGTAGGCGGTCGAGCGCGAGCAGCGCGCCGTAGGGGCGGCCCTGGAAGATCAGCGGGACGACCAGCCCGCCCTTGGCGCTGAGTCCGAGCTGGCCGGTGGCGTGCTGTTCAAGACGGGCGCGGTTGACGTCGTCGAGACGCACGGTGCGCCGGGTGCGCAGCGCCTGGCCGGCGAGCGAGGAGTGCATCGTGACCCGCTGTCCGATCACCCCCGCGGGCAGCTCGCCGGCGCCCGCGGCGATCACCAGCTCGTCGCGGCGGCAGAGCTCGATCAGCAGGATGCGCGCGCCGACGAGCGCGCGGCCGCGCTTGGCGACCAACTCGAGGATGACCTCGAGATCCGTCTCCCCGCCCACCGCGCGGGCGATCTGGATGGTGGCGTCGAGGGTGGTCACGGTGCGCTCGAGCTCGTCGCGGCGCTCCTCCGCCCCGGTGTAGCGGCGGGCGTGGTCGATCGCCACACCGGCGAGCTCGGCGAGGACCGTGAGCGCCTCCTCGTCCTCCGCGGAGAACTCCCCGCCGCCCTGCTTCTCGGTCAGGTAGAGGTTGCCGTACGGCACCCCGGCGACGAGGATCGGGGCGCCCAGGAAGGTGTTCATCGGGGGGTGCCCGGGGGGAAAGCCGTAGGAGCGGGGATGCCGGCCGACATCGGCCAGGCGCAGCGACTCGGGGTCGGCGATCAGCACGCCCAGCACGCCGCGGCCGCGGGGCAGCGCGCCGATCGTCTCATGGGTCGCCTCGTCGATGCCGCGCGTGATGAAGCGGCTCAGCTCGCGGCGGGAGTCGTCGAGCACCCCCAGCGCGGCGTAGCGGGCGCCGGTCAGTTCCTGCGCGGATTGCAGCACCCGCTCGAGCACCACGTCGAAATCGAGCTCGGCTAGCACCCCGCGGGCCAGATCCAGCACGCCACGGGCCGCGCTGTCCATCAGGGCCTCTCCCGGGGTGGACCCTTCTCCTGGGGTGGACTCTCCTCTACGGCGCCCTCCCACATGGGCGCCTCGACCTGCGATGCAGCTGGCATGGCCAGTTCCAAAACCTCGGTATTTGCGCTCCTCGGGATTAGCGTAGCGCTAAATCGTGCGGACTGCACCAAGCGGTGCACCCGAGGCCGCGCAGGGCACTAGCTTTGTTGATCCGGTGCGTCTGAGCTTCCGGTACTGTCAGTCCGCATGGGCCGCGTCGATGTCCGCATGGGCCGCATCGATGTCCGCATGGGCCGCGTCGATGTCCGCATGGGCCGCGTCGATGTCCGCGCGGGCCGCGTCGATGTCCGCATGGGCCGCGTCGATGTCCGCGCGGGCCGCGCGGATCGTGGACGCCTGCTACGGGTCGCGCGGTTCCCACCCCGCGCCCGCTCTCGGCGCGCGGGGGTGAGCCAGAGGGCACGACCCACAGGAGCGGCCTCTCTCAGTGCTTTTTTTGCCGTGGGCGGGAGAGGACTTTTCCCCCTAGATGAACCGTCTCCAGAGGGATAGCGTCGAGGTCATGCCCCCCAGTCTGCGCCTTGTGGAGGAGTCGGCCCTGCTGGAGCCGGCGCCGTCCGCGAGGGAATCGATCAGGGTCGTCCTGGCGGACGATCACGGTGGGGTGCGCCGCAGTATTCGCCTGCTGCTCGATGGGGAGGATGACATCGAGGTTGTGGCGGAGGCCGGCGACATGGAGGGGGTCGCCCGCGAGCTGGGCACCCACCGGCCGCATGTGCTGGTGCTGGACATGGGAATCGCGGACACGGACGGGGTGCGCACGGGCGCCTTCGCGGAGATCGTCCGCCTGCGCACGCGGGCGCCGAATACGGCGATCGTGGCGGTGACGATGTACGACAGCCCACCCTTCGCCCAAGGGGCGCTGGAGGCGGGGGCGGTGGGCTTCGTGCTGAAGGAGCTCGCGGACTCCGATCTGCCGCGGGCGATCCGTGCGGCGGCGGTGGGGCGGGAGTACGTGACTCCCCGCTTGGGTGAGCGCCTGGAGGCATTGAGGCGCGGCTCGCGGGGTGTCCAGGGGGCGGAACCTGAAAAGAGCGGGCACGGGTCGGATTTGGATGGGCGCGGGGCCAGCTCGGGAAGGGGGCACCCGAAAAACCGCGAGCCCGACTCCGGCAGGGGAGGTCCACAGGGCGTGAGTTCAAGCACCCACCCAAGCGTGAGTCCGTGGATGGCGAGCGTTGCGATGCGTGGGCGTCGGGAGGGGTGAGGGCACGTTCCAGGTGCTGGCGGACCGCAACATCGCTCGCTTCGGGCTCGTGGAGGGGAAACGGGCTGGGTATATGCCCTGGGAGGAGGCGGAGGGGTCGCAGCACGATGGCGCCTTCTCTCAGGGTCAGCCCCCGCTACAGCAGAATGGTGGCGGGCCCCGCTACAACGGAATGGTGGCGGGCCCCGCTCGGGCCCCGCTACAACGGAATGGTGGCGAGCCCCGCTACAACGGAATGGTGGCGGCTGGTCTCCGCTGGCGGGAAGCGCTGTGGGCTGCTCCCTACGGGAGGCCGGTTGGTCCCAGCGTGGGGCGTACGACACGCTCGGTCACCGTGCTGCGAACGCCGCGGGGCGCCCGAAGGGGGGCGCCTGATCCCAATAGTCACAACCAACGGGAACGGCGGGGCGGTGTCCAGGTCAAGCTGAGAAAATCAACCTGAAAGAAGGGGTGAGAATGGCATGAGAAGGAAACACACCCTTGACAAATCAGAAGCAATTCGCCTACATTAGACATGCCGAGGTCGGTAGGTCTTCACAGAGGGTCGGTAGAGACCTTCAGGGAAGCTTGGGGTGTTCGCTTGGGCAACAGGCGCGATAGCAGCAGTGATAGTGGCAACGACGATGGGCGCGGACGCTCCGCGGGCGGGTTCGGCGCTGTGCGTGGCAAGGGGTCGCCCGCAGATGGGGACGGATCGCCGGCTGAACGGGGGAAGGGATCGCCCGCCGAGCGCGGGAACGGGTCGCCGGCGGCGCGCGGGAAGGGATCGCCGTCGGCCCGCCGCACGAGCGGGGGCGCTGGCCCGGGCGGCGTGGGGAACGGATCGCCCGCCGAGCGCGGGAACGGGTCGCCGGCCACCCGCCGGGAGTTGGCGGTTCGCGCGCGGCTGGAGCATGAGCGTGTCGCGGAGATCCAGCGCGCGCGGATGATCGGGGCGATGGTCGACCTGGCCCGCGAGCTGGGGCCGGAGCGGGTCACGGTGGCGCATGTGGTGGCTCGCGCCGGCGTGTCCCGGCGTACCTTCTACGAGATCTTCGCCGACCGCGAAGCGTGCCTGCTGACCGCCCTCGACGAGGCGCTCGAGGAGATCGCCGACGCTGTGCTGCCCAACTACCGCCGCGAGCGCGGTTGGAGCGAACGGATCAAAGCGGCCCTCACCGCGATGCTGGCCTTCTTCGACGAGGAACCCGGCACGGCGGCCCTCTGCGTGGTCGACGCCCTCGGTGCCGGCCCCCGTGCGCTCGAGCGCCGCGCCAAGGTGATCGACGATCTGGTCGGTGCCGTGGACCGCGGCCGCCGCGAGGCGCCACCTGGAATCGGCCTCAATCGGGTGACCGCCGAAGGCGTGGTGGGCGCGGTGCTGGGCGTGCTGCACGCCCGCCTGCGCGAGCCCAACCCCAAGCCGCTGCTCCCCCTGCGGGGCCAGCTGATGAGCATGATTGTGCTCCCCTACCTCGGCCCCGAGGCCGCGGCTGCCGAACTGGCCCGTCCCCGTCCCCGGCCCCGCCGCGGCGCGGGCCCCCGTCACGATCCCCTCAAGGCCCTGGACATGCGCCTCACCTACCGCACCATGAGGGTTCTCTCCGCGGTCGCTGCCAACCCCGGCCTCAACAACCGCCAGGTGGGCACCGCCGCGGGGGTCCCCGACCAGGGCCAGATCTCCAAGCTGCTGCAGCGGCTGGAAAGCCTCGGGTTGATCGTCAACGGTGGCGAGCAGACCCGCGGCGAACCGAACGCCTGGAGGCTCACCCCCCGCGGACATGAGCTCGAGCAGGCCATCCAGGCGCGGGTGGAGCTCTGAGGCCTTCGACCTGAAGCAAGGGTGGTGGGCGCGGATGGGGCGCTGAGGCCTTCACGCTGAGGCCTTCGACCTGAAGCAAGGGCGGTGGGCGCGGATGGGGCG
>DATMPY010000007.1:0-19680 GCA_035566955.1 Solirubrobacteraceae bacterium | reverse complement strand
CAGACAGAGCCGGAGGTCCACTCGGGCCTTGAAGGCGTGGTCGCCTTCGCCACCGAGATCGCAGAGCCCGACAAAGCCGGGGGCGCCCTGCGCTACCGCGGCGTGGACATCGAGGACCTGGTGGGGGTCGTCCCCTACGAGCAGGTGTGGGGCCTGCTGGTGGACGGCCACTTCAAACCCGGGCTGCCCCCCGCGGAACCGCACCCGCTGACGGTGCGCTCGGGGGATCCCCGCGTGGACGTGCAGGCCGGGCTGGCGATGCTGGCGCCCGAGTGGGGCTTTCAGCAGCTGATCGACATCTCCGACGCCGACGCCCGCGAGAACCTCGCGCGCGCCTCGGTGATGGCCCTCTCCTTCGTGGCCCAGTCCGCCCGCGGGGTGGGGCAGCCCCCGGTGCCCCAGTCGGAGATCGACCAGGGCCGCTCGATTCCCGAGCGCTTCCTGATCCGCTGGCGCGGGGAGGCCAACCCAGATCACGTGAAGGCGATCGACGCCTACTGGGTCTCCGCGGCCGAGCACGGGGTCAACGCCTCCACCTTCACCGCCCGCATCGTCGCCTCCACCGGGGCGGACGCCGCGGCCGCGCTGTCCGCCGCGGTGGGAGCCCTCTCCGGTCCACTGCACGGCGGGGCGCCCTCGCGGGTACTGAAGATGCTCGACGAGGTGGAAAGGATGGGCGACGCCGAGCGCTGGGTCGCGGACGCGCTGGACCGGGGGGAGCGCCTGATGGGCTTCGGCCACCGCATCTACCGCGCCGAAGACCCCCGCGCGCGCGTGCTGCGGCGCACCTGCAGAGAACTCGGCTCCCCCCGCTTCGCGGTCGCGGAAGCGCTCGAGCAGGCCGCCCTCGCGGAGCTGCAGGCACGCAAGCCCGACCGGGTGCTCGCCACCAACGTGGAGTTCTGGTCCGCCGTGGTGCTCGACCTCGCGGAAGTGCCCGCCGAGCTGTTCACCCCGATGTTCACCTGTGCCCGCGTGGCGGGCTGGTCGGCGCACGTCATGGAGCAGAAGCGCGAAGCCAAGCTGATCAGGCCCACCGCGAAGTACGTGGGCGAGCCCTCCCGTCCGATCAGCGCCGTGCAGTAGCCCGCAGGATCTTTCCACGAGTCAGAAACATCGTCACAGACGCGGTTTCGCATATGACAGGATGCTCCTCGCAAGACGCCTTTCACGGCGTCCCTCAAGGCGGTGGGCCGGGCTAGCGGGGCCGGGTTCATCTCCAACGAGGACGGCGGACCCGCCCCCCAGGGCTAGTACCGCGGCAAGGGCCCGGCACGATGCCGGGCCCTTGCCATCTTTGCTTGCGCGGTTCTTTGCTTGCGCGCGGTTGGGACGCGCCCGCCGGGCCCGGGGACCCGGCAAGCACTCAAGGCTAGGGCCCTTACATCATCCCGCTCATGTCCGGCATACCCCCGCCGGGGCCGCCGCCACCTTCCTTCTCGGGCACCTCGGCGACGATCGCCTCGGTGGTGAGGATGTTCTTGGCGATCGACGCCGCGTTCTGCAGCGCCGATCGGGTGACCATCGCGGGGTCGATCACGCCCGCGGCCACGAGATCGACGATCTCGTTGGTGGCCGCGTTGAGGCCATGTCCTTTCTTGGCCTTGCGCACGTCGTTGACCACCACCGAGCCCTCCAGGCCGGCGTTCTCGGCGAGCTGGCGCAGCGGCTCCTCCAGTGCCCGCAGCACGATGCGCGCGCCCGTGCGCTCATCGTCGGAGCCGTCGGCGTCGTGGCCGTCCTGGTCGACCTTGATCGCCGCCGAGGCCTGCAGCAGCGCGACGCCGCCGCCGGGCACGATGCCCTCCTCGAGCGCCGCCCGCGTGGCCTGCAGTGCGTCCTCCACGCGATGCTTCTTCTCCTTCATCTCCGTCTCCGTGGCCGCCCCCACCTTGACGACGGCGACGCCGCCGGAGAGCTTGGCCAGGCGCTCCTGGAGCTTCTCCCGATCGAAGTCCGAGTCGGTGTTCTCGATCTCGGCTTTGATCTGACTGATGCGCCCCTTGATCGCCGCGGTATCGCCCGCGCCGTCGACGATCGTGGTGTTGTCCTTCGCCACCACCACCCGCCGCGCGCGCCCGAGCTGGGAGACCTGGGTGTTCTCCAGCTTCAGCCCCATCTCCTCGGTGATCACCTCGGCCTTGGTGAGGATCGCGATGTCCTCCAGCATCCGCTTGCGACGGTCTCCGAAGCCCGGCGCCTTCACGGCCACACCGGTGAACGTGCCCCGCAGCTTGTTCACTACCAGCGTCGCCAGCGACTCGCCCTCGACGTCCTCGGCGATGATCAGCAGCGGCTTCGCGCTCTGGATCACGGCCTCGAGCACCGGCAGCACATCGCGCACCGAGCCGATCTTCTGGTTGGCGATCAGGATGTAGGGGTCCTCCAGCACCGCCTCCATGCGGTCCTGGTCGGTGACCATGTAGGGGGAGATGTAGCCCTTGTCGAACTGCATCCCCTCCGTGAACTCGAGGTCCATGCCAAACGTCTGGCCCTCCTCGACGTTGACCACGCCGTCCTTGCCCACCTTCTCGATCGCATCCGCGATCACGTCCCCGATCTCCTCGTCCCCCGCGGAGATCGTCGCCACGCGGGCGATCTGCTCCTTGCCGGAGACCTCCTTGGACTGCGAGGCGATGTTCGTGACGACCTGATCCACCGCGCGCTCGATGCCGCGCTTGAGCGCCAGCGGGTTGGCCCCCGCCGCGACGTTCTTCAGACCCTGGCGCACGATCGCCTGGGCCAGCACCGTGGCCGTGGTGGTGCCGTCGCCGGCCACGTCGTTGGTGGCCGTGGCCACCTCGCGCACCAGCTGGGCGCCCTGGTTCTCGAAGACGTCCTCGACCTCGATCTCCCGGGCGATCGTCACGCCGTCGTTGGTGATGGTGGGGGCGCCGAACTTCTTGTCCAGCACCACGTAGCGGCCCTTCGGGCCGAGCGTGACCTTGACGGCGTTGGCCACCGCGTCAACGCCCGACTCCAGCGCTTTGCGCGCCTCAGCGCCGTACTTGAGCTCCTTGTGTGGCATGTTTTCTCCTTATATGACTGAAGAGGGGCCCGACCGAAGCCGGGAGACACGCGCCTTCGGCGCGAATCCCCGTTTCGGCCAGCCGGCCAACGGCCGGCTGCGCTCTAGGCGATCTTGGCGAGGACATCGGACTCGCGCAACACGAGCAGGTCCTCGCCCTCGACCTTGATCTCGGTCCCGCCGTACTTGCTGTAGAGGACCTCGTCGCCCTCCTTGACATCGAGCGGGATGCGCTTGCCGGCGTCGTCAATACGACCGTCGCCGACGGCGAGAACCTCGCCCTTCTGCGGCTTCTCCTTGGCTGTATCGGGGAGGACAAGGCCACTGGCCGTGGTCTGCTCCTCCTCGATCGCCCGCACGATCAGACGATCGCCCAGGGGCTTGAGCTTCATCTTGATGAGACCTCCACTATCTAGAGAATGCTTCCAATGGGCGGCGCGGGGACTGGCCTTTCGCGCCTTTTCTGGCACTCCGCCAGGCGGAGTGCCAACGACACGGCCACTATATACGACCGTGGGCTCACGTCAAGGTCCGATCCCCCACTTTTGGCACTTTCGCGGCCGCATCGCCAAAGATCGTCGGTTCTGAGCACCGCCGAAGACCAGCGCCGACCGCGGGAGACCTCCGCTGGACCTCTCGAAAGGCTCAGTTCTGGGCGCCGCCGAAGCCCTTCATCGCCTCGGTCATTCCCGTGGGGGTGTCTAGGATCCGCGAGAAGCGCACCACCGTCACCGTGTCCTCCGTCGAGACCTCCCGCCCATAGATCTGTTCGAGGAAGTGGATCAATTCCTCGTGCCGGCGGAACTCGGGGTTGTCGTGCTTGATGTCCCGCGGGGAGAGGTCCCCCAGGCGGGTCACTTCGACCTGGTCGATCACCGCCTCGAAGATCCGCTCCCGGGGGGAGTACTGGTAGCCGATCGTGACCAGCACCAGCTGGTTCTTGCGGTACTTGTCCGACTTGTCCCCAAGGCGGATCGTGGCCGTCTTGCGGCCCCGCTTGAGCTCGTCGGCGAAGATCGTGGAGTAGAAGTTGAGCACCTGCATGACAGAGTGCAGGGTATCCGACAGAAGAGGGGCCCGGCTCGCCGGCCTACAGGCCGGCTGCGCCACCCTCTAGGTAAAGGAAGAGGGGCCCGGCTCGCCGGCTGCGCCACCCTCTAGGGATCCAGCGTTGCGAGCGCGCGGCTGGCGATTTCCCGTTCCCCCTCGTAGGTGAGCTCGGTGCACGCCCGCGCCAGCGCCATCCAGCGCACCTCCTCCACCTCCTCGTCGTGGTCGGCGGTGTCGCCCGCCACGTAGCGCAGCAGGTAGAACACCACCGACTTGGGGACCGCCCGCCCGCCCCGGCGGTACCAGTAGCGCACCTCCCCCAGCTCCCCCACCAGCTCCGCCTCCACGCCCGTCTCCTCGCGCACCTCCCTGAGCGCCGCCCCCAGGGGGGTCTCGCCGGGGTCGATGTGGCCCTTGGGCAAGGCCAGCACCCGCTCGCCGTCCGCCGCGCGGCGGCGGGGCACGATCACCAGCACCTGCTCCCCCCGCACCACCACCCCGCCCGCAGAGCGCTCCCGAGGTCGGGCCGGTCGCCGGGAACCGGCCTCCCGTGGACTCTCAGAAGACATACGCCCGCAGCGCCTCCGGGTCGTGCACCACCAGGCGGCCCCGACCCTGGGAGATCACCCCGGCGCGCTCCAGCACCGCCAGGAAGCGGCTCGCCGACTCGCGCGAGCTGCCCGCCAGCTTCGCCAGGTCGGACTGGGTGGCCGTGATCGACACGTCCCCATCGGCGCCCGCCGGGGGGCTCTGCGAGCGCGCCTGCTCGACCAGCTCTCCCAGCACCGAGGCCACCCGGCTCTGCACCGTCTGGAAGGAGCGGCGCGCGAGGCGCTCGTTGCTCTCCCGCAGGCGCCGCCCCAGCGCGATCAGCAGACGCATCGCGATCTGGGGGTGCTCCGCCATCAGCCTGCGCATGTCCGGACCCAGCACCGCCACCACGCTCATGGGCACAACCGCCTCCACCGTGGCCGAGCGGCGCTCGTCCTCGAACAGCGCGAGCTCTCCAAAGATGTCCCCCGGGCCGAACGTGGCCAGCGTGATCGTGCGCCCATCCCCGTGCTCGCGCACCGCCCGCGCGCGGCCCGCCTGCACGATGTAACAGGTGTCGCTCCGGTCCCCCTCGCGAAACACCGCCTGGCCCGCGTCGAAGCTGCGCGGCACCGCCAGTTGCGCGATCCGCCGGAGGTCCTCCAGCTCGAGCGTGGAGAACACCGGCACGCGCGCAAGCAGCTCCACGACCTCCCCTGAGCCTGGCGGGCGCATCGCGCAAGTGGATAGCACATCGCCATGTTCCCCACCCATCACCCACTCAGCGCTATCTTCACAAGATGGCCCCACCTCGGACGATCGTGGCCCCGCTCGTGCTCGCCGGCCTGGCGCTCGCCGGTCCGCCGGCGCTCGCTGGTCCTCTGGCGGCGGGTACCGCCGCCCCACCTGTGCGCGCGCTGGCCCAGTCGCCGGAACTGTGGGCCACCGTGGACGTCTGCAACTCCCCCAACCACCCCCACACGGTCGGCATCCGCGGGTCCATGCCCACCGACGGACACCCCCACGACGTCATGTACATGCGCTTCCTCGTGCAGTCCCTCGACGCCACCACCCACCAGTGGGTGGACCTCGGCAAGAGCGCAGACTCCGGCTTCGTGCAGATCGGCTCCGCCAAATCCACCCGGCAGGCTGGACGCACCTTCGAATTCAAGCCCACCACCACCTCCTTCACCATGCGTGGGCTGGTCGAATTCCAGTGGCGCCGTGCCGGCCATCTTGTGCACCTCGCCAGCCGCACCACCACCGCCCGGCACACAAGCCTCGCCGGCGCCGAACCAAAGGGGTTCAGCGCCGCGACTTGCACGCTCACGTAGTCCGTTGGGAGGGGGCTCAGGAGGAGGGCCTGCCCTCCCCCTGCCCACCGTTGGGGTTCAGCGCCGCTACCTGTACGCTCAGCTAGTGAACAGCCGCGGGTCGTTGGTGATGATCCCGTCCACCCCCAGCGCCGTGAGCCGCGCCATCTGCGCGGCGTCGTCGACCGTCCACACATACAGCTCGCCCCCGCCCTCCGCCACCGCCCGCACGAGCGCCGGGCTGACCACCCGCCAATGCGCCATCACCGCGTCGAAGCGGCCCGCACCTAGCGCCGCGCGGGCGCGGCGGGGCAGCCACGCGCGGTAGCCCACCAGCATCGCCAGCGCCGGGATCGCCGTGAGCGGGCTCTCCGTGTAGTCCCGCCGCGCCCGCGGCACCGACCATCCCACCCGCAGGGAGGGCTCGAGCGCGCGCATCGCGTCCAGCTCCTCCGGGTAAGTGCTGCTCACCAAGGAGCGCTCTAGCAGGCCCGTCTCGCGCAGCTCCCGCACCACCTGGGCTCCGTAGCCTGGCAGCTTCACGTCCACGTCGAGCTCGATCCCCGTGTAGGCCTCGCTCGCCAGGTGCTCCAGGCCCGCCCGCAGCGTCAGCGGCGCCGTTGCCCGAGCGAGCGCGCCATAGTCGTGGGCCAGCAGCAGCCGCCCCCCGCCGTCGGGGCGCTCGCTGAGGACGTCGAACTCGATCATGTCCACACCCGCCCGCACCGCCGCCTCGAAGCTCGCCAGCGTGTTCCCCGGCGCCAGGTGCGCGGCGCCCTTGTGCCCCACCCGGCGCGGAGCGGTACGCGAGCCCGTGACACCCATCACCGGACCAGGATAGAGGGGTGCTCAGATCTGCTCGTCGCGGGCGAGGCTTCTGCGGGTGGCGTCGATCGTCTGCCCCGCCATCTTCGGGCCCACGTACGGGGCGAGCACCAGGAACGCCACGTGGTCGATCAGCGAGGGCAGGTACTTCACCCGCTTGCGCACCGCGTAGCTGCCCACGATCGCCCAGACCGCGCCCGCCACCGCCTCATGTGCGATCAGCGGGGCGCGGCGCGGTTCAGGCGAATTCTCCTGCAACATCGTCGCCAGCTTCCCCAGCGAGCGGCCGATGCTGTCCGTCACAGCCGGCCCCACGTCGAACACGTCCACAAACGCCATTTTCGTGAGGCCCGGGTGAGCCACCAGGTGGTCCACGCCCCCCTTCACCCCGAGGTACGCCGCCTCCTGCCAAGTGCTTGCGCGCCCCGTGGACGCGGCAATCGCCTCGATCGTTTCGTCGATGAACTCATCCACCACCGCCAGGAAGCACTCCCGCTTGCTCGGGAAGTGTTTGTGGAACGATTCCGTGGACATCCCCGCGAACTGCGCGATCTGGGGATCGGTCAGATCGTGGTAGCCCT
Source organism: Solirubrobacteraceae bacterium (assembly GCA_035566955.1). Classification (GTDB taxonomy): domain Bacteria; phylum Actinomycetota; class Thermoleophilia; order Solirubrobacterales; family Solirubrobacteraceae; genus Palsa-744. The sequence goes on along the minus strand of DATMPY010000007.1, from coordinate 12,352 downwards.
CGTCGAGCGTGAGGTGCACCACCGCACCCAGCACCCGCGCGCGTTTCTCGTCGCTTTCCAGGAACCGCGCCGGCTCCACCGGCCGGTGCGGCGGCGGCGTGCGCGCCACCCCGATCCGCGCCGCCGGCGAGCGGTACGCGCTGATCCAGTCGAGCAGTTCGTCGGTCAGCGCCGGAAGTTCGCTCACCCGATCGCTGCGCAGCCGGTCGAACAGCAGATGACGCCCGCCGCCCACGATCGCCTTCGGCCCCAGCGGCGGTAGCTGCACCCCGTCCGGCGCTACTTTGAACCCGTCGGCCAGCACCCGCTCGAAGGCCACCGCTGAGCGCATCATGCGCTCGCGGCTCTTGGCGCCCAGGCCCAGTCCCTCGATCAGCACCAGCCGCGAGGACTTCACGTTGCGGCTCGCGTCTTCCACGAACGCCTGGCAAGCTCTGTGCATCCGGTTGGCCCACCCGCGCTCGTTCATCCACCCATCCACCATCCGCCGCTTGGCGCGCGCCACCGCGATGTCGTAGGTGCCCAGGAAGCAGTCTTCCTTGTTGGCGAACTGCTCGTAGAACGCCCGTCGCGAGACCCCCGCCAGCGCGATCACGTGCGCCACCGTCGTCGCCTTGTAGCCCTGGCGGTGGACCGCCTCGATCATCGCCCCGAACAGCCGTGCCCGCTGATGCCGCGCCACCGCGTCGCGCCCCATTCCGTGCGGGCCATGCGGCAGACGCCGATACATGGCGCTCAGCTCCCTCTCGGTTCCGCTCATCCCCACGCTTTCGACCTTACACCATGAACCAAAGATTGCAAGTTAAATTTGTGGGACCCATCCGACCTTTCCGATCAAGGACAGAAACGTCGGCTTCTGATTATTTTGCCGATCTGTGCGAACTGCGCGGGCGGATGGTCGCCGGATCGTAGAGCCTGACCCGGGTCCCGGAGCGGATTTCTCAGCCCGCGGCGAGCTCCACGCGCCGCGGCCCCACGCGGAAGCCGGCGCCCTCCAGGGCCGCCTCCCAGGGCGAGCCAAGCACCGGCTCGCCGTCCACGCGCTCGAGCGCCAGCCGCGCCGGCAGACGTCCCCCGCGCGCGTGCTCGGCGAGCGCGCAAAGTGCCTGCTGAACGCGGGGATCCGCGGGGTCGCCGCACAGCGTTCGCAGCGCCCTGCAACCGCGCTCCAAATAGAGCACCGGCTCCGCCCCCACCAGCACCACGCTCGCCCCCGGCACCCGCGCCGGAGAGTGTCGCGCCCGTGCCCCCGCCGCCCGTTTTGCCTCCGGGGAGAGGGCAGTTTGGGGATTCTGTCTCCCACCCCCGGAGGGAGTCTCGCGGCTAGGCCACGGCAGCGCCGCGCCGTAGGACTGCGCCGGGTCCACCGCCGCCAGCACCAGCGTGCGCGCCCCTTCCCCCGCGACTGGACGCTGCGCGCGCAGGCGCTCCACCGCGCCCGGCAGCGCGAACTGGGAGCCCCCCAGGCCCTCCACGAAGTAGCCCCGGCGCGCCACCCCCAGCGTCTCCAGGCGGGACAGCTGCGGGTAGAGCGCCGCGAAGCCCCCCGGCACCCCCTCCGCGAGCACCAGCTCCCGCGTGAGAATCCCGTGACGCTCCAGCAATAGCTCCGCCAGCGCCCGCAGACGCTCGCCGGAGCTGGCCTCCACGGCCATACCCAAGCGAGGACCCACCCCGGCGGGGAGGACATCGCCAGCCTCCCCCGCCGTGGCCCGCGCGAACAGCGGCGCCGTCAACGACCAGCGGCCCGGCGGATGCGAGGCCCGCCCACCCGCACGACCTGCCATCCTGCGCCCCGAGAAGCGCCCACCGCCACGTGCTCGCCCGGCGAGCGAGCCAACGGACTGACGGGCAGAGGTCCCACCAACGGCCGCCGTGCCCCCACCGCTCCCGCGGCCGGGTCGGCCTCCGCTCATCGCCGTCAGGCGCGGCGCGCGCAGCGGCGCGAACGCGTCGTTGGTCACCTCCCCCGCCCACACCAGGTCCCACAACCCCTCCACCAGGGTGGGCGCCGGCAGCTCGATGTCCACCAGCAGGTCCGCGAAGAAACACGGTTCTATTTTTAGACGCGCGCGTACGCGCGCGTGGACATCGTCGTCGTCTGCGTCTTCCAGCACGGCCTCCCCGCGGCGCGGCGGCGGGCCGAGCAGCGGGGCGTCCTCGCGGAAGTACAGCGCCACCCGGCCATCGTTGCGGCCGAGCGCGCCCGCCCCCACCCACACCAGCTCCCCACTGGCGCACAGCTCGTCCATCCACACCGTCGAGTACGCCCCCACCCGGCGCGGCAGCACCTCCCGCTCCCACGTGCCCGGCGTCAGCGCCAGGCCCTGCAACGGCGCCAGCTGCTCGCGCAGCCGATCCACCCCCGCGCCCGCCGCCGCGTGGCGGTCGATCCCGTGCCACGCCGGCAGGAACGCCGCAAACGCCCGCCGCTCCGCCGGCTCGATCTCCCGCCGCAGCGCCGCCAGCGAGGCCCGCCGCAGGCGCCGCAGCACCTCCACCTCACACCACTCCCGCCGCCCCGTCACCCCGTCGGGGTGAAGCTCCCCACGCACCACCGTCCCCGCGCGCTCGAGCTCCGCCAGCGCCGACTCCACCACCGCCGCGCCGAGGCCGTAGCGCGCGCGGGGCCACTCCGTCGGGAACGGGCCATGCGTCGCCGCGTAGCGCCTGAGCAGGCGCACGAGGGCGTCCGGCACGTCCGCCAAGAACGCCTCCGGCAGGCCACCCGGCGGGACCGTCCCCAGTGCGTCGCGGTAGAGCCCCGCGTCCGCCGCGTCGATGTAGCGCTCCTCCCCCCCAATCCGCACCCGCACCGCGCGGCGCTCCACCTCCAGCGCCGTGAGCAGCGCGCCCGCCTCGACGCCCCCCAGGACCCGCTCCTCCGCCTCCGCCGCGCTCAGGTCCCCGAGCAGGCGCAGCGCGTCGTGCAGCTCATCGCGCGTGGTGGCCCGCAACCACGGCGAGCGGCGCTGCAACTCCTCCTCCAGGCCCGCCAGCGCGTCGCGGTCGATCAGCTCCCGCAGCTCCTCCTGCCCCAGCAGCTCCCGCAGCAGGTCCCGGTCCAGCGACAGCGCCGCCGCCCTGCGCTCCGCGTTGGGCGCGTCCCCCTCGTACATGTACGTCGCCACGTAGTCGAACAGCAGCGAGGACGCAAACGGCGAGGCGCTCGCCGTCTCGACCTCCACCACGCTCAGCTCGCGCCGCTGGAGCTTCCCCAGCAGCTCCGTCAGACCCGCCAGATCGAGCACGTCGCGCAGGCACTCCCGATAGGCCTCCAGCACGATCGGGAAGTCGCCGTAGCGGCGCGCCACCTCCAGCAGCGTCTGCGCCTTCAGCCGCTGCTGCCACAGCGGCGTGCGCCTCCCCGGGTACGCCCGCGGGATCAACAGCGCCCTGCCCGCCGCCTCGCGGAAGCGCGCCCCGAACAGCGCCGAGCCCGACAGCTCCCCCACCACGAGATCCTCGAGCTCCTCCGGCTCGATCAGGGCCAACTCCGCACCCGGGGGCTCGTCCGCGTCCGGCAGGTGCACCACGACCCCGTCGTCCGACCAGATCGCATCCGCCTCCAGGCCAAGGCGCTCGCGGATGCGCGCCGCCAGAGCCAGGCCCCACGCCGCGTGGACGCGGCCCCCAAATGGTGAGAGCACGCACAGCCGCCAATCCCCGATCTCATCGCGGAAACGCTCCACCACCACCGTGCGGTCGCTCGGCAGCACCCGCGTCGCCTGCTCCTGCTCGCGCAGGTACTCCACCAGGTTGACCGCCGCCCGGCGGTCCAGATCGTACTCGCGCTCCAGCGTCCCCGGCTCCTGCTCCACCGCCCAGCGCGTGAACGCCCCGATCGCCTCACCCAGCTCCTTGGGGCGGGCGGGCCCGACACCCTTCCAGAACGGGATCGCCCCCGGCGCCCCCGGCGCCGGCGTCACGATCACCCGGTCGCGGCCAATCTCCTCGATCCGCCACGTCGAGGCCCCCAGCATGAACGCCTGCCCCGGCCGCGCCTCGTAGACCATCTCCTCGTCCAGCTCCCCCACCCGCCGCCCGTCCGGCAGCGTCACCAGGTACAGCCCCCTGTCCGGGATCGTGCCCGCGTTCGCCACCGCCAGCTGGCGCGCCCCCTTGCGCGGGCGGATCGTTCCCGCCACCCGGTCCCACACGATCCGCGGGCGAAGCTCCCCAAACTCTGAGGAGGGATAGCGACCGTCGAGCATGTCCAGCACCCCCTCCAGCTGGCGGCGCGGCAGCTCCGCGTAGGAGTGCGTACGCCGCACCAGCCCGTACAGCTCCTCCACGCCCAGCCCCCGCTCCTCGTCCTCCGCCGCCGCCATCGCCACGATCTGCTGCGCCAGCACGTCCAGCGGGTTGCGCGGCACCACCGTCGGCTCGATCGCCCCCTCCCGCATCCGCCGTACCAGCACCGCGCACTCCAACAGGTCCGCCCGGAACTTCGGGAAGATCCGGCCCTTCGAGACCTCCCCCACCCCGTGGCCCGCGCGTCCGATCCGCTGCAGACCCGCCGCCACCGACTTCGGCGACTCCACCTGAATCACCAGGTCCACCGCCCCCATGTCGATCCCCAGCTCCAGGCTCGACGTCGCCACGATGCACGGGATCTCCCCCGCCTTCAGCAGCTCCTCCACCACCGTCCGCTCCTCCCGCGCGAGTGAGCCGTGATGCGCACGGGCGATCTCACCGTCTGCCAACTCGTTCAGGCGGAGCGCCAGCCGCTCCGCCGAGCGGCGGTTGTTGACGAACACGATCGTCGAGCGGTGCTCCCGGATCAGCGCCAGCAACTCCGGGTACATCGCCGGCCAGATCGAGCCGTGGAGCGGTTCGGTGCTGGGCGCCAATGGGTCCCGCTCGCCCGCCGGCGCGCTGAGGTCCGTCATCGACTCCACCGGCACCTGGACTTTCACGTCCAGCGGCTTGGGCGCGCTAGCATCCACGATCCGGCATTTGCGCTTAGGGCCCACCAGGAAGCGCGCCACCTCCTCCAGCGGGGTCTGCGTCGCCGACAGGCCAATCCGCTGCACCCCGGCCCCCGCCAACGCGTCCAGGCGCTCCAGCGTCAACGCCAGATGCGCCCCGCGCTTGCTCGAGGCCACCGCGTGGATCTCGTCCACGATCGCCCACTCCACCCCGCCCAGGATCTCCCGCGCGCGCGAGGTCAGCATCAGGTACAGCGACTCCGGCGTCGTGATCAGGATGTCCGGGGGCTCGCGCAGCATCCGCTGGCGCTCGCGCTGAGGGGTGTCGCCTGTGCGGATCGCCACCGTGATCTCCGGCCGCAGGGTCGCACCGGTAGCGTCGGCCTCCCGGGGCCGGGCCGCTTCGATCCCCCGCAACGGGGCACGCAGGTTGCGCTCGATGTCGTAGGAGAGCGCCTTCAGCGGCGACACGTACACCAGGCGCGTGCTCCGCGGCTTGGCAGAGGACGAACCGGCCGGATTCTGGTCACTCTCCGCCGCCAGCCGGTCCAGCGCCCACAGGAACGCCGCCAGCGTCTTGCCCGAGCCCGTCGGCGCCGAGATCAGCACGTGCTCGCCGCTGGCGATCGCCGGCCACGCCCCCGCCTGCGCCGGGGTCGGCTGCGCGAAGGCCCCCTCGAACCATTCGCGCACCCGCGGGGTGAAGGGAGAGAGAGACATCTGCACGAGGCTAGCGCACGCGATCACCCATCACCGCTCTTCTTGCTTGCCGCAGAACCACGCCGATCTTCAGTACCCGGGCCATCAGCTCGGTTCCAATGAATAATCCCTGCCACAAGGTCCGCCTCCCGGTTGCAGAGGAGCTATTTTTGCGACACACTGAGAATATCGTGATTATAACAGCGATCCACGCTGTCAGAGCGAAAGAAGAACTACCATGATCATAACGAGAAAATCGACCCTCCTAAGCCTGCTACTCGTGCTGATAACAACCACAACCACAACCGTGACGGCCTCGGCATTGCCAACCGAAGGGCCGTGGTATCACGTTGGGGGTAAAAAGCTCGCAGAAGGTGAAAAAAACGCCAAGGAAGGCACCGGCAAAGGAGTGGGCTTCAAGCAATACGGTATAATATCCAAAAAAGAACTCGAGATAGAATGTGAAAAAACGACAGGAACTGGCAGGATCTGGAATGGATCCCATCAGGGTGAAGGTAGTGGGAGTATCAAATCAACCGGGTGTTCCCTGAGAGAAAATCCCGGTTGCGGAGTCGAACCAATAACCATCAATGGCCGGGCGTCACTTTGGTATCATGTAACGAGCTCTGGAGAAAAGACTGGCAAAATCCAAATCCTGTTCGAACCACCCAGTGGTGAAACAATCTATGAACTCACGATTACTATGTGCTCGCTAAAAGGTAAATATCCTGTATTGGGTGACGTAGCGGCAGAACCCTCTCCCGAAAAGGAAGAAGTTCTAAAAGGAAAGGTGATCTTCCCGAAAGAACAACAAAAACGCCTTTGGCAGCCAAGCCAAGGAGAAAGAGAACCCAAACTGAAATTTGGCTCAAATGAAGCCCGTATCGAAGGAGAAGAGGAAATCGAACTCGTAAGCGGAGAAAAAGCGGGCGTGTTCGAAACCTGACCACCCTCAAACCCGGATTTGGAAGGTCTTCAGCGCTTCCCGCACGAGCCGAAGATCAACGACACTAGCGGTCCTACCAGTCCGATATGCCAGTGGATAGCGGGTCGTGCAGGCGGCGGTCATCGACCCCGTTTGCGCGACCTCGCCCATTGCACCCGACCCGCGAGGCCATCTGCCACGCCGGGCTCCGGCTCCGATCCGACGCGAAAGAGTTATCATGACCCTATATGGGGAGTTCGAAGCTCGCCCTCGACCAGGGAATCGTTGAATCCTGCCGCCACGCCGCCGCGCGGATCGCCGACGACGTCGCCACGCAGATCTCCCGCATGACCACCCTCTCCGTCGAGCGCACCGTCGCGCGGCTGTTCGGCGTCGACGGCGCCAACTCGCTCGGGGCGCCGCTGCCCAACGTGCTCGTCGACCATGTCCGCTCCCGCGGGGGGCTCGGCAAGGGGGTCGCCTGGTGGATCGGCAACGCCATGCTCCACTCCGACCGCACCCCTCAACAGCTTGCCGAGGCCGTCGAGGAGGGCAGCTTCGACATCTGCGCGCCCCCCCACGCCCCCGACGGCGCCGTGCGCGAGCGCGCCCGCGAGGAGCTCGCCCACGGGCTGCGCGAGGTCTCCCTCCGCATGGACGAGCGCCGCGCAATGCGCGAGCGCCTCGGGGAGAGCCCCCCACCCCTGCGCTACGTGCTCACCGCCACCGGCAACGTCTACGAGGACGTCGTCCACGGCCTCGCCGTCGCCGAGGCCGGCGGGGACATCGTCGCCGTGATCCGCTCCACCGCTCAGAGCCTGCTCGACTACGTCCCCTACGGGCCCACCACCGAGGGTTACGGCGGCACCTTCGCCACCCAGGCCAACTTCGCCATCATGCGCGCCGCGCTGGACGAGTTCTCCGAGCGCAACGGGCGCTACGTGCGGCTCTCCAGCTTCTGCTCCGGCCTCTGCATGCCCGAGATCGCCGCCATGGGCGCCATCGAGGGGCTCGACAACATGGTCAACGACGCCCTCTACGGGATCCTCTACCGCGACATCAACCCCCTCCGCGGGCTCGTCGACCAACGCGTCTCCCGCACCGTCAACGGCTACTTCGGCGTCGTCATCAACACCGGCGAGGACAACTACCTGCGCACCGCCGACGCCCTCGAGGCCGCCCCCTCCGTGACCGCCTCCCAATTCATCAACCACCAGCTCGCCCGCGACTCCGGCGTACCCGACGAGCAGATCGCCCTCGGCGACGCCTTCGAGATCGACACCCCCCACACCAACAGCCTCCTCTACGAGTGGGCCCAGGCCCAGCTCACCCGCGAGCTGTTCCCCGACTGCCCCATCAAGTACATGCCCCCCACCCGCCACATGGACGGCAACCTCTTCCGCACCCACGCCTGCGACACCCTCTTCAACCTCGTCACCGTCGCCACCTCCCAGGGGGTCCAGACCATCGGCGTGCCCACCGAGGGAATCTTCACCCCCCACATCCACGACCGCGTGCTCGGCTTGCAGAACGTCAACTATGTCTTCAACGCCGCCCGCGACCTCGGCGAGGAGATCGAGTTCAAGCCCAGCGGGATCATCCAGACCCGCGCTCAGGAGGTCCTCGCCGACGCCCACACCATCCTCGAGCACATCGCCGAGATCGGGCTCTTCCGGGCGATCGAGGGAGGCATCTTCGGCGACGTCTCCCGCCACTACGAACAGGGCCGCGGCCTCGACGGGATCATCCCCATCGAGGACAGCTACTTCAACCCCGTCACCGAGCTCATGCGCGGAGCCCTCAGCGTTGCTTGACGAGGCCGACCTCTCCCAGGTCAAGCCCTACGCCGACCACCACGGCGACGGGATCGTGCAGCTCAGCTTCACCCTCCCCGTCTCCAACGGCCCCCACGCGCGCCGCGCCGCCCTGGACCTCGCCGGCAAGATGGGCTTCCAGCACCCCGAGGTCGTCCACCAGGAACGCCTCACCGAGGGGTACACCTACTTCGTGATGTACGGCCACACCGTCCACACCGTGGACTACGCCACCCTCAGCGAGGAGGGGGTCGACATCGCCCAGCACATGAGCGAGGACGAGGTCGAGGCCTTCGCCCAGGAGCACATCCGCCGCCCGATCGTAGTCGTCGGCGCCTCCACCGGCACCGACACCCACAGCGTGGGGATCGACGCCATGCTCAACCTCAAGGGCTTCCACGGCCACAAGGGCCTCGAGGGCTACCGCTCCTTCGAAGCCCACAACCTCGGCAGCCAGGTTCCCAACAGCGCCCTCGTCGCCCGCGCGATCGAGCTCGGCGCCGACGCCATCCTCGTCTCCCAAACGGTCACCCAACAGAACCTCCACATCCACAACCTCACCGAGCTCGTCGAGATCGTCGAGGCCGAGGGCCGCCGGCGCGAGACCATCCTCGCCTGCGGCGGGCCCCGCGTCTCGGGCGAGCTCGCCAAGGAGCTCGGCTACGACGCCGGCTTCTCCAAGGGCACCTACCCCAACCACCTCGCCACCTTCCTCGTGCGCGAGCTCGCCACCCGCCTCGGGCGGGGCGAACCGGACGGCGGCCTCGGCGAGCAGCCCCCCGGCCGCGCCGCCTTCGCGGACCGTCACGCCCGGGCGGCGGGCTGATGCGTGCACTAGGCTGACTGCCATGCAGCAGCTTTCCGAGTTGATTGGCTCCGCGCGCCGTCTCGCCCTCGTCGGGCTGGCCAAGAACACCGGCAAGACCGAGACCCTCGCCGCCGCCCTGCGCGAGCTGCGCGAGCGCGGCCGCCGCGTCGGGGTAACCTCCGTCGGGCGCGACGGCGAGGAGCGCGACGTGATCGACATCCGCATCGAGAAGCCCCGCGTCGAGCTCTGGGCCGGCGCGCTCGTGGCGACCACCGACGCCCTCCTGCGGGCCGGCGCCATCCCTCACGAGATCGTCCAGGAGACCGGGGTGCGCACCCCCCTCGGACGCGTGCTGATCGCCCGCCTGCACGCCCAGGGGACGATCGAGGTCGCCGGCCCCAGCGCCGCCGCCGACGTGCGCGAGGTCTGCGACGCCATGCTCGCCCACGGCGCCGAGCAGGTTCTGATCGACGGCGCCATCGACCGCCGCGCCGCCTCCTCCCCCGCGGTCTCCGACGGTCTCGTGATGTCCACCGGCGCCGCCCTCCACGAGGAGATCGAGCTCCTCGTCGCCCGCACCCGCGACGCCGTGGACCTCGTGCGCCTGCCCGAGCTGGGCGACGAGCGCGTGCGCGCGATCGCCGCCTCCAACCCCGCCAGCGTGCTCCTCGGGGAGCCCGACGAGGAGCCCGTCGCGCTGCACCCTCGGTTCGTGCTCACCAGCACCGCCGCCGACATCGCCCAGTTGCTGCGCGCCCGGCCCTCCGCCACCCGGCTGATCGTGCGCGGGGCCCTCTGCGAGCCCTTCCTCGCCGAGCTCCTGCGCGCCTGCAAGGATGGGAGCCCGGTGGGCGGGCTCAGATCCCTCGAGCTTGTGGTCGCCGACCCCACCAGGGTCTTCCTCACCGACCACGGGGTGGACTGGTACCACCGCCAGGGGCTCTCGATCGCCGTGCTCGCCGGGATCGACCTGCGCGCGATCACCGTCAACCCCGTCGCCCCCCACTCGCACAGCTTCGACTCCGCGCGCCTGCGCGCCATGATCGAAGAGGTCATCCCCGACGTGCCCGTGCTCGACGTGCGCGACCCCACCTACAACCTCGTGCCCGCCGCGTGAGCGCCGCCGGCCCCCCGCCCGAGGAGCTCCAGGCGCTCGCCGAGGAGTCTCAACAACCGTCCGCCCCGGAGGGCAACGGGACCGGGGGCGGCGTCGCAGCAGCGGCCAGCGGGCCGAACGGCGCGCGTGAGCAGCCGGGCGATGGAGCGGACGCAAGTGGCGCGGACGAGCGCCGCGCAAAGATGGAGCGCCTGCGCGCAGAGGGCGTCGAGCCCTTCCCCCACATCTCCACCCGCGTGCCGCGCACCTGGGCCGCCGACATCCTCGCGGCCCACGACCCCGCCGCCCTTGCCGCTGGCGCGCACGAGGGCCTCACCTACCGCGTCGCCGGGCGCCTGATCGCACGCCGCGGCCACGCCAAGACGACCTTCTTCGATCTGCGCGACCAGTCGGGAGTGATACAGGTCGTGGCCCGCCGCGACGCGATGGGCGAGCAGGCCTACGAGCACATGGTGGGACTCGACATCGGGGACATCGTGACCGTGGAAGGCTATGTCTACATCACCCAGCGCAGCCAGCTGACCCTCGCCGTGAGCGCCTGCACGCTGCTCGCCAAGGCCCTGCGCCCTCCCCCCGACCGCTACCACGGGATGGAGGATCAGGGCACCCGCTACCGCTACCGCGAACTGGACCTGCTCGCCAACGAGCAGACCCGCACCATGTTCTTCCGGCGCACCAAGATGATCGAGGCGATTCACGACTTCCTGCGCGAGCGCGGCTTCACCCAGGTCGAGACCCCCATGCTGCAAACGCTCGCCGGTGGCGCCGCCTCGCGGCCATTCGTCACCCACCACAACGCGCTTGACATCGACGTGTACCTGCGGATCTCGGTGGAGCTCTACCTCAACCGCTGCATTGTGGGGGGGCTCGAGAACATCTACGACCTCGGGCGGGCCTTCCGCAACGAGGGCATCTCCCACCGCCACAGCCCCGAGTTCACGATTCTCGAGTGGATGATGAGCTACGCCGACTACTGGGACGTCGCCAAGTTCACCGAAGACCTCGCCGAGAGCGTGGCGCTGCGCACCCTGGGGACCACCAAGGTCGAGCAACACGACGGGCGCGTCGTGGACCTTGCCACGCCGTGGAAGCGGATCACGTTGCGCGATGCCATCAGAGACGCCGTCGGGATCGACTTCCTGGAGTCCTCCAACGAGCAACTGCTCGCGGCCCTGGGGGAGAGTGGCGGCGAGGGTGGACAGGACTCCGACCCCAGCTGGGCGAAGCTCGTGGACGCGATCTACGTCAAGTTCGTCGAACCCACGCTGCACCAGCCCACCCACGTGTTCGACTTCCCCGTGGACCTCTTCCCGATCTGCAAGCGTCACCCCGAGGATCCCCGGCTCTCCGAGCACTTCGACTCGGTCATCCGTGGGATGGAGATCCTCAGCGGGGACACCGAGCTCAACGACCCGCTCGATCAGTTGAATCGCTTCGTGATCCAGCGCCAGCAGAGCTCCGGCGATGGCGACGACGGCGACCAGCCTCAGCCCAACGACGAGGAGTACGTACGGGCCCTGGAATACGGCATGGCCCCCACCGCAGGCGGGGGGCTGGGGGTCGATCGGCTGCTGATGGTGCTGACCGGGGTGGAGTCGATGCGCGAGGTCGTGCCGTTCCCCACGCTGCGGGCGCGAGGGTAGGTCCCGCATCCGCCTCAGATCGGTCTCGCCGGTCTTTCGATCGCCGGTCTTTCGATCGATCCCGCGGGGGCCCGGTACTCGCGGGGCCCCGGTACTGAGCGCAGGGCCAGGGCAATGAGTGGGGACCGCCGCGTCACGCGGCGGTCCCCACTTTGCGACTTGCTGCTCTTACTGCGTAGCTACTCTACTTCGAGCACTTTCTCTACTCGCTATTCACTCGCTTTGACGGCAGCTGCAACCGCCTCTTCGAGCTTGCCAGTGAGAATCGCGGTGTTGTGGCCAGCTGTCGACGGCACACCGAAGATTTCATTGACTAGTTTATCGACCAGCGCTGAGAAAGGTTCACCGCAGCCGCTCGCCCCGGCTTCAACTCCGAACGCGTTGTCCACGAGCGAACCGCCGATCAGACGAACCA
>DATMPY010000006.1:0-14461 GCA_035566955.1 Solirubrobacteraceae bacterium | reverse complement strand
AAGCTGTGGCTCTCCAACAAGCGCAACGCGCGCCGCACGATCGAACCGCTACTCGAGCGATTGGGTCTCGGCGAGCGGATGCTGCACCGCACCGAGCAGCTCTCGATGGGCGAGCGCCAGCGGGTGTTGATCGCCCTCGCGCTGGCAACCGACCCCAAGCTGGTGCTCGCGGACGAGCCGACCGGGACTCTGGACACCCAGCGAACCCGCGAGGTGCTCGCGTTGTTGCGTGAACTTTGCCGCGAGCGAGGCGCCGCCGTCGTGCTCGCCACGCACGACCCGCAGGCCGCCAGTTTCGCCGATCAGGTGCTCGAGCTTCGCGATGGATGCCTTGGGGAGTACCGACCCGACCATGTGCTCGTACCCGCATCCTCGCTGGGAGAGCCGACGTGAGCACAGCCAGGATGAGCCTTTCGGACATCCTCTTCCTCTACCGCGCCCGGCTGCGGGCACGGACCGTGCTTGTGCAGGAGTGCTTCGCGATCCTCGGTATCGCCGTCGGTGTAGCGCTGCTGTTTGCCTCGCAGGTAGCGAGCACCAGCCTCACCCGCTCGGTCACCCAGCTCACAAGCCAGATCGTCGGCAACACCCAGTTTCAGCTCGACGCACGGGGGCCGGACGGCTTCAGCGAACAGTTGCTGGACAAGGTGCGCGGATTACCCGGTGTGCAGATTGCGCTGCCGGTGCTCGAGCAACAGGCGAACGTGATTGGGCCCGGAGGCGCGCAGCGGTCGGTCGACCTGATCGGCACCGATCCGCGCTTCGCGCACTTCGCCGGAGCCCTGCTGCGGCGCTTCTCAGCTGCCCAGCTCGCCGCGCAGCGGGCGATCGCACTCCCAGCGCCACTCGCCGAGGAAATCGGGGCCGGCCCACTGGAGACGATCAAGCTCCAGGTGGGCTCGAGCGTGGTGCAGACCCTACTGGGAGCCACTCTCGGGGAAGCCGACGTCGGCGGACTGGTGCACAATCCAGTCGCGCTCGCTCCCGTCGGCTACGCACAGCGCCTGGCTGGGATGAACGGCAGGATCACTAGGATCTTCGTCCAGTCGAAGCCTGGGCGCAAGCGCGAAGTGCGGGCAGAGCTCGGGCGACTCGCCGCCACCGCGCCGGTCGACATCGAGCCCAGTAATTACGACTCGACACTGTTCGGGGTAGCCGTAGCTCCCGAGAGCCAGAGCGAGACCCTGTTCTCGGCGATCAGCGCATTGGTGGGCTTCATGTTCGCGCTCAACGCGATGCTGGTCACGGTGCCCTCACGCCGCAAGCTGATCGCCGACATACGCCCTCAGGGTGCAACCAGGTTGATGACCGTCCAGATCCTGCTGTTTGACGCCGCGGTGCTCGGCGTGCTGGCCTGCCTGCTTGGACTCGCGCTCGGCGAGATGGTGTCGGTCGCGGTCTTCCACGCAATCCCTGGCTACCTCTCGTTTGCGTTCCCCGTGGGCAACGAGCGGATCGTGACCTGGAGCAGCGTGGCCCTCGCCATCGGCGCCGGGCTGGCGGCCGCGGTCGCGGGAGTGCTGTGGCCACTGCGCGACATCCTTGCGCAGCCACTCGATGGAGATCAGCCCGCGATGCACCGCCGCCGCAGGTGGATCCAAGCGCGACTGGCAGTCGGACTGCTGTGCCTTGCCGCCACGATCTTGATCCTTCTGCTTCGCCCACGAAGCGGGTTCGCGGGAATCATCACCCTGCTCGTGGCGCTGGCCTGCCTGCTGCCGCCGCTATTCGACGGGCTTGTGGCGCTCTTCGAGCGCACCCAGCGCGTTCTCAACGGCGCGGCGACCATCCTTGCGGTGACCGAGCTTCAGACCCGAGAGACCCGTGTGCGCTCTCTGGCGATCGCCGCGACGGCGGCGGTTGCCGTATTCGGCACGGTCGAGTTTCAGGGAACGCAGTCGAACCTCCAGCGCGGTCTGGACACCTCCGCGCGCCAGCTCGACGCCGGCGCCAGCGTGTGGGTAACACCCCGGGGCGAATCCAACGCGTTCGCAACAACTCCCTTCAGAGACCTCGACTCGAGCTCCCTCGCTCGCCTGCCGGGTGTTGCCGCGCTCGGCCTCTATCGCGGGAGCTTCTTGAACTGGGGAGACAGGCGTCTCTGGATTCTGGCGCCGCCAAGCAGCGCAACCCAACCGGTCCCGCCCAGCCAGATCGTGAGTGGCAGCCTCGCCAATGCCGGCAGTGAGGTCCGCCACAGTGGCTGGGCTGTGCTCTCCCAGGCGCTAGCTTCAGAACACCACCTCAGGATCGGCCAAACATTCACCCTTCCGGCACCACGGCCGACCCACCTGAGAGTTGCCGCGCTGATCACAAACCTCGGGTGGCCACCGGGCGCGATCATTCTCAGCTCCAATGACTACGCACGCGCTTGGGCCAGCAGCGATCCCAGCGCATATGAGATCCAGCTGCAGCCAGGCGCCTCTCCGGCATCGGTGCGCGGCCTCCTTCAGCGCAGCTTGGGGCCAGAATCCGGACTCACGGTGGAAACCTCCGCCGAACGCGAGCAGCGCCACTACGCGCTCGCGAGCCAGGGCCTCTCACGGCTTACACAGATCAGGCTGCTCGTGTTGATCGCCGCGGTGCTGGCCGTAGCCGGAGCGATGGGATCGATGATCTGGCAGCGCCGCGATCTGGTCGCGTTCATCAAGTGTCAGGGCTACCAGAAAGGTGTGCTGTGGCGGTGGCTGCTGTGCGAAAGCGCGGTGCTCCTCGCGGCAGGATGCTCGATCGGCGCCTTCTTCGGCCTCATAGCGCAGCTGTTGGGGAGTCACTTCTTGGCGAGCGTCACCGGATTTCCGGTCGCCTTCGACGTCGAAGGCTTCGCGGCATTGTCAAGCTTTGCGCTGCTCAGCGTCGTCGCCATCTCAGTGGTGGCTCTACCAGGATATCTCGTAGTGCGTGTGCCTCCGAGGACAGCCAGTCCGGCATTCTGATCGGCGCTCGGCCAGCGCCCGTCGGGGCGGAGAGGACCCGGCGCCACTCTCGACGAGGCAACTCCGCGCGCTTGCCGCGGCCACCACCCGCGAGCTCGTATGGGGGCTGGCGGCCGTCGCGCGTGAGGTGCGCGCCCTGCGAGAGCGGGCGATCGAGATCCCAGATCCACTGCTTCGTTGCGACGCCCTGGGAGCCCTCACCCGCAAGCGCGGGCACACCGACGGCGCGGCGCTGCTCTGGATCGTTCCCCGTGTCCGCAGTCCAAGCCTGCTCCGTCTCCTCGTCACCTACGAGATCATCTGGGACTTCCTCGACGGTGTCAACGAGCGCGGCGCCGCAGCCGGTCCGGTCAACGGCCGGCAACTTCACGTCGCGCTCATCGACGCGCTCGATCCCACCCGACCAATCTCCGACTATTACAAATACCACCCGTGGAAAAACGACGGTGGCTATCTGCAGACGCTCGTCGAGGTATGTCGGGAAACCTGTCACAAGCTGCCCTCATATTGGGCCATTCGCCCACTGCTCGTGCGGGAGGCCGTCCGCGCCCAGGTGCTCGCCATCAACCACGGTCTCGACTCCGAGCGCCGCGACGCGGATCTGCGGAGTTGGGCAGCAAACGAGTTCCCGAACGCGGCGCAGGCAAGCTGGTTTGAGCTGACCGGCGCGGCCAGCGCCTCGCTGACCGTTCACGCGCTGCTCGCACTCGGCGCAGAACCAGCATCCGACGAGGGAAGCGCGGGTCGTATCTGCGCTGCGTATTTCCCGTGGATCTCAACCGCCACCACGATGCTCGACAGTTATGTGGATCAAGCCGAGGACACCGCGAGCGGCGATCACAGCTACGTATCTCACTATTCCACCCCCCAGCTGGCCGCAGCGCGCATACGCGAACTTGTCGCGCGCTGCCTCTTGGAGGCGCGCTCTCTGAACGACGGCGAGCGACACACCGTGATCGCCGCGTGCATGATCGCGATGTACCTCTCAAAGGACAGCGCACACACCGAGATGTTGAGCGAAACGACCAGGAGCTTCGTGCGCGCCGGTGGCTCTCTCACACGCCTGCTGCTTCCAATCCTGCGGCTTTGGCGGGTCGCTTATTCCCAGTGCCGCAACTGAATCGACAACAAAAAAGGAGACAAGGAGACATATGTCATTCAAGATCTCGGCCCCAGTCGCCACCCGTCTGCGGGGGGAGCTCCCACCAACCGCACCCATCCCCGCAGCGCTTCAGACGGTCGCCTGCCGGTGTTGGCCAACCGCTTACCTCGAATGGTGTCGTGCGCGCTATGGCAGTCGCTTCACCGTGTACCCCGTGGACATGCCACCGCTTGTTTTCTTGTCAGACCCGGATGAGATCCGGGATATGATCGCCGCGCCGTCAACTGTGCTGCATCCGGGGGCGGGGGCCACGGTGAGCGCCCCGCTGATCGGCGAGAGCTCCTTCATGCTGTGCGAGGAAGACAAGCACATGTACGGGCGGAATGCGATCATGCCGGCATTTCACCGCAAGGTAGTGAAAAACCATGCCGCGATGGCTGCGGAGATGGTCGAGCGCGAGATCGCGTCATGGCCGGTCGATGCCGCCTTTGCGCTTCATCCGCGCCTGCGCGCGCTGACATTGAAGGTGATACTGAGGACCGTTTTCGCCGATGCGGACCCCTTGCTGGACAATCTGCACGAGCGGCTGCTGGCGTTGCTGTCGGTGACAGCGAGCTTCGTCCTGCAGGAGCCCCGGCTGCGTCACCTCCCCGGCTGGCGCGCCACCTGGCGACGCTTTGTCAAGCGTCGCGCCGAGCTCGACAGGCTGCTCTTCGCGCTCCTGGACAGGCGCCGCGCGGGGAACAGGCAGCACGGCGACCTGCTCGACAGGCTGCTCGCCGCGCACAATCCCGACGGCTCTCCGATGACCGACCGGCAGGTGCGTGACAACCTGATGTCGATGATCGTCGCGGGCCACGAGACCACGGCCGCGGAGCTCGCATGGGCATTTCAACTCCTAGCCCACAACCAACCGGCGCAAGACCGCCTGCTCGAGGAGATCGACGGTGGGGTCGAGGAGGAGTATCTGACGGCGACGGTCAACGAGACGCTCCGCCACAGGCCGGCGTTCCTGTTCCTCATTCCCCGCGCGATCGTAAGACCGATCGAAATCGGCGGTTGGAGCTATCGCGCTCCAGCCCGCCTGCTGGGGTGCACCTACCTCGTGCACCACGATCCCGAGTCCTACCCGGATCCGCACGCCTTCCGTCCCGAGCGCTTCTTGGGCGAGACCCTCCAACCGCGCACGTGGCTGCCGTGGGGCGCCGGACCCAAGAGTTGCCTGGGCCGTCATCTTGCTCTGCTGGAGATGCGGCTGGTACTACGCGGGGTGCTCTCGACGCGGCTGGTACTGCCCGCCGGCGGGCGCATCGAGCGGGAGCGGTGGCGCAGCGCGATTCTCGTGCCCCACGCCGGGTCGCGGGTGGTTCTCCGCAGGCGTACTCCCCTGAAGATGGCCGGGGTCCTCCGACCTGCGCAAGCGGTAGCGTAGACGCGCCAGCCCGATAATCGCGGCTTCCAACCATCGGCTATCTGGGCGTCCTCGTACGATGGAGCTGGTGACCTCAGGCTTGCCTGCTGGTCGACCTCAGGACCATTGCCCCTGGTTGACCCCAGGACCATTGCCCCTGGTTGACCCCAGGGCCTTGCCTGCTGGCCGACCTCAGGACCATTGCCTGCTGGTCGACCCCAGGGCCTTGCCCGATAGCCCCCAGACCAAGGCCGCAGTGTTCCATTCGGAACACTTCTGTTCCAATCGGAACGGGTTTCTGGCTATCTGGCAAGCAAACCGTCATGATCGCACAGCATGGCCAATTGGGAAAACACGGCGCATTCCGGTTGCACA
Organism: Solirubrobacteraceae bacterium; assembly: GCA_035566955.1. Taxonomy (GTDB): domain Bacteria; phylum Actinomycetota; class Thermoleophilia; order Solirubrobacterales; family Solirubrobacteraceae; genus Palsa-744. The sequence goes on along the minus strand of DATMPY010000006.1, from coordinate 8,637 downwards.
AAGAGCGATCTGGCCGGAGCGCAGCGGCGAGGGGCCGCGGGGAGATGAACAGATGCCAAGAGTAAAGACGCACCCGCCGGTGGCCGCCGAAGAGTGGGCACCCGCGATTCCCACCCTACAGGAGCCGCGCTACTCGCAGTCCCTGGAGCGGGGCCTGGCGATTCTCGGCTGCTTTACCCCCACGCGCCCGATACTTGGTATCGCAGACCTCGCGGACGAGCTCGGGATGAGCCGCTCGACCACCCATCGCTATGTGATCACCCTGACCCGACTCGGCTATCTGCATCAGGGCGCCAGGCGCAAGTACCACCTCGCGTTGCGCGTCACCGACCTCGGGATGTCGGCGATGAACGCCACGAGCCTCTACGAGCACGCCCACCCCTACCTGGAGGAACTGCGCGCGCGGACCGGCTTCACCGTCGCCACGGCCGTGCTCGACGGCCCCGAGATCCTGCTCCTCGACTGGCTGCGGGGCGGTCGTCGCGGCCAGGGTCTGATCGATCTCGGTGTGGCCCGCGGCGCTCACCTCCCCTCCTTCTGCACCGCAGCCGGCAAGCTGCTGCTGGCCGACCTGCCCGAGTCCGCCCAGCGTGAGCGGATCGCCGAGCTACGACTCGCCAAGCGCGCTCCCAACACCGTCAAGACCAAGACCGCGCTGCGCGAGGAGCTGGGGCGGATCCGTGGGGAGAGCCTCATCGCCTGCGAGGAGGAGCTCGCCCCGGGGCTGTATGAAATCGCCGCCCCCGTACGCGCCACCACCCGCGAGGCGATCGCCGCGGCGACGATGACCGTCCACAGCTCGATGATCTCTCTCGGTGAATTGATCGACGCGCTCGGGCCACACCTGATCTCCACCGCGGACCGCATCTCCGCGCGCCTCGGCTATCGCCGGGACGACGAGCGGGTGGGTCTGTAAGAGCGGCCCGCGATTGGGCTTGGGGGGCCTCGGCGGTGGGCCTCGGCGGGGTTTTCCCTGGGAACCTCGCCGGGGCCCCTCCCGAGCGGGCGATCGCGAGCCTCCCCCTGACAGGCGGGCAGACCGCCCTGGCCCAGAAGACCTCCCTGGACACGACCCGGAGCCCTCAGGTCTCGAGCAGCCCGCGCCCCGGGCAGCAGCCCGCGCCCCAGGGCGTAGCCCATCAACTCGACGGCACGAGACGGCCCCTCAGGTCTCGAGCAGCCCGCGCCCCAGGGCGTAGCCCACCAGCTCGGCCCGTGTGGAGAGTCTCAGCTTGCGCAGGATGTGCGCGCGGTGCGTCTCCACCGTGCGCGGGGAGAGGTGCAGCTGGCGTGCCACTTCGACACTCGTGTAGCCGAGCGCGATCAGCCGCAGAATCTCGACCTCGCGCGGGCTCAGCTTGTCCTCCTGCTGCAGGTTCAGCACCACGTCCAGCCTGCCCGCGACGCGGGCACTGACGTAGCGCTCGCCGCGCGCCGCCAGGCGCACCGCACCGGGCAACTCGCTGTCGGCGTGGTCCTTCGCCACGAATCCCAGCGCGCCGGCGGCGAGCACCTGCTCGGCGAAGATCGGGCTTTCCTCCATCGTGAGCACCACGATCTGCGTCTCCGGCGCGCGCACTCGCAGCCTGCCGATCGCCTGGATGCTCGAGCCCCCGGGCAGGTCGAGGTCGATCACGAGCACGCACGGCCGGCTGCCGTTCACGAGCTCCAGGACCGCGGGAAGATCGCTTGCCTCCGCGATCACCTCGACGTCCTCCTCGCTCTCGAGCAGAAGCCGCAGGGTGCGGCGCATCAGAGCATGGTCGTCGGCGAGCAGCACCGAGATCGGAGGAGCCATCCGCAAGGCTTGACGGACGCCCCGATCGCGGGCGACGACAAGGTGAGGGGACGCAGCCATATGGGCAACCCTAGTCCCCCCGCGCGGCGTCGGCCACCGTGTTAATACGCCGTGCCACTGCGGGAAAGCCCTGATTCCCGCCAGACGCGACGATCTCACCTCGAGCCATCGAGCCCGCTGTGGGAAAGCCCCGATCCCGAGGCGGCCAGCCGGTTCCCCGGACGCATACGTCAAAAAAACGCGGACACCCCCGCCAGGGTTCGGTGACGACGGCATAGGCTTATCCCTTCCGGGCCACCCGGGCCTCCGTGCCAACCTGATCGGCGCGCTTGACGGCGAGCGCCTGGGCTTATCCCTTCCGGGGCCACCCCGGGCATCCGCACCCTTCCACCGCCAGGGTTCGACGACAGCATAGGCTTAGCCGATCGTGGGCTTCGGGACGCTCCTCGTGATCGTGCTCGCCGGCCTCGGCGGCCCGCTGCTGGGATTGAACGGTCGCTGGTTCGTGCCGCTCGTGGTCGGCGAGATCCTCGCCGGTGTGGTCGTGGGCCCCACGTTCTTGAAAGCCGTCGACCCGGCCGAGCCCACGGTCGCCTTCCTAGGGAGCGTTGGCTTCGCGATGCTGATGCTCACCGTTGGCATGCACCTGCCGCTGCGCGACCGCCGCCTCCTGGCCTCCCTGCGCGCGGGGGCCCTGCTCGCGGTGATCGTGGGCGCACTGGCACCGTTCGCCGGGCTCGCCGCCGCGGCGGTAGCCGGTACAGGCCACGCCGCGATCTACGCGGTCCTGTTCGCATCCGGCTCGGCGGCAGTGCTGCTGCCCTCGCTGACCGAGGCCCGCATCGCAGGGCCGGACGCGCTCGTGGTGATGGCGCAGGTGACGATCGCCGACGTGGTCACGATCGTGGCCGTCCCAATCGTGCTGCAGCCGGGCCGCGCCGGCCACGCGCTGCTCGGCGGGGTGCTCGTAGCCGCGGGCGCCCTGCTGCTGCTCGTGCTCGCCCGCCTGCTGGCCGGCCACGCATGGGTGCGCGAGGTCCGCCGGCTCTCCAAGCGCCGCCACTGGGCGCTCGATCTGCGCCTCTCGCTGCTGGCGCTGTTCCTGCTCGCCTGGATCGCCGAACGCAGCGGGACCAGCGTGCTGATCGCGGGCTTCGGCGCGGGCCTGATGGTGGCCGCCGTCGGTGGACCCAAACGGCTCTCCACCCAGATGCGCGGGGTGGCGGACGGGTTCTTCATACCGCTGTACTTCGTCGTGCTCGGCGCCCAGCTGGACCTCGGCGGGCTGATCGAACACGGGTCGCTGCTCGCCCTCGCCGCCACGCTCGCGGTGCTCAACGTGGTGATCCATCTCATCGCGAGCGCCATTCTGCGCCGACCCAGAGCGGTGGGGCTCGCGGCCAGCGCGCAGCTGGGGGTGCCCGCCGCGGTCGCCTCGCTGGGACTCGCCGAGCACGTGCTCACGAGCGCCGACGCCACCGCGATCGTCGTCGCGGCAGTGGTCAGCCTCGCCGTCTGCACGCTCGGTGTCGATCGCCTCGTGCGCAGCGAACAGGCGCGCCTCGCCGCCGCCGGGCAGACCGAGCAGCCCCTCGCGCGTGACGGTAGGCTGGGAAGCAAACCCGTCCAGGCACAAGCAAACCGGAGGCGCGAGCCATGACCACCACCGCACAGCTCGTCACAGGCGTTGACTTCGTCCCCCTGTCCACCCACGACCTCGAGGCAGCCGTGGAGTTCTACAGCACCACGCTCGGGCTGCCGTGCTCGGTGCACATCGCGGAGCGCCACTATGCGGAGTTCGAGACTGGCAACCTCACCCTGAGCGTGATCGACGCGGAGAAGATGGGCCTGGAGCACCACCTCCAGGGACTTGCGATCGCACTGCACGTCGAGGACGTCGCGGACGCCCGCAAGACCTTGGAAGAGCGCGGCGTCGCCTTCCACGGGGACACCCTCGACACAGGGGTGTGCCACATGGCGTTCTTCAACGACCCCGCCGGCAACGCGCTGATGCTGCACCACCGCTACGCCCCCCGCGTACCACAGCAGTAACGATCCGCGCCTACCGCCGATGACCTACCGGTTCGCGCGAACCGCCGCGGCAGCTCCCCCAAAGCGCATTCCTCGAGTGCCGCGGAGCGCGCTCAGGCGAGATGCGCGACGATCAACACGGGACCGGTCGGCCGCCGGCTGCCGCCGGCGGGCTCCTGGGTGACCAGCACTTCGCCCGCCCCCCGGGCGGCGGGCACGTTGACCGTCGCCGCGCCCGAGGCGGTGGGAGCAAACAGGCTGTCGGTCGGCTGCGGCGCTCCCCCGGGACGTTTCAACCAGACCTCATACACATGCCCAGCTGCGGGCTCGGGCATCTTCGCGACGGTGAGCCAGGTGTCGCCGCGGCTCTCGTGCAGCATGGCGCTGGCGCCGGGGAGCGCCACGTCGGCGCTCACCACTCGTGCGGCACCGCCCGCGGACCCCCCGCCGAAAGGTGTGGACAGCCCACCAACTGCGACGCCCCCCGCCAGCAGGCCCACACCCGCAAGCGCCAGTGTGGAGCGGCGCGACGGGAGGCGACGCAGCCCAACCCACCTGCGCTGCACACCCCGACGCGACGAGGCGCGCCGGGCCTGGGTGGCCTCGCTGCGAACGACCGCCATCACGTGCCGCTTGGCGTGCGTCGGCGCGGACACCTGTGGGACGGCAGCGGGCAGGCTGTCGACGGCCGGCCCCAGCGCGGCGAGGTCGTCGCTGCATAGCGCGCACGTGCGCGCGTGCTCGACGAACGCCCTGCTGTGCTCCTCTTCGAGGAGCCCGAGCAGGTAGATCGCGGCATCGCCGCAGCCGCCCTCGCCGGGGAGCGGGCGTTCACGCTCTTCGCTCACCGCCCGATCCCCTCCTCGGTGGCCATCGCGATACGCAGCTTGGCGAGTCCCAGGCGCATCCGACCCTTCACCGTGCCAGCGGGTAGCTGCAGCATCGAGGCGATCTCGATGTGGGTGAACCCCCCGAAGTAGGCCAGTTCGAGCACGCGGCTCTGCTCCTTGGGCAGGCTCTCCAGGGCGCCGCGGACCTCGTGGGCGCGCTCCCGGTCGAGGGTCCACTCCGCGGTGTCCTCAGAGCCCGCCACCCGCTCGACGGCGCCCTCTTCGTGCAGGAGCCTGCGCTCGCGCACCACCCCCCGGCGCAGGGCGTCGACCGCGTGATTGTGAACGATCCGCAGGATCCAATTGCGCACACTTCCACGGGAGCGGTCGTAGCGCCCGCCCGTACGCCACAGTGCGAGGAACGCCTCCTGCAGGACCTCCTCGGCGGTGGCACGCCTGCCGCACATCCGGTAGGCCAGCGAGAAGGCTGCGTCGCAGTGGCGGTCGTAGATGATCTCGAACGCATCCCCGTCGCCCGTCCGCACGAGCCCCATCAACTCCTCATCGGCGAGCTTGCGCCGATCGGCCGAACGCCTCGCAGCGGCGAGGAATCCGTGGCCCCTGGACCCCATATATACCTAGCTCTCCCCCATCGTTCACCTCGGAGTATGGGGTATGTGTACGTGGAGATCGACTCGCGCCTCCCGGGGCCGAGCGGCCCAGGACTGGCTGGATTCCTACGCGCCACCTCGCCCTGCGGATCACCCGCACACGGAGCGGCCCGCGGAGATTGTGTGAGACTCCCGCCATGCAAGGAGACCGGCCAAAGGTGGCGGTCGTGGGCCACGTCGAGTGGGTGCGCTTCGCACGCGTACCCCACGTCCCAGTTGCGGGCGAGGTGATGCACGCCCACGACCCCTTCGAGGAGCCCGCCGGAGGCGGCGCCGTCGCGGCCGTGCAGCTCGCCCGCCTGGCCGGCGAGGCCGTGCTGATCACCGCCCTGGGCGAGGACGAGCACGGGCGCCGCGCGGTGGCGCGACTGCGCGAGCTCGGCGTCCACGTGTTGGCGGCCCGCCGGGGAGACCCCACGCGCAGCGCGGTCACCCTGGTGGACGACGCCGGCGAGCGCACCATCACCACCTTCGGGTCCCGCCTGGAGCCCTTGGGAGCCGACGAGCTGCCGTGGAGCGTGCTGGAGGAGATGGACGCCGTGTACTTCACCGCCGGCGATCTCCCCGCCCTGCGCGCCGCGCGCGCCGCCCGCGTGCTCGTGGCCAGCCCGCGCGCGATCGACGCCCTCGGGCGGGGCGTTGCCCTGGACGCCCTCGTGCTGAGCGCCGATGACACCGTCGAGCGCCGCGAGGCCGCCCGCGCTCAGGGCGAGGCCGAGCTGCTCGTGTTCACCGACGGCGAGCGCGGCGGTGCCTTTCGGGAGCGCTCCGGGCACTCCGGTACCTGGACAGCCGCCCCGCCCCCCGGCCACCCAGTGGACTCCTACGGCTGCGGGGACTCCTTCGCCGCCGGACTCGCCTATGGCCTTGGGGCAGGGCTCACGGCCGCGGCCGCGCTCGACCTCGCCGCCCGCTGCGGCGCCGCGTGCCTCACCGGGCGTGGGCCCTACGAGCGGCAGCTCACCACCCCTGAGCTCGCGCAGCGGGGGCTGGCCGCACCGCGAGGTGCTGGATAGGCGCGGGGCTCCGCGTCGCCGCCAGTCCAGCGCACCTCCCCTGGACGCGGGGGCACGGAGGCCCAGCGCCCACACGCCCGATCACCCAACCCACCCACGTGGACGATCCCAAAAAAGCACCCCAAAGAACTCGGCCCAGCTTGGCTCGAGGATCAGGCCATGCGGGTGCCGAGCCGCTCGAGCAGCTCGTCGCGATCGGTGCCGTGCGCCCGGAGCACGCGATCGAAGTCCTCGCCATACACCTCCATCACCGCCATCACCAGATCCCTCGTCGTGACCCCCACCGCGCCCCGCCGGCCCGCGATCTCGACGGCGTGCTCGAGGACCTGTGCAATCGCGTCGCCCTCACCCCCACCCGCGGAGCCTGTCGGCTCACCCTCGGCGCCCTCGCGGCGCGCCCCGTGCGACCCCCCACCGGCGGGACCTGTCCGCTCCCGCGCAGCGCTCTCCCCGAGGTCCCCCAGCGGTCCCTCGCTCACGCCGATGGTCTGCAGCGCCACCCCCACCTCGCCGTGCAGGCGCAGGACCCGCAGCCAGCGCTCGGCCTCGCCCTCGGGAGTACGCGCGAACGGCATCGCCGTGGATGCGATGCCCAACACCATCGCCGCGTCGGGAGCCAGCGTCGACACCGCGCTCATCGTGACACCCCGAGCGCCGCCCCCTGGATCGCGTGCCCCCCGCGCAGCAGCGCCACGTTGTCCCCGCGCAGCGTCACCTCCGGCGGCCCGTCGCCGAGGCGCAGCTCGAGCACAACCGTGCCCGCGCCGCCCGCCGCCACGCGCGCCGCATGTAGGAGCTCCACGATCTCGCCACGCTCGACCCCACACGCGAGCAGGAACCGCTTGGCCCGCTCCCCCGCGACCTGCTCGCCGTCGAGCTCGATCTCCTCCGTGAGCACCCGCGCCGCGCCCGCGCCCCCCTCGATCCGCAGCAGGCACGCCGCCATGTCATCGGGGCGGGCGTCGGTCTCCTCGGTCACCCGACCCAGGAGCGTGGACGCCGTCGCCTGAGGTCCCAACGCCGCGAGCGCGCGCGATAGCCGCTCCGTGCCGAACAACTCTCCCGCAACCCTCGCCTCGGTTACGCCATCGGTGTGGAAGCACACCTGCGTCGAGCCCGGGACCGACACCACCGTCTGTCGCGTCCCCGTCCGCATCCCCGCCCCAATCGGCGGCGACGAGCAGACCGTGAGCGCCACCAGCGGCCCTGGGCCGTGCACCGACTGGGGGCCGAGCACCACCGGCGGGGGATGACCGGCGCACGCGTAGACCAGGATGCGATCGCGTGGGTGATAAGTGGCCGCAACGACCGTGACAAACGACCCCCCGAGCTGGTGCTCGAGCACCGCCCCCGCCGTCTGCACCGCCACCCGCGGCGAGAGACCGGCCTCGAGGTACGCCCGCAGGGTGAAGCGCACCAGCGCCGTATGGGGCAGCGCCTGCCTTCCATGTCCGGAGACATCGCCCACGATCACAGCCAGCCGGCCATCCTCGAGCGCGAACACGTCATAGAAGTCACCCCCCGCCCCCGGACCGTCCGCCGGTCGGTAGGCCACCGAGGTGCCCACCGGGCCGAGGCGGGGGGGTGCAGCGGGGAGCAGCGCCGCCTGCAACAGGCCCACGTCCTCGAGCAGCTGCCCCCGCTGGCGCTCCAGTCGCCGAGCACGCAGCGCCGACAGGCGCGAGCGCATCCCGAGCACCAGCGTCAGCGCGAAGAGGACCCCCACCAGCGCCCATACCCATGTGGGGACCACACCAACGATTCTGGTGATCGTCGTCACCAGCGGTGACAGCGGAGCGCGCTTGGCTGTGCCGTGCGCCGCCCCCCCCGTGCTTCCCCGCCCCGTGCGCCCTTTACGCGGCATCCGCCCCGGCGTAGCCCGGATCGCCGCCAGGGACGCGAGCGCCCGCGGCTGTGAAGCCGCCCGGGAAAGACCCCGCCCAGCGGCGTGAGCGCGCCTGTGCCGCGCCTTCCGCCCCACGTGGTGCGAGTGGCCGCCGCGCGCCACCGGCCGCGATGCGCCCGTGTGCGCCGGTGCGCTCGCCGCCGGTGCGCTCACCGTCGAGGTCGCCGTCGACGGGATCGATGGAGGCGTGGTCGAGGAGATGGGTGCGGGAGTGCTCGGCAAGATCGGTGCGGGTGCGCTCGACGCGCTGGGCGTCGAGGCCCCCGCCGGTGTCGGCGAAGCCACCGACCGTTCGCCTCGAGCGGCACCCAGCCTGGCGGCCCGCCGCGAGCTCCCCGTGCCCGCCCGCTTCCCGCCGCCCGCGCCCTGCCGTTTGTGGCCCCCC
>DATMPY010000005.1:0-35942 GCA_035566955.1 Solirubrobacteraceae bacterium | reverse complement strand
CGGCGTCGGGGGAGGCGGCACGGGGGGCGAAGGCGGCGCTGCTCGGGCTCCGGGCGGCGCCGGGGCGGTTGAAGAGGGACGCGACTAAGACCCGTGGCTTACTCATGCTTGTGCCTTTCTTGGGGTGGTGCGAGAGAGATGTGTCAGCTACGCAACCTGGCTGGATGTCAGCCGGCCTGTTTGTGGAATGAAAGGACGCACTGGTCCCCCCTTTGACACCTCCCACGCGCGGCATCACGCGGCCTGGTGCTGAGGTGGGGTGTGCATCTGGATGCTCCGCGTGACCTGCTCGCCCTTGGCGGTTAGACTCCAGGCGTTGGACTCGCCCTTCAGATGCGCGCCGTGGCCGGTGTTCGCGAGCAGCCCGAGACGCTCCAGGCGACGCAGAAGCCTTGAGACCTGGCCGGGGTCCTGGATCCCCGCGTGGTCTGCGACCTGGCGGTTGCTGGCCCCCGGGTGCTCCCGCGCCCCCTCCAGCACCCTCGCGGTACGGTAGGTCAAGCGCATCGGGACACCCTCCAACGGATCCGGCTGCTCCCTGACCGAAACGGCCGCGGCGCGCACGGACGCGGGGCTCCTCACGGGCGCGGGTCTGGTCTGCTCACGACGGGCCGCAGCCGGGCCGAGATAGGGCAGCACGATCATCCCCATCAGCTCACCCAGCAGGCCAGTCAACGGCTCGCGCTTGTCTTTCAGGAGCCTCGCGTAAAGGATCGCCATCGCGGCGCCCACCAGGCCCTCCGCGGTCAGAGAAGTGCACTCCCGCGCACGAGCGCCACTCTGAACGCGGCCCTCATCCACCACCCGCACCAGCCCGGCGAGGACCTCCTCGCGGCGCTCCAACACCGCAGGGCCACCACTCAACGCCCCCACCACACAAACACGGGCGAGCACCGGCTCACGATCGAAGAACGTGAGGATCGCCCACAGCCCATTGCGCAGCCGCTCACGCCAGGAGAGGCCCCCCAGGGAGGCCTGGTCCAGCTCCGCCTCGATCAGGGCGAGAGCGTCCTCCAGGGCCGCTGCCAGGCACTCTTCGCGATCGGCGAACATCTCATAGAACGTGCGCCGCGAAACCAGCGATCGCGCGACGATATCCGCGACCGTCGTATTCGCGTAACCCCGCTCATCCGCGGCCCTCACCGCCGCCGCCAGCAGCCGCGAACGCTGAATCTCAGCGATCTGCCGACGCGGCACACCCCTACCCGTCAGCCGCTCACCCCGGCCCGCCTCGCGTACACGCGCCAGACCACTGGCGCGTACCTGCGCGCCACCAGGGCTCCCATTCGCGCGGGGCACCTACATCACCCCCCGCAGCAACCCAGCGAAGGGCTCGTGAGCTCGACCGCAGCGAGAACGACCCCGTCCGCCAGGCAAGCACTCAAAGCCACCCCGGGGCGATCCACCGAGCCGCCCTCGACAGAGCACACGGGTGCCCTCCCCGCATGGCGGAGAGCCCGGGCGGCGCGCTCGCGCCGAACGACGCCTTCTAGCTGCCGGCCCTAGACCCGAAGAGAGAGAGAGAGAGAGAGAGATGCGACAGCGCCAAGCTGGCGCATCTAACATCAGCCCTTCCCGGGCGCGCAACACCTCTCTGAACGTCTGTTCTCATCGAACTCACGCTAAACCCCTGCTCCCTCATGCATCGTGACCCAGCCCTCTCCCAGACCTACACCCTGCAAGCGCTTGACGTCAACCACCGGGGCAGTATGACCCCAACCAGACCCTATGTACGCCCGGCCCCCACAAAGGATGACCATGACAAAAGACACCGTACACCAACCCCTCCCACTTGTCAAGCCACCACACGAGCTCGCGCGCCGACCGAGCCACGCCACGCCGCCAGCCGCACCCTGCCCGGGGTACCGGACGAGACCGCCCGATTCCTGCTGCGCTACGCCCTACGGGCTCCGCTTCGCAGGAATCGGCCTACCACACTCCAAGAGCCCGATAGGCAACCAAGACGCTACACAGCCAAATCTTGCTCAGTCGCTGGACCGCCCCTAGATGTAGTACATGCTCGCCCCCGCCTCGCGCGCCTCGCGCTCGATCACATCGGCGATCGTTGTGCCCTCCAGGACCTTGCGCGCCGCCCGCGCCGCGTCCCCGAACACCCCCTCCGAATCCCGGCCCAGTGGGCCGTCCAGCAGCTCCACCACCTCCAGCACGCTCACCGTCGCCGGGTCCCGCGCGAAGCTGTAGCCGCCCTTCACCCCCCTCTGAGAGCGCAGGATCCCCGCCCGGCGCAGCACCGCGAACAGCTGCTCCAGGAACTGCACCGGCACCTCCCGCCGACGTGCCAGCTCCCCGATCGGCACCGGGCCCGCCCCCGCCCTGCGGCCCAGCTCCGCCAGCGCCAGCACCGCATACGGGGACTTGCTCGTGATCGAGATCATCGCGCGCTCACCTGCGCGATGCTACGGGTCTACAACCAGCCGCGCTCCGTCGCCATCAGCACCGCCTGCGCGCGGTCCACCGCGCCGAGCTTGCCGTAGATGTTGTGCAGGTGCGTGCGCACCGTGCTCGTCGAGAGCGTCAGCTCGTGGGCGATCTGCTTGTACACCTTGCCTTCCGCCAGGCGCTGCAACACCCCCAGCTCGCGGCCCGACAGCGGGCACGGATCCACGTGGCGCTGGCGCTGGCTCGTGGGGTTCGGCAGCTCGTACATCACTTTGCGCAGCTCATCCGGGCCAAGGCCCACCGTGCGCGCCGTGCGCAGCATCTCCGCCGGGGACACCGGGGCACCTTGGGTGTAGTGGGCCAGCATGTCCGCCAGGCGCACGAACGCCGACTCGCCGGCCGCTTCGGAGCTGTGGTGGCGTTCGATCACGCTCGCCACCGACACCGGCAGCCCCCAACGGCGCGCCAGCACCCCACCCACCAGCGCGTGGTCCACGCCCAACTCCCTGCGCTCCTGGTGGATGCGATCCTCCGGGGTCCGCGCCCCCTGGTGCACCTGCTTGGGGTAACCCGGGTAGGCGTGCATCAGCACCAGCTTGCCCACGTCGTGCAGCAGGCTCGTCACCGTCAGGCGATCGCGGTTCTCGTAGCCCACCTCCGCCGCCACCCTGTCCGCCGCGTTCTGCGTGGCCAGCGCGTGCAGACGGAAGCGCTCCGGGGCCGCGTCCCACACGCTTGCCCGCTCGAAGAAGTCGAACGTCCGCACCCGCCCCGCCAGCGCCTGCACCGTCTGCGGGGAGAGCACCTCCACCGCCCCCACCACCGTGTCCACCCGGCCCCGCGTCCCCTGCGCCTGGTTGGCCATGCGCAGCACCGCCGTCACCAGCGCCACATCCGACTCCACCGCGCTCACCACGTCCGCCGTTGCCACGTGGTCCCCAGACATCACCGCCAGCAGCCGCTTGCGCGACTCCGCCAGCGCCGGAAAGTTCTCGAGTGCTTCGAACGCCTGCGTAAGACGCCGGCCGTGGCCCTCGTTCTGATGGCGCGCCCCCGTCGACGCCGAGCCGTTGGCGGCGGGAGACGCCGCCGCTCCTTTGGGGGAAGGAGACGCCGCCGCTGCGCGAGACGCCCCCGTGGCGGGAGACCCCCCGGATGCGGGAGACGTCCCGGCCTGAGCGAGATTGGACTCCTTGGCGGCGTTGGACCTATCCGTGGCCCGCTGCTGCCTCGTGGTGGCTGTTGCCTGCATGCTCCTGCACACCTGCCCTTCGAATCGATCTATCGCCCAATCCATTGGGCGCCTGGTCTGACTTGAAGAGGGGCCCGGCTCACCGGCCTCTAGGGTGACCTATCGGCAGGACTGGACGGATGGTTGAGGGCGTTTGGCCGCAGGTATGAATGGGTAATCGACCCTGCCCCTCAGCTCTTTAGGGCGCGAGCGCCGCGTCGATCCGGCGCAGGGTCTCCTCGCGGCCAAGCAGCGCGACGCTCTCGAAGATTCCCGGTGAGATCGTCGTGCCCGTGAGCGCCACCCGCAGCGGCTGGTAGATGTCACGCGGCTTGCACCCCAGACGCTCCTGGACTACCTGGAGTGCCGCCTGCACGTCCTGCTCCTCGAAGCCCGAGGCCTCGGCCAGCGCCGCGCGGGTCTGCGCGAGCGCCGCCCTGCCCTGCTCGTTCAGCCACCGCTCCCGCGCGCCGGGGTCGTCGACGGGGGGCTCCCCGAGCAGGAACCCCGCCAGCGGCCAGAAGTCCGCGAGGGTGGTGATCTTCTCCTGGCTGATCGCCACCGCCCGCTCCATACGCGCGCGCGCCTCCGCCGAGCGCGGCCCAGCCTCCTCCAGTCTCGGCCCAGCCTCCGCCGAGCGCGGCCCATCCCCATCCAGTCTCGGCCCAGCCTCCGCCGAGCGCGGCTCAGCCTCATCCAGTCTCGGCCCAGCCTCCGCCGAGGCGAGTAGCGCACGCGCGCTTGCGGGACCCTCGCGTCCGATGTACTCCGCGATCCGCCCCGCCAGCTCACCCACGGGCAGCCCTCGGATGTACATGCCGTTCATCCACCGCAGCTTGGTCTCGTCGAACTGCGCAGGGTTGCGACTCACCTGCTTCAGCGCGAAGCGCGCGATGAGCTCCTCCGTGCTCAGCACCGTGGCATCGTTCCCGGCACCCCACCCCAGCAGCGCGAGATAGTTGCGCACCGCATCGGGCATGTAGCCCGCCGCACGCAGCTCCTGCACGGAGGCCGCCCCGTGGCGCTTGGAGAGCTTGCGTCCGTCGGGCCCATGCAGCAGCGGCAGGTGCGCGTACACCGGCTGCGGCGCCCCGAGGGCCTCCAGCACGAGCAGCTGCTTGGGGGTGTTGGAGAGGTGGTCCTCGCCACGCACCACATGGGTGATGCCCGCATCCAGGTCGTCCACCGCGACCGCGAAGTTGTAGAGCACCGAGCCATCCGAGCGCGCGATCACGGGGTCATCCAGGTGCACGTGCTCGAAGCGGGTCTCTCCGCGGATCGCGTCGTGGACCACCGTGGCCCCCTCGTCGGGGACGCGCAGGCGCACCGCCGCCTGCGCCGCGGCCGCGGTGGGCTCACCCCCACCGGCCGCCGCAAGCTCTCCTCCACCGCCAGCGATGGGCGCTCCCCCCGCCCCGACCTCCTGCCCGCGGAAGCCACGATCGGCGCCGTGGCGCTGCTTGTAGGCCTTCACGTCCTCCGCGGTGGCCGTCGAGCGGTAGGCATGCCCCGAGGTGAGCAGCTCCTCGAGCACCTCCCCGTGGCGCTCGGAGCGCTGCGACTGGAAGACCGGCCCCTCGTCCCAATCGAGCTCGAGCCAGCGCAGCGCGTCGAGGATCTGCTCCACGTTCTCCGGCGTGGAGCGCTCGCGGTCGGTGTCCTCGATGCGCAGCACCAGCACCCCCCCCGAGCCGCGGGCGAGCAGCCAGTTGAACAGCGCCGTGCGCGCCCCGCCGATGTGCAGGGCCCCCGTGGGGGATGGAGCGAACCTCACACGCATAAGGGCCCTCGCCAGAGTAGATGGCAGGCCGGCAGATGTTTTGGCGCGGGCCCTATGATCCGCGCATGCTAATCGGAGCGCACGTCTCCCCGGCCGGTGGGCTACCCAAAGCGGTTGAGCGCGGCATGGAGCGTGGCTGCCGGGCGATCCAGATCTTCAACCAATCCCCACGCATGTGGCGCCCCACGGCGTACAGCGAGGATGACTTCGCCGCATTCCGCGAGGCGCTGCGAGAGAGCCCCATCGAGGGGGTATTGATCCACGCGGTGTACCTGCTCAACTGCGCCAGCGAGGACCCCGACATCCGCGCCAAAACGCTTGCCTCCCTCACCCACTCGCTGCGGGTGGGGGAGCGGATCGGCGCGTCCGGAGTGGTGCTGCACCCGGGCTCCGCCAAGACGGGGGACGTGGGGCACGCGATCCAGCGCGCGGGCGCCACGATCCGCGAGGCGCTCGCCGAGAGCGAGGGCTGTGCGCTGCACCTGGAGAACACCGCCGGCGCCGGGGGAACGCTGGGGCGCTCGGTCGAGGAGTTGGCCGCACTGCTCGACGCCGCCGGCGGGGATGGGCGACTGGGCGTATGCCTGGACTCCTGCCACCTGTACGCCTCCGGTTATGACGTCCGCACCCCCGCCGGGCTGGACTCGCTGTTGGAGGAGGTTGCGCAGAAGATCGGCCTGGGGCGCCTGGGCTCACTGCATCTCAACGACTCCCAGGGCGGGTTGGGCTCCAACCGCGACCGCCATGCCAACGTGGGGCAGGGGGAGCTCGGGGAGCGGGGCTGCGCGACATTCCTCGCCGCGGCCCCCTTCGAGGGTCTCCCCTGCGTGCTCGAGACCCCCGGCGACGGCGGACCCACCGCCCAGGAGGTGGCGCTGGCGATGAAGCTGCGCGCGCGGGGTCTGCAGGCGCGTAAACGCCGGGCAGCGAAACCGGCCGCGGAGGCACCCTTCGCGGTGGCTCGGCGCGGACGCTGAGCGGCGCCTACGCCACGGCCACAGGCACGGCGACTGCGCTGATCTGCTCCAGCTCGGCGTGCAGCGTCGGCGTGGGCGCCACGCGGTAGGCCTCGCCGAGGCGCAGGCGGCGGGGTCCGGTGCGGGTGGCCATCTCCACAACCAGCTCGGCGGGACCGGGGTGGCTCTCGATGATGTGCTTGAGGTCTTCGATGAAGCTCGCCGGGAGCCGGGTGGCGTCGACGCGCAGGTGGATCGGATCGACACACCCCGCCGGGCCTTCCCCCCTGGCTCGCGCCACCGTTGTGGATGCGGTTGCGGCTGTGTCCGTGCTCCTCGCCGCCGCGGAGGTCGCCCTCGCGCGTTCGATCTCCTGCTCGGTGGGCTGGAACGGTTCGGCGGACTGCACCACCAGGCAGGTCTTGCCCGCTTCCTTGTGGTCCACCCGACCGCGCACCAGCACCACCTGGTCCACGGCCAGCACCGCCTCGTGCTCGGCGAGAGCCTTGCCGAACACGAGCATCTCCACCGCTCCCTCGAGGTCATCGAGGGTGGCGAACATCATGTGGTCCCCGTTGCGGGTGCGGATGCGCTTGGACTCGGTGACGATCCCCCCGACGGTGACCCACTCCTTGTCACGCCGCTCCGCGAGCGCCGCCAGCGGGCAGTCGGCGCGTGCGCGCAGCGCCTCGCGCACGGGCTTTAGGGGGTGGGCCGAGACGAACAACCCGATCGCCTCCTTCTCCGCAGCCAGCAGCTCGGCCTGGTCGAGCTCCTCGGCGGGGATCGGGGGATGGCTCGGGCGCATCAGCCCATTGCCGGGCCCCCCACCCGCCCGGGCGCCGTTGCCGGTTGAGGCCGGGTCGAGCGATCCCTCCGCGCCGCCTCCGCCGTCGAGGTCGAAGATCGAGCCCTGGCCGATCTGGGCGTCCTGCTGGGCCTTCTGCCCCGCGGCCTGGGCCAGCTCGAGCACGGTGAGCATGCCCTTGCGGGTGGCCCCCGTGGAGCCGAGGGCGCCGCACTTGATCAGCGCCTCGATCGCCTTCTTGTTGACCGTGCGGTTGTCCACCCGTTCGCAGAAGTCCCACAGCGAGGTGAATGAGCGGGCGGGTCCCGATCCTTCACGAGCGCGCTTGATCGCCTCCACCGCCTGGTAGCCCACGCCCTTGACGGCGTCGAGGCCGAAGCGGATATTGCCGTCGACGACGGTGAACTCGTGGTCTGAGAGGTTGACGTCGGGGGGCAGGATCTCGATCCCCATCTCCTCGCAGCGAGCCACGAAGAAGGGCACCTTGTCCTTGGTTGACATAACGGAGGAGATCAGCGCGGCCATGTACTCGGCGGGATAGTTGGCCTTCAGCCACGCGGTGCGGTAGGCGATCAGGCCGTAGCAGGCGGCGTGGGACTTGTTGAAGGAGTAGTCCGCTGACTTTTCGTTGGTCTGCCACAGGAACTCGATCACCTCGGGGCTCGTGCCCGAGGCGCGGCAGCCCTCCACGAACTCGGGCTTCAGCGCGGCCATCGCCTGGCGGTTCTTCTTGCCGATCGCCTTGCGCAGATCGTCGGCCTTGGCCCCGGAGAAGCCGGCGAGCTCCTTGGCGATCTGCATCGACTGCTCCTGGTAGAGGATCACGCCCTTGGATGACTCGAGGATCGCGCGCAGGCGCTCGTCGGGGTAGGCGATCGTCTCGGGGTTGCGCTTGCCCTTGGCGTACACCGGGATCTGGTCCATCGCCCCGGGGCGATAGAGGGCGTTGAGCGCGACGAGGTCGTTGAACTCGTCGGGGCGGACCTTCTTGAGCGCCTCCCGCATCCCCTCGGACTCGAACTGGAAGACCCCGATCGAGTCCCCCCGGGCGAGCATCGCATACGTCTTCGCGTCGTCGAGCGGGAGGGCGGTCATGTCGGGGCGCTCCCCGGTGGAGCGCCCGATGATGTCCAGGGCGTCCTCGATCACGTCGAGGTTGCGCAGCCCGAGGAAATCCATCTTCAACAGGCCAATCTCCTCGATCGGCTTCATCGAGAACTGGGTGACCGTGCGGTAGCTGCGCTCGCCGTTCTCGCCGGTCCCCGCGTCGGCGAGCTGCAGGGGGACGATGTCGGTCAGGGGGCGGTCGGCGATCACGACGGCGGCGGCGTGGATCGAGGAGTTGCGCACGATCCCCTCGAGGCCACGCGCGGTATCGAGGATGCGGCGCGCGTCGGGCTCCTCGTCGTAGGCCTTGCGCAGGGGTTCGCCCGACTTCAGGCATTCCTCGAAGGAGGGGGAGCGGCCCATGATGGGGTCGGGGATCAACTTGGCCAGACGATCGCCGGCGCCGTAGTCGTAGCCGAGCACGCGCGCCGCGTCGCGGGTGGCGGCGCGGGGGAGCATCTTGCCGAAGGTGACGATCTGGGCGACCGACTCGCGCCCGTACTTTTCGGTGACGTAGCGCATCACACGCTCGCGTCCGCGCACGGAGAAGTCGATGTCGATGTCCGGCATCGAGACCCGCTCGGGGTTGAGGAAGCGCTCGAACAGCAGCTCGTAGCGCAGCGGGTCCACGTCGGTGATCTGCAGGCAGTAGGCCACGATCGAGCCGGCGGCCGAGCCGCGCCCGGGGCCGACGGCGATGCCGTTCTCCTTGGCGTACTTGACGAAGTCCCACACGATCAGGAAGTAGGCGTTGAAGCCCATCCGGTCGATCACCCCGAGCTCCATCTCCATCCGCTCCACCGCCGCCGCGGGCGGGGGGTCGCCGTAGCGCAGCGCCATACCCTCCCGCACCCGCGCGCGCAGGTACTCGCGCTCGGAGGCCCCCTCGGGGGTGGGGAAGCTGGGGATCAGCTGCTTGCCGAGCTCGAGCTTCACCGAGCAGCGCTCGGCGATCTCCAGGGTGTTGGCGAGCGCTTCGGGCCAGCGCGCGAAGGACTCGGCCATTTCGGCGCTGTCGCGCAGGTAGAACTCGTTGGTGTCGAACGTGAGCTTGGGGGCGGCGATCGTGCTCTTGGTCTGCACGCACAGGAGCGCGGTGTGGTGTTCGTAGTCCTCGCGGCGCAGGTAGTGCACGTCCCCGGTGCCCACCAGGCGCCCGCCGACTTCGCGGGCGATGCGCTCGATGCCCTCGTTGCACTTCTCCTGGGGGGCGAGCCCGTTCTTCTGCAGCTCGAAGTAGACATTCTCGGGGCCGAAGATGCCAAGCAACTCGTCGGCGTGGGCGCGGGCGTCGCCGGGGCGGTCTTCGCTCAGGCGCTGGCAGAAGCGGGAGGCCAGGCACCCGGTGAGCGCGATCACGCCCTCGGCGTGGTCGGCGATCTGCTCGATCCCGACGGTGGGCTTGCCCCGCTGCAGGCCCTCCAGGAAGCCGGCGGAGGAGAGCTTGACCAGGTTGCGGTAGCCGGCGTCGTCGGCGGCGAGCAGGGTCAGGTGGTTGCGCTCGCCGCGGCCCCCTTTCCCGGCGCCGTCGAGGAGGTAGATCTCGCAGCCCACGATCGGCTTGATGCCGTGCTTGGCGCACTCCTTGTGGAGCTCCACCGCCCCGTTCATCACACCGTGGTCGGTGAGGCCGAGGGCGGGCTGGTCGAACTGGGCGGCGCGCGCGGCGAGGGCCTCGATCTTGCACGCGCCGTCGAGCAGGGAGTACTCGGAGTGGACGTGTAGATGAGCGCAGGCGGGCGGGGACACCGAGGTGGATCTTAGGCCCGGGAGCGGCGGAGGAGCTGGCGGTTAGGAAGGCGGCACTTGGGTGCGATCGGCCCACTCGACCAACCGCGTGGCGATGCGCCGCACCGCGGGGCGCAGCCGCCCGGAGCGCCGTCCGCTTGCGGGGAACAGGCGGGGCACCACGAACACCGTGGGAATCTCCTGGGTGGGAGCGGGCACCGCGGTGGCCGGGGCCTCAAAGGCCGAAGCCTCAGGGACCAGGGTCGCCTCAGGGGCCGGAGTCGCCACAGGGGCCTCGGGGGCCGGACTCGCCACAGCGGAAGCCTCTGGGGCCGGAGCCGCACGGGCGCGGAGGCGCTCCACGGCGGCGGCGAGCGCCCCGGCCATCTCCTCGCGGCGAGCGGACTCGTCTCGCTCGGGCTTCAGGTTGCGAGCGAGCTGGCGTTCCAGTTCGACGATGCGGGCCTGGGCGGCATGGTGATCGCGCTCGAAGGTGCCGCGCAGCTCGGCGGCGACGCTCTGCAGGGCGCCGATGCCACGCTCCAGGCGAGCGCAGCTCTCGTTGACCGCGGCGAGCCGGGCGGCGAGCGCGGCCCGGCGCTCCTCGGCGACCTGCGCGGCGACATGGGCCTGCTCGGCGCGGCGCTGGAGGCGGTCGAGCTCGGCGCGGTGGCCGCGGCGCAGGCGAATCGCGGCCTCCTCGGCCTCGACCCGCAGCTGCTGCTCAGCGTACTCGCGCTGCTTGACGCGGCGCAGCTCGCGCTCGCGCTCAGCGAGCTGGGCGACGGCGCGCTCGCGCTCGCCCTCGACCTCCACCTGGCGACGGCGCAGGTCGGCGAGGTGGGTCTCCAGGGTACGTACCGTGGCTTCCGCCGCCTCGGCGCGGCTGAGGTGAGCCTGATCGACGAGCCCGGCGCGGCGTGCGCGGCGCTCGGCGAGCAGATCGCGTCCGCCCTCCAGCGGCGGGCCAACGCGCGAGACGTCATCTCCCTCGGGAATCACCGTGCTCAGAGTATGGGCGCCGTCGGACGCCTCAGCGCGACCTGTCCGCGGTGACCCCACCGCAACCCGGACCTGTCACGAGCCTCAGCGCCACCCAGACTCGTGCGGCGCCGGGCGGACGCGAGAGAGTCCCTACGTCTCCCCGCGCAGCCGCCAGGCCATGCGGGACTGCAGGGACCAGAGCTCGATGAACCCGGGGGAGGCGGCCTGGGAGAAGAGGCCCCCGGACTCCGAGAACGAGGCGAGGCTGGCGTCGTAGACGGCGTTGGATGACTCGCGGGTGACCACGCGGGCGTGGCCCTTGTAGAGCTTGAGGCCGATCGTTCCGGTGACGCGCTCGTTGACGGAGTCCATGTAGGCGTCGAGGTCAGAGCGCAAGGGCTCCCACCAGAGGCCGGCATAGACGAGGTATGCCCACTGGTGGTCGAGCTGGGGCTTGAACTGGTTCTGGTGGATGGTCCCCACGAGCCGCTCGAGCTCCTGGTGGGCGGGGAGGACGAGGGCGGCGGCGGGGACCTCGTAGATGTCGCGAACCTTCAGGCCGACGATGCGGTCCTCGATGTGGTCGACGATCCCGACGCCGTGGCGTGCGCCGAGCTCGGCGGCGCGTTCGAGTAGCTCCACGAGGCCGAGCCTCTCTCCGTCCAGCGCCACGGGGACCCCGCGCTCGAAGGCGATCTCCACGGTCTCGGGCTCGTCGGGGGCGCGCTCTGGGGGGGTGACGAGCTGGAAGACATCCTCATCGGGGGGGTGAGCGAGGTCCTCGATCCAGCGTCCCTCCGAGGAGCGGCCCCAGAGGTTGTCGTCGATCGAGTAGGGGACGGTCTCGGCCCCGCCCTTGATCGGAATCCCGTGCTCGCGGGCGTAGGCGATCTCCTCCTCGCGGCCCATCTGCCAGGAGCGCACGGGGGCGATCACCTTCAGCTCGGGGCCGAGGGTGGCGACGGTGGCCTCGATGCGGACCTGGTCGTTGCCCTTGCCGGTGCACCCGTGGGCGATCGTGTCGCAGCCGTGGCGCCGCGCGTACTCGACGGCGAGCTTCGCGATCAGGGGCCGCCCGAGGGCGGTGAACAGCGGGTAGCCCCCTCCGTAGAGCGCGTTGGCGCGGATCGCTGGGGCGAGGAAGTCGCGGGCGAACTCCTCGCGGGCGTCCACGACATGGCATTCCAGGGCACCCAGCCGGCGGGCCTTCTCCTCGATCACCCCGTAGTCCTCCCCGGGCTGCCCGAGGTTGACGGTGAGGCAGACGACCTCCGCGTCGTAGCGGTCCTGGATCCACTTGAGCATCACGCTGGTGTCCAAGCCTCCGGAGTAGAGCAGCAGCACGCGCTGCACCTGCTCGGGGTCGGCCTCGTAGGAGGCGGTGCGGGGGGGAAAGCCGGTGTGCTCGCTCACGGGCGGGAACCTTATCCCCCGGGCGGCCAATCCGCTGGGCCAGCACCTGCCGGCAGCGCAGCGGCCCGGCCGCTCGTGGTTGAGCGCCCTATCCGCCGAGCGCCGCGCCCAGCCGCCCGAGGGCCTCTACGACGTCGGCCTCGGAGATAACCAGCGGGGGTAGCAGCCGCATGGTGGTGGGGCCGGTGGCGTTGACTACTAGGCGCTGCTCGAGCAGGGCGCGGCGCACGACGTCGGGGGCGGGAACGTCGAGGTCGCAGGCGAGCATCAGGCCGCGTCCGCGCACGGCGAGGACGTGGGGCAGCTGCTCGAGGCCGGCGGCGAGGCGCACGCCGAGCTCGCGCACGCGGGCGAGCAGGGCGGGGTCGTCGATGACCTCCAGCGTGGCGAGGGCGGCGGCGCAGACGACGGGCCCCCCGCCGAAGGTGGAGCCGTGGTCGCCGGGCTCGAACACATCCGCGAGACGGGGACCCGTCACGAGCGCGCCGACGGGCAGGCCGCTGGCGAGGGCCTTGGCAGCGGTGAGCGCGTCGGGGACAACGCCGGTCTGCTGGTAGGCCCACATGCTGCCGGTACGCCCCATGCCGCTCTGGACCTCGTCGAAGACAAGCGCGGCGCCGTGCTCGTCGCAGGCGGCGCGGGCGGCGCGCAGGAGCTCTTCGGAGAGCACGTTGACCCCGGTCTCGCCCTGAATCGGCTCGAGCAGCACAGCGGCGGTGCGCCCGTCCACGGCATTGCGCAGCGCCTCGGGCTCGGCCGCGACGGCGCGGAAGCCGGGCACGAGCGGGGCGAAGGGGGCCTGCTTTGACTCCTGGGGGGTGGCGGAGAGGGCGCCGTAGGTGCGCCCGTGGAAGGCGCGGTGGACGACCACGATATCCCCGCCGGGGCGGGCCTTGCGCACGAGCTTGAGCGCGGCCTCGTTGGCCTCGGCGCCGGAGTTGCAGAGGAACACCCGCCCCCCGAGGCTCGACTCGGCGAGGCGCTCGGCGAGGCGCATGGCGGGAGCGGTGTAGTAGAGGTTGCCCACGTGCATCAGCCGGGCTGCCTGCTCGCAGATGGCCCGCACGACCTCCGGGTGGCAGTGCCCGACGTTGGTGACGGAGATGCCGCAGAGGAAGTCGAGGTACTCGTTGCCCTCCGCGTCCCACAGGCGAGTGCTCTCGCCGCGCACGAACTCGACGGGCTGGCGCGCGTAGGAGCGGATCAAGCTGTGATCCTCGATCTGTTTGAGCTCAGCGAGCATGGGCGGAAGATGGGGAGGGTGGGTGAAGGTGCATATGTTCTTTTCGAGTTGTGTCTAACGATCGTTATACGCAGCTTGATTTTTTAATATCGAAACCCAGGGCTCCCCCCGGATCGAAACCCAGGGCTCTCCCCGGCGTCCCAACCAGCGCACCTTCGATATCGCAAACCCAAGCCCCCGGTGTCCAAACCGGCGCCCCTCCGATGCTGCAACCCAGAGAGCCCCCGGTGTCGAAACCCGAACTCCCGGTCATTGCTCGCGCTATCCGCATGCGCCCCCACTACGGCGCGGCCTCGATCTTGGTTCCGATCCCCGCGTCGGTGAACAGCTCCAGCAACAGCGAATGGGGGATGCGCCCGTCGATGATGTGGGCGGAGCTGACACCCCCCTGGATCGCGTCCAGGGAGGCCTGGAGCTTGGGGCGCATTCCCCCGTCCAGGCGGGGGAGGGCGTCGCGGACCTGCTCGGCGCTTGCCTGGACGATCAGGCTGGCGGAGTCCTCGGGGGTGGCGAGCCAACCGGGAACGTCGGTGAGGAACAGGATCTTGTAGGCCCCCAGCGCACGGGCGACCGCGCCGGCGGCGTCGTCGGCGTTGACGTTATAGGAATGCCCCTCGCGGTCGGCGCCGACGGAGGCGATCACGGGGATGTAGTCGCGGGCGATGTGCTGCAGGACGTCGACGTTGACCCGCTCGATGCGCCCGACGAAGCCGATGTCCTCACCGCCGGGCGCGGTGCGGCGGGAGACGCGGAAGAGCGAGCCGTCGTCGCCGCAGAGCCCCACCGCGGGCTGGCCGTGACGGGCGAGGCGGCCGACGATCTCCTTGTTGACCTTGCCCACGAGCACCATCTTGGCGACCTCCACGGTGGCCTCGTCGGAGACGCGCAGGCCGCCGACGAACTGCACGGGCAGGCCAAGGCGCTCCATGTAGGAGGTGATGTCGGGCCCCCCGCCGTGGACGACGATGGGCTTGAGGCCCACGTACTTGAGCAGCACCACGTCGCGGGCGAACTCCTCGCGCAGATCGGCGTCCTCCATCGCGGCGCCCCCGTACTTGATCACGGCGGTCTTGCCGTGGAACTCGCGGATGTAGGGCAGCGCCTCGAGCAGGGTGGTGACGTCGCGCATCGAACAGTCCTCCGCTTCAGTCGACATGAGCACGCAGGCCAAGCTGGCCAAGGACGCACCGACCGCAGTGTGCTCGGCTGGCCGAAACGGGGATTCTCGCCGCAGGCGAGTGTCTCCCGGTTTCGGTAAGGGAGGGAGGACGCCGGCCAGCGCCGGCATGGGTGCTCATGTCGTGTAGTCGGCGTTGATGGTCACGTACTCGTGGGAGAGGTCGGAGAAGAGCACCTCGGTCTCGGCGTGGATCGGGCCCCGCCCACCCAGGGTCACCTCGTACTCGATCTCCCGCGCCTGGATCGCCTGCGCGAGCGCGCCCTCGTCGTAGTCGATCGCGGTGCCGGCGGAGCACACCTGGATCCCCTCGATCGAGAGGTCCACGGGCAGCGGCGCGGTGCCCGGCAGGGCGCTGCCGACAGCCTGGATGATCCTTCCCCAGTTGGGATCGGCGCTGTGCAGGGCGGTCTTCACGAGCGGGGAGTTGGCGATGCCGCGGGCGGCGGCCTCCACGTTCTCGGCGCCCCCCCCGTGGACGACCACGCGGGCGATCCGCCGGGCGCCCTCGCCGTCGGCCACCATCATGATCGCCAGCTGGCGCAGCAGCGCGTCGAGCGCCTCGCCGAAGCGCAGCTCGTCCTCGCTCTCGGGGGCCACGTGGACGGCGCTCGCCCCAGATGCCATCAGGATCGCGGCGTCGTTGGTGGAGAGCTGGCCATCGACGGAGCAGCGGTCGAAGGAGCGCTTGACGCAGACGCCGAGCAGCAGATCCGCTGTGGGGGGATCGAGCACGGCGTTGGTCTGCACGAAGCAGAGCATGGTGGCGAAGTTCGGGGAGATCATGCCGGCCCCCTTGCACTGGGCGCTGAGGTGCACGCTCCCGGAGGGAAGCCGCACCTCGAGGTTGGCGCGCTTCTCGAAGGCATCGGTCGTCTGGATCGCCTGCTGGAGGTCCACGTCGCCCTCACGGCGCAGCTCGCGGCTGGCGTGAAGAATGCCCTTGAGCATCTTGGGCACCGGCAGCAGGTGGCTGATCCCGCCAGTGGAGGCGAGCGCGACCTCCTCCGCCTGGACCCCCAGCGCGATCGCGGCGGCCCCCTGGGTCTTGGCCGCGTCGTCCAGCCCACGTTTGCCGGTGGCCGCGTTGGCGCAACCGGAGTTGGCAAGCACCGCCCGCAGCGCGCCAAGGGAGCAGCGCTCGCGGGTGAGCAGCACCGGCGCCGCGGGGGTCCCGCTGGCGGTGAACCGCGCGGCGCTCGCGGGGCGCGCGGAAGGGCTGGCGTCGCACACGATCAGGCCGAGGTCGGGCCTGCCGCTGGGCTTGATCCCGCACGCCACCCCCGCCGCGCGGAAGCCCGCGGGCAGGCCCGCGTCCGGATCGAGTTCGCGCACGTGCTCGGGAGCGGGAACCCAGCGCGATCCGAAGAACGGCCGCGGCGGGCCGCCGGCGCTCCGATCTCCGAACACGTCTTCGCCGGCGCTCATCACAAGCCCTCCGCGTTCAAGCTGCGCCGGTATGGGCACGTAGGGCAAGCTGGACAAGGACGCAGTGAGCGAAGTGTGCTGGCCGAAACGGGGATGCGAGCGAAGCGAGTGTCTCCCGGCTTCGGTACACGAGCGATCGAGGACGCCGATCCAGCGCCGCCATACGTGCTCATACCAGTCCTTCGGTCTCGGGGTGGCCAAACATGACATTGAGGTTCTGCACGGCCTGGGAGGAGGTGCCCTTCCAGAGGTTGTCGATCGCGGAGAACACGAGCACCTTGCCCGTGTGGGAGTCCGCGGCGGCGAACAGCCGGCAGTAGTTGGTCGCCAGCACCTCCCGCACTCCTGGGGGGCCGTCCACCACCTCGACGAAGGGCTCAGCGGCATAGGCCTCCTGGTAGAGCTCACCGAGCTGCGCCTCGGAGACGGGCCGTGTGGAGGTCACATAGCAGCTGGCGAGCTCCCCCTGGTCGAGCGGCACGAGGTGGGCCTGGAACTGGACGCGCAGGGAGGGGTTGATGTGGTTCAGCTCGTCGAGCTGCTGCTCGATCTCGGGGGTGTGGCGGTGGGCGGCGACCTTGTAGGGGAGGATGTTCTCGCCGGCCATCGAGAGGTGGGTGGTCTCGTCGAACGCCCGCCCGGCGCCGGAGATGCCCTGCTTGGCGTCGATCACCACGTCGCCGATCAGCCCCGCGCGCGCCAGGGGGGCGAGGCCGAGCACGGCAGCGGTGGGGTAGCAGCCAGGGTTGGCAACGATCCCGGCGGACGCGATCCGCTCGCGGTGCAGCTCGGTGAGCCCGTAAACCGCCTGCGCCAGCAGCTCGGGCCGGGGGTGGGGCCCATACCAGCGCTCGTAGGTGGCCAGGTCGGCGAGGCGGAAGTCCGCACTCAGATCAACCACGCGCACTCCGCGCTCGCGCAGCATTGCGACGGTGGGGGCGGCAACGGCGTGAGGGTAGGCGACCACGGCAGCATCGAGGCCGGCACCCCGACTCGTGCCAGCACTCCGACCCGCGCCAGCACCCCCACCTGCGCCAGCCGGGGACGCATCGGCGGAGCTGCCGGGGGACTCGCCGCCGCTGCGGTCGAGGTCCAACTCCTCGATCGTGAGGGGCACGCGGTAGCGGGGATAGAGCTCATCCAGGCGCCTGCCCACCTCTGAGCGTCCGGTGACCCCGGCGAGCTCGAAGCGGGGATGGCGCCACAGCAGATGCGCGGCGAGCGCCCCCGCAAAGCCGGTGGCGCCCGCCACGAGCACCCGGGGGGAGCCGGAGGCGAAGCGCTGCCCCTGTTCAACCACGCAGCTCACCCCCCAGCCGCTCGCGGAGCGCGGCCACGATCCGCTCGCGCACGGGCGCCACGTCCTCATCGGCGAGCGTGCGGTCGGGCGCGCGGAACGCGAGCGCCAGCGCGAGCGAGCGCCTGCCCTCGCCCACCTGGGGACCGGCGTAGACGTCGAACACGCTCACCTCGTCCAACAGGTCGCCCGCGGCGTCGCGCACGAGCGCGAGCGTCTGCGCGGCGGACACCTCCTCGGGCAGGATCACCGCGAGATCCTGGCGCAGGGCGGGGAAGGAGACCAGGTCGCTGTACGCGCGCGTGTCGGCTTCCCGCGCGGCGGCGGCGAGGACGCGGTCGAGGTCGAGCTCCATCACCGCCGCGCCCTGGATGTCCCAGGCGGACACCAACGGGTGCAACTCGCCGAGCCACCCGAGCGGCTCGCCCTCCACGAAGACCTCCGCGGCGCGGCCCGGATGCAGGAACGGGTGGTGGGCCTGCGCGGGGCGGCACTCCACGGGCACCCGCAGCGCCGCGGCGAGTGCTTCGAGCACGCCCTTCACCGCGTGCAGATCCGTGCGTTGGGGTTCGGGCGCCCTCCACGTGGGGGGGGCCACGCGGCCGCTCAGCAGCACCCCGAGCGCGCGGTGCTCCGCGACCCCGGTGTCCCGCAGGACATCTTCCCGCGACCCGCCCCGAGCCCCCTCACCCCCCAGGGACTCGGCGACGCCGGAGCGACTGAACACGGTCCCCACCTCGAAGATCCGCACGTCGTGGTTGCCCCGCGCGGCGTTGCGCGCGGCGCTGTCCAGCAGCGAGCCGAGCAGGGTGGTGCGCAGCAGCGCCTGCTCCTCGGAGAGGGGGTTCTCCAGCGCCACCGCCCCCGTGCGCCGGGGGTCCTCCGCGCCGAGCCGCAGGGCCACGAGGCTCTCGGGCGAGGTGAACGTCCACCCCACCGTCTCGTACAGCCCCCTGCCCACCAGCGCGTCCACCGCGCGACGGCGCAGGCGCTGCTCGGGTGAGAGGCGGCCCGCGGGGCGGTGGCGGGGCAGGGTCGCGGGCAGCCGCTCCAGGCCGTCGATGCGAGCGACCTCCTCGATCAGGTCGGCCTCCCGAGTGATGTCCGCGCGCCGCACGGGGGGCGCCGTGACCAGCAGTCCGTCGGGGGCATCCTCGACGTGGAAGTCGAGCGCCTGGAGGATCTCGCGCTGGCGCGCCCGCGGCACGGGCACCCCGAGGATCCCCCGCAGGCGGTCCTCCCGCAGGTGGATGGCCAGCGATGAGGATCCAATCTTCTCCTCCCACTCCCCCACGTCGATCGTGCCGGGAACGAGGGTGGCCCCACACAGCTCGATCATCAGGCGGGCGGCGAGCGCCTGCGCGTACATGCACTGCTCCGGGGGCAGCCCCTTCTCGAAGCGGGCCGAGGCGTCGCTGCGCAACCCCAGCGCCCACGAGGCGCGGTGGATGTTCGGCCCGTCCCATGTGGCGACCTCCATCAGCACCCGCGTGGTCCCCTCCCCCACCTCCGAGCGCGCCCCGCCCATCAGGCCGGCGATCGAGGTGGGGCCCTCACCGTCCTCGATCACCACCATCTCCCCGTCCAGCGTGCGGGTCTGGCCGTCCAGGGTCTGCACCTGCTCCCCCTCCCCCGCGCGGCGCACCACGAGCCGCCCCCCCGCCACGCGGTCGAGGTCGAAGGCGTGCAAGGGCTGGCTCGAGAGCAGCATCACGTAGTTCGTTATGTCGACCACGTTGTTGATCGGCCGCTGCCCCGCCGCGCTCAGCCGCGCCTTCAGCCAGGGTGGAGACGGTGCGACGGTGACGTTCTCGAACACCCTCGCGGTGAAGCGGGGGCAGAGGTCGGGACAGCGCACCTCCACCTCCACGGAGGGCGGGGTGGATGCGGCAGGCTGGGGCCCCTCCGAGCCGGGGTCCTCCCGCCAGGGCTCGGGCGCGAGCGGGGCCCCCGTGGCGGCGTGCAGCTCGCGCGCCACTCCGTACACCCCCAGGCAGTCCGGGCGGTTGGGTGTGACCTCGAGCTCCACCACCTCCGTGGCGATCGGCAGCACCTCCGCGAGCGGGGTGCCCGGGGCGGGCGGGCCATCGCCGAGGACATCGTCCAGCACGAGAATCCCCCCGGCGGACGCGCCCGAATCGATCGCCAGCTCGTGCTCGGCGCAGATCATCCCTTCCGAGACCACCCCCCGCAGCTTTACGCGCTCGATCTGCATCCCGTCCGGCATCACCGCCCCCGGGCACGCCACCGCCACCGTCTGCCCCGCCGCCACGTTGGGGGCCCCGCACACGATCCGCGCCGGGCCATCCGGCGCGGCCGGGCGGGCGGGGCGGGCGGGTCCCAAATCAACCTCGCAGACGCTCAGGCGATCGGCGTCGGGGTGGCGCTCGCAGCTGAGCACCTTCCCCACCACGAACCGCTCCGGCGCCCCCACCCCGTGGTGGTGGATCGCCTCCACCTTCGTCCCCGTCATCGTCAAGCGCTCCTCGATCCCGTGCACGTCCAGCGCGGGGTCGCAGTACTTGCGCAGCCAATCCAACGGAACCTTCATCCGAACTGCTCCAGGAAGCGGAGATCATTCTCGAAGTAGAGCCGTATATCGGGGACCCCGTGCTTGAGCATCGCGATGCGCTCGATCCCCATGCCCCACGCGAAGCCCTGCACCCGCTCGGGATCGTACCCCGGGGCGTTGCGCTCGGTGGTGGGCACGTATGAGTACACGCTGGGGTCCACCTCCCCGGCTCCCAGTACCTCCAGCCACCCCTCCCCCTTGCACAGGTAGCACCGTGCACCGTCTCCGAGGAAGCCCTTGCCGGCGCAGTGAAAGCAGGACACGTCCACCTCCACGGAGGGCTCGGTGAAGGGGAAGAAGTGAGGACGCAGCCTCACCTCCCGCTCATCCCCGAACACCGCCCGCACGAACGCCAGCAGGGTGCCCTTGAGATCGGCCAGCGTGATGCCCTCGTCCACCGCCAACCCCTCCACCTGGTGGAACTGGGGGGTGTGCGTGGCGTCGCTGTCCGGCCGGTACGCCCTGCCGGGGATCGCTACGTACAGGGGCGGCGGGTGGGCTTCCATGGCGCGGATCTGCATCGGGGAGGTGTGGGTGCGCAGCACCACCTCGTCGGCTACATAAAAAGTGTCCGTCCGCGCCCGCGCGGGGTGGGTGGGGCTGTGGTTGAGGGCGTCGAAGTTGTAGTGCACCGTCTCCACCTCCTGCCCCTCCAGCACCGTGAACCCCAAGCCCAGGAAGATGTCCTCGAGCTCCCTTTGGGTGGCCGTCAGCACGTGTAGCCTGCCCACCGGCTGCGGCGGGTCCCCGGGGAGCGTCACGTCCACCCGCTCCCCCCCCAGGCGCGTCTCCAACTCCGCCTCCGAGAGCTCCCTGTCCCGCTCGGCGATCAGCGCCTCCAGCGCCACCCGCGCCTCGTTGGCTGCCTTGCCCACGGCGCCCCGTTCCTGCGGAGGCAGCTCGCGCACCCCGCGCAGCAGCTGGGGCAGCTCGGCACGGCGGCCCAGGTGACGCACCCGCAGCTGCTCGAGGGCATCCGCGCTCGTGGCCGCGGCGATCTCGCCCGCGGCCTGACTGCGCAACTCTGCGATCCGCTCGATCACGACGCCCAGACCCTAGTCATTTCGTACAGCGCGATGGTCGCCGCCATCGCCGCGTTCAGGGAGTCGCTGGCGATCGGGATGTGCGCCACCCGCTCGCAGCCGGCCACCAAGGCCTCGGGCAGACCATCGCGCTCGGAGCCGACCAGCAGGGTCAATGAACCCAAGAGCGACTCGCTGGGGTCTACGCTCGGCCTCCCCGCGCGCGAATCTCGGGCGCAGCCCATCCTCCCCTCCAACCCCGCCACGGGTTGCCCTCTCACCTGGTCGCGGAGCCGTTCCAGTGGCTGGGCGGGTGGGCTGCAGTCGGACACCAGCGCGATCCGCTCCCCCGGGAGGTCCTCCAGCGCGCGCGCCCGGGCGAGGGGGACCGCGAAGATCGCCCCCATACCAGCCCGCACGGCCTTGGGGGAGAAAGGATCCGCGCAGCCCGGCCCCAACGCCACGCAGGAGGCCCCGAAGGCGAGCCCCGCGCGCAGCACCGTGCCCACGTTTCCCGGGTCGGAGACCCCGTGCAGGTACACGCACAGTGGCCCCACCGGCGCGGGCAGCCAGCGCTGGGCGTAGACCGCGATCACCCGCGTGCCCGAGCCCAGCGCCGAGACCTCCGCAAGCGCCTCGGGCTCCACGTCCACGAAGTCCCCGCCCCCCAGGCCGCTGCCCGCCACGCGGTAGCCCGCCACCGCCGGCCACCGCGCCCGCCGTGCCGCCGCGATCAGGTCCTCCCCCTCCGCGGTGAACCATCCCGTGCGCGCGCGCTCGCGCCTGCGCTGCAACCGGCGCAGCTGCTTCAGACGGGGGTTGTGGGAGGAGGCGATGGGGTTCATTTTTTTGGATTTGGATAGGGTCGGTTGCATCATCCTCACTGCTTGGGACGGAACGATCGATCCTCGTTTTGGTGTTCAGGTGGGAGCGGCATCTGATGCAAAAAGGGCGCCCTCCCCTCTGCTTTGAGGAGCGGCGCCCGGAGGACTGGGGATGTCGGCGACCGGTGGGTCAGGCGGCCGACGCCTCGCGGGCGACCTCGGCGAAACGTCGGAACGCCTCCCCGTCGCGCACAGCGATGTCCGCCAGCACCTTGCGGTCCAGCTCCACCCCGGCCAGGGCGAGGCCGTGCATGAACTGGGAGTAGCTCATCCCGTTCTGGCGGGCCGCCGCGTTGATGCGGGTGATCCACAGCCGCCGGAAGTCTCGCTTGCGGTTGCGCCGATCCCTGTAGGCGTAGGTGTCCGCCTTGATCAGCGCCTCCTTGGCGCGTCTGTAGTTGGAGTGGGCCTCCCCTCGGAAGCCCTTGGTCAGCTCAAGCGTGGCCTTGCGCTTCTTGCGCGCGTGGACGGAGCGCTTGACCCTCGTCATTTGCCCACCCCCAGCATCCGCTTGACCCGCGGGGTGTCGTGCGCGGAGAGCACCGCGGGGGCCCCCAGGGTGCGCTTGCGCTTGGGGGACTTCTTCTCCAGGATGTGGCTCGTGAAGGCGTGCCGGCCCCGCACCTTGCCGGTGGCGGTGACCTTGAAGCGCTTCTTGGCGCCGGAGTGGGTCTTCATCTTGGGCATCGCGAGCCGGTGATTATGGCAGACCGCCCTCCACCAGTACACGCGGCCGGAAGTTCGGTGGGGAATTGGGGCGTGGACAACGGCCGCTTGTACTAGCCGGACTCCCCGGAGAATGT
This sequence comes from Solirubrobacteraceae bacterium, assembly GCA_035566955.1. GTDB lineage: Bacteria > Actinomycetota > Thermoleophilia > Solirubrobacterales > Solirubrobacteraceae > Palsa-744. The sequence continues at coordinate 13,109 of DATMPY010000005.1, read as the reverse complement.
GGCGCAAGATCCGGTCTTCCGCCGTCCAGGGGCGCATATGGCTGTCATGTAATCGCCCCCCGCGGCCGATGACAACCGCGATGGATCGAGCCTCGATCGCACATCTCTCCATACCCTCCGCCGAGCACCCCGAGCAGCCCGAGCACCTCCCCCCCGACGCCCCCGCCGCGATCGCCCACGCCCTGCGCGAGATCGCCGAGGCCGGCGCCGCCGACCCGGAGCGGGCCCTGGACCTTGCCTGCGAGCGCCTCGCCCAGGCGATCGCCTCCGCCGAGCGCCTGCGCACCGAGCTGCGGGGACGCCGCGCGGAGCTGCGCGCGCTCGAGAACCGCATGCACGTCACCACCGAGATGCTCGCCGAGGGGGTCCTCGTGTACGACCGCCACGGGCGCGTGGTCTACGCCAACAACGCCGCCGGGCGCATCCTCGGCATGAGCCACGACCAGCTGCTCGCCCGCCACGCGCGCGACCGGCGCTGGCGCTTCCTGCACACCGACGGCTCCCCCTGGCCGGTCGCCACCCACCCCACCGCGGAGACCCTGCAGACGGGGCGCTCGCGGCGGTCGGTCACGATCGGGGTGCTCAGGTCCGACGGGGCGGTCGCGTGGCTGTCGCTCGGCTCCCGACCCGCGCTCGACGACCAGGGGCGCTCGTGCGGGGCGATCGCCACGTTCGCGGACATCAGCGAGCGGCGCACCATCCTCGAGCAACTCCAGCACCAGGCCCACCACGACCAGCTCACCGACCTCGCCAACCGCAGGCTCTTTCATAAAGAGCTCGACCGCGCGATCGCCCGCGCCCAGCGCCACGGTTGCGCGGTGGCCCTCGTGTACATGGACCTCAACGGCTTCAAGCAGGTCAACGACACCCTTGGCCACCGCGCGGGGGACGCGGTGCTGCGCAGCATCGCCGAGCGCCTCGCGGGGGCGGTGCGCGAGGAGGAGCTGATCTCCCGCTACGGGGGGGACGAGTTCGTGGCCCTGCTCTCGATGCTCCGCCACCCCGCCCGCGAGGTGGAGGCGTTCATTGAGCGCATGCGCCTCAGCCTGGCCGAGCCCGTACGCGTCGAGGCGGGGGCCGTCAAAGTGGGGGCCAGCCTCGGGGCCTCCGTGTACCCGCACGACGGGTCCACCGCGGAGCAGCTCCTGCACCACGCGGACGCCGCGATGTTCGCCATGAAGGGCAGCCGGGTCGCCGCCTGAGAGCCTGTCAGGCCCAGGGCGACGCGCGCCTAGGCAGCGTCCCCAGGCGCCTCCACGGAGGACTCCTCGTGAACGGCGCCCGCGCCATTGCCGCTAGTCGCGGGAACGTCAGGTGCGGATGGGTCGGGCACAGACGCGTCGGGGGCAGCGGCGTCACCGACGGCGGCATCGGGCGCGGACGCAGCGGGGGCAGCGGCGTCATCGGGCACGGACGCATCGGGAGCAACGGCGCCACCAGGCACGGACGCATCGGGCGCAGCGGTGCCATCGGCGGCGGCGGGCCCGGCGCCGTCTGGGGAGTGCTCGAGGCGACCCGCGAGCACGGCCTTGGAGGGCGCCATCATCATCGTCATGTTGCGCCCCTCCTGCATCGGGCGCTGCTCCACCACCCCCAGCTCCGCCAGCTCCTCGGCGAGGCGGTCGAGGATCGCGGTGCCCCGCTCGGGGTGGGTCACCTCGCGCCCGCGGAACATGATCGTCACCTTGACCTTGTCCTTGTGGCGCAGGAAGCGTTCCACGTGGCCCTTCTTGGTGTCGTAGTCGTGCTGGGCGATCTTGGGGCGGAACTTGATCTCGCGCACGGTGATCTGCTGCTGGTGCTTGCGCGCCTGCTTGAGCTTCTGGGCCTGCTCGTACTTGTACTTGGAGTAGTCCAGCACCCTGCACACCGGGGGGCGGGCCTCCGGGGCGACCTCCACCAGGTCCAGTTCCTTCTCCTGGGCGAAGCGCAGCGCGTCGGGGGTCTTCATCACCCCCACCTGGGCGCCCTGGTCGTCGATCAGGCGCACCTCGGGCACGCGGATCCGCTCGTTGATCCTCGTGGTGTCCCGCTCGGGCGGGCGCCGGTCGAACCTGCGAGGTACCGGCACTAGCTGTCCTGTGCGCGCGTCAAGCCGATTTCAGGGCGCGGCGCACTGAGGGTGGGGTGCGAGAGATCAAGGCGCCCGAGTATAACGGTGCGTCGGTGGCGCGCAAGGGGGGCTTTTCGGCGACCATCCGATTCCCGCCCCTCAAAACTGCTCCCACTGGCCCACGATGTGCATTATGTGTCCTTCTGCCCGACCTCCGGTGACGGCGAGGACGCGCGCTGCCGCACATGCGCCACCAGCCGCCGGGCGAGCTCATCCACCGAGGCGCTGCCGACCTCCCTTATGCCGTGCTCACCCGGGCCAGAGCGGGTGCGCACCGACACCGTACCCTCCCCGGCCTCCCGCCCGCCGACAACGAGTATGTTTGGAACTCGGCGCAGCTCGGCATCTCGGACCTTGCGGGGGACCGACTCGCGGCGATCATCGAGCTCGACGCGCAGGCCATGCTCGCACAGGCGCTCCTGCACAGAAGCGCCGTACTGGTTGAAGTGGTCTGAGACGGGCAGCACGATCGCCTGCACGGGCGCCAGCCACAGGGGCAGCTCGCCGGCGTAGTGCTCGATCAGGATGCCGATGAAGCGCTCGAAGGAGCCCAGCAGCGCGCGGTGGATCATCACCGGGCGGTGCTCTGAGTTGTCCGCGCCGGTGTAGGTGAGCTCGAAGCGCTCGGGCATCGAGTAGTCGAGCTGCACCGTCCCCAGCTGCCAGGAGCGCCCGATCGAGTCGGTCATGTGCAGGTCGATCTTGGGACCGTAGAAGGCCCCGTCGCCGGGGTTGATCTCGTACTCGATGCCCTCCGCGTCGAGCGCCCCCGCGAGCGCCCCCTCGGCGCGGTCCCACATCTCATCGCTGCCGATCCGCTGCGCCGGGCGCGTGGAGAGCTCCAGGCGCGGCTTGAAGCCGAACAGCTCGTACATGTGAAAGCCGAAGCGCAGGCACTGCACCACCTCCTCCTGGACCTGCTCCTCGGTGCAGAAGATGTGGGCGTCGTCCTGGGTTATGTGTCGCACCCGCAGGAGGCCGTGCAGCACGCCGGAGGGCTCGTGGCGGTGCACGAGGCCGACCTCGGAGTAGCGGATCGGCAGGTCCCGGTAGGAGCGGCGGCGGTCGGCGTAGATCTGGATGTGGGCCGGGCAGTTCATCGGCTTCAGGCCCATGGGGCGCTCGTCGACCTCGGTGAAGTACATGTTCTCCCTGTACTTCTCCCAGTGGCCCGAGCGCTTGAACAGGTCCACGTCGAACAGGATCGGGGTTTTCACCTCCTCGTAGCCCCGCGCGCGGTTCTCCTCGCGCCACAGCTCGGTGAGCGCGTTCCACACCGCCATCCCCGCGGGCTTCCACAGGGGGGCGCCCGGGCTGAGCTCGGAGAACTGGAAGAGATCGAGCTCCCGCCCGAGCTTGCGGTGGTCGCGCGCGCGCGCCTGCTCCAGGCGCTCCAGGTGCTCCTCCAGTTCGGCCTTGGTGAAGAACGCGGTCCCGTAGATGCGGGTCAGCATCGTGCGCGTGGAGTCCCCCCGCCAGTAGGCCCCCGCGACGGACTGCAGCTTGAACGCCCCCACCGTCTTGGTGCTCGGCGCGTGGGGGCCGCGGCAGAGGTCGGTGAAGGGGCCGTTGGTGTACAGCGACACCGTCTCCAACGGCGTGTTGCGCTCTGCGCCCTCGCCCCGATCTCCTGGCTCCGGGCGGGCCCCATCCCCCTGACGATCCTCGCCCTTCTGGCGAGCCCCATCCCCCTGGCGAGCCCCATCCTCCTGGCGAGCCCCATCCTCCTGACGGGCCCCATCCTCCTGACGGGCCCCACCCTCACGCGCGGCGCGCACCAGGTCGTCGATCAGCTCGACCTTGTAGTCCTGGCCAGCCGCCTGGAAACGCGCGCGGGCGTCCTCGACGGGGATGTCCTCGCGCTCGAAGGGCTCCGCGGCCTTCACGTGGGCGCGCATTCGGTCTTCGATCGCGGGGAAGTCGGCTTCGGAGACGCTCACCCCGTCGGGGAACTCGAAGTCGTAGTAGAAGCCATCCTCGATCGCCGGCCCGATCGAGATCTTCACCCCCGGGTAGAGCTCCATCACCGCGCTCGCCAGCACGTGCGCGGCGTCGTGGCGGATCAGCCGCAACGCCTGGAGCCCCTCGCTGCGCGCGGTCAGGATCGCAATCCGCGCCCCGTCGGGGAGCGGTCGTGCGAGATCGCGCACGTCGGGGGCCCGCGCCTGCGCCTCGGCCTCCGCCTTACTCACCGCGGCGCGGGCGGCCTGTCCCGATCCGGGCTTCCCGGCCTTCCCGTTCCCATCGACCTTCACCTCCACCGCAATCGCCGCACGCGCGAGACCGGGGCCGATCGCGGCAGCCGCGTCGGCTCCGGTGGCCCCGTCGGGGAGCACCAGTTGATTGCCGTCTGGGAGGGTGATCGTGATGGGCATGGCCGCGCGCTGGAGGCTACCCGCGAATGGCGATGGGTGGGGACAGCGCCACCTCGATCCCACGGGGACGGGCCGGTGGGGATATCAAAAAAACGAGCAGCGTATAACCATAGTCAGACGCTGCTCAAAAAATACACATACACCCAAGCCGCCCCCGCCCACAAAGGCGGTCCGGCTCCCAACCAAGATTGCCTATGCGACGGGTGAGCCACACGAAGAACGCCGCCCACAAAGGCGCCTCGCCGCCGCGGCAATCAACGCTTGAACAGCCCCACGACGTGGCCCTCGGGATCGGCGAACAGCGCGATCGAGCCGCCGCCGGGGATGTCCATTGGCGGGGCAAGGGTGCTGCCGCCGTGGGCGGCGATGTTCTCGAGCGCCGCTGGGATGTCGTCGACGTGGATGTAGAAGGTGACGTGGCCGGGCGAGCCCTCGGGCGCCGAGCCCACACCGCCGTCGATCCCCCCCTCGCCACCGGGTTTGGCGATCGAGTAGGTCGGCATCACGGACTCCATCTCCCACTGGAATGTCTCGCCGTAGAAGCGCGAGAGCACCTCGGCGTCTTTGCCGAGAACCTCGAAGTGGACAACGGGATTGGGCATGGCTCCTCCTGAGGTGGTGGGTGTCGTGGCGAACGAGCTTTTGCGCCTCCGCGTAGCAGCGTAGCCGCATCCCTGGGGCACGCACGATGCGGAGGCATCGCCATACTGGCGGGCGTCGATGATCGCCGAGCGCCTCACCGCGCAGCTGCTCGCGGGAGAACCGGCCCGCGACCCGGTCGCCGTGGCGGAGCGGCTCTTGGCGGTCCAGGGCCAGGACCCGCGCGGCGCGCGGCTGGCGATCCGCTCGCGGACAACGGGCCTGTCCGCGGCCGACGTCGATCGCGCGCTGAGCGAGGAGCGCACGCTCGTGATCACCTGGCTGAACCGCGGCACGCTGCACCTCGTGCGCAGCGAGGACTACCCGTGGCTGCACGCGCTGAGCGCACCCGGTCGGTTTACGGGCAACGCTCGGAGATTGGCCCAGGAGGGCGTCCCGCCAAACGCGGCTGAGCGTGCCGTGAAGATCATCGAGCACTCGCTGGCCGAGGAAGGCCCGCTCACACGTCAGCAGTTGGGCGAGCGGATCGCGGCGACGGGTGTGCGCACGGGGGGCCAGGCGCTCGTGCACCTGCTTGGGCTCGCCGCCCTGCTTGGCCTGGCTGTGCGGGGGCCGATGATCGGCGGCCAACACGCCTATGCGCTCGTGCGCGACTGGCTGGGCGAGCAGCGGCCGGTCGATCGCGAGCTCGCCCTGGCGGAACTCGCCCGCCGCTACCTGCTCGGACACGGTCCGGCCCACGAGCGCGACCTGGCAAAGTGGGCGGGGCTCCCACTGCGCGACGTGCGCGCTGGACTGCAGGCGATCGCCTCCCAGCTCACAGAGCGCCAAGACGGGCTCCTGGACTTGGCCGGCCGCGAACCCCAGGCGGCGTTGCCGCCACCACGCCTGCTCGGCGCCTTCGATCCAATCTTGCTCGGCTGGTGCTCACGCGAGGCGATCCTCGGACAACACCGCGCCGTGATCACCGTCAATGGCCTCTTCCGCCCCTTCGCGCTCATCCGTGGCCATGCGGTGGCCACGTGGAGCATGCCGGGCGGCGAGGTGCTGCTGGAGCCGTTCGGCGACCTGAGCGGCGAGGATGCCACGGCACTGGCCGCTGACGCTACGGACGTTGTGCGCTACCTCGCCACCGAGTAGCAGGTGCGTAGCTCGCCACCGAGTAGCGATCGGGGGCGCCCCGAGTGCGCGGTCCTCCACCGCGATGCCCTCGTGTCGCCTTCTCGGCGCGAGGTGGTGGGCGCGCCCTCAAAAAACGCTCGGGTGGGCAGACTTTGGGCGGAGAGACTCGCGGGGAGGCTTGAAGCGGTCGGTCACGCGCTTTCGGAGTTGTGTCGTCGATCGGCGATTTCGTAGACGCTCGGCTTGTTCGCCCCGGGGTGGCGGACACCGTAGGCGAAGGCCCGCAAGGCGAGTGGTCTAGTGGGATGGGCTACTGGAAGCAGGACGAGGCCATAGCGTCCGGTTGGCCACGGAACGTAGGTCTTCACGCAGCCCGCGAGGCGGGTGCCGTCGCGGCCTTCCGCATCGCAGCGCTTGAGGCGGGAGACGGGCAGCTCGCCGCAGCGGTCGACTTCACGCCGGAACAGCTCGAGCGCCTTGCGGGCGGTCGATGGGTGGTGTGTGAGATCCTCCGCGATGGCCTCCTCGTGGAACTCCACGGGCACCGTGGGCACAGCTTGGGTGTCGGCCACCGATTAGCCCTCGCCGTCTGTGGGGAGCCGCCCGAAGTGCTGCTCGAACTCCTCGGGGGTCAGCTTGCGCTCCCCGTGGCGAGCGAGCATCGCCTTCACGCTCAGGTCAGGTCGCAGCAGGACACGACCGTCGGGATGGCGGTCCTCGACCACGTAGTCCCCCGACAGATCGCCGCTGAGCGTGACATGAGCTGGCTCCACACCCTCAAGTGTCGCATGCGTGGGGGATCGATCCAAGTCATGCGGCCGAGGCATCGCGACGAGAGTTGGGCGTGGATCGGTGGCGGTGGAGGGGTCGGGAGCGGTGAAAGGTAAGGGGTGACGGCATATAGAATTGTAGCCACTTGTCTGCATCCACCGATCAACCTATCACGCATGCAGTGTTCACGCAACCAGCGTCCACGCGACCAGTGTGCACGCGGCCTGTCCTTCGGCTGGCTGCGTGGAGGCTGCAGGATTTCAACGCTCGGCGAGCAGGCCTCCGGCCATGAGCCTCGGGCAGCCAACCCCAAAGGCGCCAAAGGTGGTCGACGACGCATACAAGACCGAGCGCGCACGGCTGCTGCTGGCGTTCGGAGAGAAACTGCGCGCCGAGCGCGAGCGCAGGAGCCTCTCGCAGGAGGCGCTGGCGGAGATCGCCAACGTCCACCGAACTCACCTCGGGGCGCTTGAGCTGGGACTGCGGGAGCCGCACCTGGCGATGCTGCTCATCCTCGCCGACGGGCTAGGGATCCCGCCGGAGGTCTTGCTCGGGGGCCTGTTCGTGCCAAGAGAGCGCAGGGCGGCGACGCATTCCAAAAGCAGGCGGGTAGCTTGATGGCGCAACTGCGTACCCTCGTGCGGGAGGGTGTGGATCGGCCCCAGAATGACGCGATGCCCCACACGATTGAGCGCGACGGCGCGGGATCTGCATCGTGAGCAGTGAAACGATGAGGTGCCGATAACAGTGCAATCTGGAGGGCGGTGCCGTACACGGCACCGCCAGCATGGCCGCATGCGGCCATGCTCCAGGAGCGTGCATGCACGCTCCTGCCGTTGGCGCATGCGCCAACGGTGGACGCGCCGCATGCGGCGCGTCCCGGGGCCGCGCATGCGCGGCCCCGCCGGTCGGCGCATGCGCCGACCGGGACGACCAAGAGCGATCGGCTTGGGCGAGCACAACGCTCGCGCCGGCCCACCCTATGCGGCGACCTCGCCCACCCGTCTGGGGGGCGAGCGCCTGGACAGCACCGCCCCCCAGTCGGCATCGTCGATCCTGCCCGGCCGTGTGCTCTGGATGAACTCCCGCAGCACCTCGGAGAGCCCATCTGGATCCTCGAGATGCGGAAAGTGCGCCGCGCGGGGCAGCGTTCGGAGGTGGCTGTTCGGGATCGCCGCGTGCGCGTGGCGTCCGTGCCGGAGCGGAATCGTGTTGTCGCGCTCCCCCCACACGATCAGCGTGGGCATCGACTCCAGCAGATACAGACGGTCCGTCGCGCTGACCCGCTGGCCGTGCACGTCGATCACCGCGCGGAGCGTCTGCAGGAACGCGTGGCGCGCGCCGGCGCTCTCCAGCGGGCCCAGCGCACGGGCCAGCGCCTGCACGTGCACCCCGAGGCGCACGTCGCGTTCGCGCAGGCGGCGCCCGGTGTCCGCCAGCGCGCCGAGGAGACGGGGGTGGATGGTCAGCGACAGCAGCGCGGAGACGCCGGGTAGCGCGGCGGTGCGCAGCATCGGGCTGACCTCGTGGCCGAGGCCGCCGGAGGAGATCAGCACGAGCCGCTCGGTGCGCTGGGGGAACTGGTAGAAGAACTGCATCGCCACCCCCCCTCCGAGCGAGTGTCCCACGATGCTCGCGCGATCGATCCCCATCGCGGCCAGCAGGTCGCGGATGCTGGAGGCGTGCGCCCCCAGGGAGTAGTCGCCGCGTGGCGCCGCCGAGTCCCCGTGCCCGATCAGGTCCGGTGCGATCACCGTGTGGTCGCCCGCCAGGTTCATTGCCACCGACCGCCAGTGGCTCGATGAGTTGAGCATCCCGTGGATCAGCACCACCGGGGGTCCGCTGCCCGCGGGTGGGCGGGCGATTCTGTAGACCACACGGCGTCCGTGAAGCTCGATCTCCCACTCGTCGAACCGCGGTGCCAGCGTGGGCACAGGCACAGGCCGCGGGGTCTCCCGCGAACGGTCACGGCGGTCTGCTCTGGCCTCGCTGGATGTCACGGCGTGAGTCTGACGGCCACCCTAAACGATCTCAAGGCGACGACCGGGAATCGAACCGGCGGGCTCCGGCCCGCTCGGCAAGCTTCGGCGGGCGAACACCCGGGTCAGCCCCGGGAAGGAGATCGTCAGGCAAGTATCGCGTCTACCACGTCGAGCAGCACGCGACCAGCGGCGTGATCGTCGGTGTCCAAGCTTGGGTTGTAGATGGTGACGTCCATGCCCGCGATCAGCCCGCCGCTCACCAGCGGACGGGCAAGCCCGACCACCTCGCTCGGCGTCAGGCCGCCATCCAGACGCCAGTCGACCGCCGGCATCAACGCGTCGTCGAGGCAGTCCGCATCGAGGTGAAGCCACACCCTGTCGACGCCCTCGGCGGCCAGGAAGGCCGCCGCGTGGTTGGCGGCATCCTCGACCCCAGCAGCGCGAAGCTCGGCCAGGTTACGGACGAGCATCGGCTCGCGGTAGACGTCCCGGCTGCCGTCGCGCAGTTGCAGGGCGCGATCGCGATGCCCGTACACGACGCACGCCCGGGCCGGCACGAGGGGCCGGCGCCCCTCGAGGTCTGAGATCGCGTCGGGGCCGTGACCGGTCGCGATCCACAGGTCGCTGTCGGACAGCTCACCCGTGCCGTCGGGCAGGTCCCAGAAGTCGGTGTGACCGTCGAGCAGCACCAGCCCGGTCGACCCGAGCCGCCGCAGCGCAAGCAGGCACCCCAACAGGACGCTGTCATCTCCCCCCAGCACCACCGGGAACTCGCCTGCGTTGAGGATCCGACAGACGTGGTCGGCCTGCTCGATCGCCAGCGTGGCCACGGCCCGCACGTTGCGCGCCCCGAGCTCCGGGTCGCGCCGATCGTCAAACGCCGGGGCGCGCACAGCAGGGGTCACCAGCGCGTCTATCCGCTCGGCGAGTCCCAGCTCAAGCAGAACCGCGCCCAGCCGCTCGACACCCCCGGGTCGCAGCCCGAGGTTGGTTTCGACATGAAGAATCCGAGGTCGCAGCGTCGCACGACGATATGCGCAGCGCACGTCGCGGTCAACAGAACCGGCTGTGCGCTGTACGGCAGCTCGCTTGCGACAGCGAGAGCGGGACGATCGGCGCTGCTGTGGCACTCGCGCCGCTCACAGTGGGCACGCTGTGGTCTCCTATCGCTACTGGATCGCCGTGGCTACTCGCGGGCGCGCGGCCAGGTCCGTATCGGCGGGAATCACGCCCGGTTCCTTCTGGCGGGCGAACGTCTCCTCGCGGATCGCGTCCCAACCCCCATCGAAGCGCCCCTTGCCAACCCTCGTCGAAGCGCCCCTTGTACTTCTCGCTCCACTCCTTGGGGACGTGGTGGGGCGCGTGCGTCGCACCGGGCGCTGGCGCTGCGCTCCGAGCTGGGGTGATCCAAATACGCCCGGGCGTGCTATCGATGTAAGTAGGCAATGTCTACCCCGAGGCAGACGGCACCCGCGGTGCCCCACTTGACGCCCGCCGAGCGCGCGGCGCGCGGCAAGGCGGCGCGGGCCGAGGTGCCGCGCTCCAGCCACGCGGTCTTCGAGCCGGTGGCCCACCGCGCCGACCCGATCGAGCTGCTCGAGCGTCAGGCGCAGACGAGGGTGCCGGAGCTCGTGCCGATCCGCTATGGCCGCATGCTGGTCTCGCCGTTCACGTTCTACCGGGGGGCCGCGCTGATCATGGCCAGCGACCTGGCGGCGACGCCGCGCTCGGGGCTGATGGTGCAGTGCTGCGGCGATGCGCACCTGTCGAACTTCGGTGTGTTCGCCTCGCCCGAGCGGCGGTTGATGTTCGACGTCAACGACTTCGACGAGACGCTCCCCGGGCCGTGGGAGTGGGACGTCAAGCGCCTTGCCGCAAGCATGCTGATCGCCGCGCGCGACAACGACTTCCCCGTCAAGGACCAGGAGCAGGTGGTGTTGGACACCGTCGAGGAGTACCGCACCGCGATGGCGGGCTTCGCGGCGATGAAGAACCTCGACGTCTGGTACGCCCACCTGGATATCGAGAGCACCCTCCAGGAGCTGGGGTCCCAGCTCAAACCCGGGCAGGTCAAGCGGACCGAGAAGGCCCTTGCTAAGGCCCGTACCAAGGACAGCATGTCGGCCTTCTCCAAACTGACCCACGTCGTGGACGGCGAGGCGCGGATCGTCGCCGAACCGCCGCTGATCGTCCCGATTCACGACCTCGCGCGGGGCGCCGAACGCACTGAAATGTTCGAGGGCCTGCAGGAGCTGGTGCGCTCCTACCGCCAGACGCTGGAGTACGACCGGCGCGTGCTGCTCGAGGAGTTCCGCCTGACCGATATCGCGCGCAAGGTCGTCGGCGTGGGGAGCGTCGGCACGCGCGCATGGATCGCGCTGATGCTGGGCCGAGACGGCCAGGACCCGCTGTTCCTGCAGCTGAAGGAGGCCGAGGCGTCGGTACTCGAGGAGTTCCTCGGCCCAAGCGAGTTCGACAACCACGGCCAGCGCGTCGTCACCGGACAGCGGCTGATGCAGGCCTCGAGCGATATCTTCCTCGGCTGGCTGCACGTCGAGGAGGGAATCGACGGCAAAGATCGCGACTTCTACGGACGCCAGCTGAAGGACTGGAAGGGCTCGGCGGAAATCGAGCAGATGAACCCCCACGGCTTGGCCGTCTACGGCAGGCTGTGCGGCTGGACACTCGCACGCGCGCACGCCCGCAGCGGCGACCGCATCGCGATCGCCGCCTATCTCGGCCGCGGGCCCAGCTTCGACCGCGCCATCGTCCAGTTCTCAAGCGCCTACGCGGAGCAGAACAAACGCGACTACAAGGCCCTCGCCAAGGCGGTCAAGACCGGCAAGATCACCGCCCAAACAGGCCTCTAAACCGAGATCAAGGAGCTCCTGATGTCCTCAGAACTGGTGATCGCGACCGTTCGCCAGCGCGAACACCGACTCGGTCTGAGCGAGCCTGTCCAGGTCGAGGCCGATCTCGCGTACCGCCCACGGCTCGACGACAAACGCTGGATGCTGATCACGAGGCTCGCAGAAAGATTCGACACCGCCGAGTTATGTCCCCCAAGGCGACTGAACGGTTACAGAAACCCGCTGATTTGCAGGCACTTTGCATCGAAGGCGACGACCGGAATCGAACCGGTGTAGACGGCTTTGCAGTGCGTCGGAAGCTGCTGCTTTTGGCTTATCTAAGCGGTTCTCGGGGATCTCAGGTGCTCTCAGGTGTCCTCAAGAAGGCTCGTGCTGGGAGAGTTTTGGGAGAGTAGGGGAGCTCGAAACGGGGGGTCAGGGGACTGTCACGGCGTGACGGTGGGATCTATGTGACCGTGGCGACTTGTCCATAGTCCTTCGAGTGGGATCGCGGCGAGGCGGTCGCCGAAAGACACGGTGTTCGCGCCCGTGTAGAGCACTACGCCGGCCTTGAAGCGCTGGCCGAGCGCGTCGCGCACGCGCGTCAGGCCACGAAAGTCCGAGGGACCGACGGATGCAGCTGACTTTGCCTCGATGCCGATCGCTGTGCCGTCGCGGCGCTCTATGATCACATCGACCTCGCGGCCGTCCTTGTCGCGGTACCCGCGTGTCGGTCAGCGCCTCGACTACATACGGGCGAACATGGCGGTCGAGGAAGTGCGCGTCCACTGGATGATCGTACCGTGTGGTCCGGCTGATCGACGGAATAGTCCCCGGCTGATCGACGGAAAGCGATCAGGCTGATCGACGTCATCAAGCCCGCGCGGCCTGCGAGAGGACTGGGAACGACCGATGGCTCAGGTAGGGGACACGGAGCTTTCAGGGTTGGACGGGTCTTCCCGCGCGGGATCGCGATGTCGATGGCGGTCGGGATCGAGTCGATGAGCTCGTGGCGTGCGAGCGCCGTCTCCAAGCAAAGCGTGGCGCGCGGGACGCGTACGGCGATCTCGATCAGGTCGAGGTCGGCTGGTGGACGTGCTTCGCCTCGAGGACGGCTACACAACCGACGGGGGCTTCGCGGGCAACAAGGGGCGGAGCGCCCGGCCGGTGCCGATGAGCGCGAACGTTCGTAGGGTGCTTTGGCCGTTGTGCGAGGGCAAGGACGGCGATGAGCTGGTCTTTCAGCGTCGCTCCAGGCCGGGCGAGCCGATCTGCGGCAGCGACCTCTACCGACGGT
>DATMPY010000004.1:0-14855 GCA_035566955.1 Solirubrobacteraceae bacterium | reverse complement strand
TGCTCGGCTACCTCAACCCCCGTGAATGTTGCCCCCACCAGCACCCGCCGGTCCTCGTCCACCACCAGGCGAACGGTGCCGGGGGCGTCGCGGCCCACGAAGCTACCCCCCGCGCTGCCCTCCGTGGGGTGATCGACCGCGCGCACGTTGAGACCCACCTCCCGCGCCCCGCGCAACGTGTGGCCCACTGCCGCCACCTGGGGCTCGGTGAAGATCACCCGCGGGGAGCGCCGCCCGTCGAAGCGCAGGCCCCCCGCTGGCCGACCGAGGATGTGATCGGCTGCCAGCCGCGCCTGGTACTTGCCCATGTGTGTCAGCAGCACCCTGCCGTTGGCGTCCCCGACCACGTACAGCCACTCCGTTCCCGGCACCCGCAGGGTCTCATCCACCTCCACCGGCCCTCCCGGTGCGCTCGACCCCGTTAGCCCGAGCGACTCCAGGCCCAGCTCCTCGGTGTGGGGACGGCGGCCCACTGCCACCAGCAGCTCCTCGCCGGTGTACGCGCGGCTGTCCTCCAGTTCGAGCGTGACCGATCCCCCAGCGGCCTCGCGCCGAACCGCGGTGGCCTTCACCCCCAGCGCCACCTCGACGCCCTGGGCCTCGAGCGCCTCGCGCACCTGCTCGGAGGCGAACTCCTCCTCGCCCGCGATCAGCCGCTCCAGCGCCTCCACCACCGTCACCCGCGCGCCCAGCGAGGCGTAGGCCTGGGCCATCTCCACGCCCACCACCCCACCCCCCAGCACGAGCAGCGACGCGGGGATCGCTTTCGCCGTGGTCACCTCGCGGTTGGTCCACGGATTCGCCTCCCGCAGCCCCGGGATCGGGGGCAGCGCGGCGCCGCTGCCGGGGGCGAGCACCACCGCCCGGCGCGCTCGCAGGAGAAGATCCACGCCTGCGCCACGGGCCGCGGAGTCACCATCCCCGGGCCCGCTGCTCCCGTTGCCGCCGGCCGGCGCTCCCTCAGCGCCCTGCGCCCCACTGGCGCCCGGGCCGACGCGCACCACGCGCTCGCCCTCCAGCACCGCGTGGCCCCGCACAAGCGCGACTGCGCGTTCGCGCAGCCACGGGAGCTGCTCGCTGTCGTCGAGGTCGTGGACGACCTCGTCGCGGCGGCGCAGGACGGCCGCGACGTCCAACGAGCCCGCCGCGGCCTGCGCCGCCCCCGGCACGCGGCGGGCCTCGGCGAGCGCCTGCGCGGGGCGCAGCAGCGCCTTGGAGGGCATGCACGCGTAGAACGAGCACTCCCCGCCCACCAGCTCCCGCTCCACCAGCGCCACGCTCAGCCCATTCTGGGCCAGCCGCCCCGCGCACACCTCGCCCGTCGGGCCGGCGCCGATCACCACCACGTCGAATTCTCGCTCGGCCACGATCTCTCCGGAAGTGAAGCACTTCCGCGATGCGGGGTAGCCCGCGCAGCACGCGGCGCCACCGGAGGTGCGGGCAACTCCGGAAGTGAAGCACTTCCGCGATGCGGGTAGCCTGGGTGTATGGAAGAATCGCTCAGCGGCCAGCTCCTGCTCGCGGCGCCCTCGCTGCTGGACCCCAACTTCAGGCGCACGGTGGTGCTGGTCGGCGCCCACAGCGACGAAGGGGCGATGGGGGTCGTGCTCAACCGCCCCTCGGAGGTAACCGTCGGCGAGGCGGTGCCCCAGCTGGAGGAGACCGTGGGCGAGCTCGAGACGGTGTACGTCGGCGGGCCCGTCCAGCCCAACTCGATCGTGTTCCTCGCCGAGTTCCTCGACCCCGCCCCCGCGGGCCTGCTGGTGCTCGGTCGCATCGGCTTCCCCGCGCCCGAGACCGACATCGACGAGCTTGGCGAGGCGATCGCGCGCCGGCGCGTGTTCGCGGGCTACGCGGGCTGGGGCGGCGGCCAGCTCGACGCGGAGCTCGCCAACGGCGACTGGATCGCCCACCCCGCCCAGCCCGACGACGTGTTCACAGAGGACCCCGATGAGCTGTGGGGAAGGGTGCTCGCCCGCAAGGGAGGCGCCTACGTCCTGATGGCGCGCATGCCGCTCGATCCGAGCGTGAACTGACCTTCTAAGCTCTCTGAATGCTCAAGCTCGCTAGCTGGTCTACCACTCATCGCCTCTACGTGGTCCTTGGTTGGATCCTGCTGATCTTCGCGGTCAATGGCCTGGCCCAGTCGGCGGGCACGGAATACTCCAACAACTTCACCCTCCCCCACTCCGACGCCCAGCGCGCGTCGGACCTTCTGCAGAAGAGCTTCCCCGCGGAGGCCGGAGACCGCGACCAGATCGTGTTCCGGGTCGAGCACGGCACCGTGCTCGACCCGGAGGTGCGCGAACGGATGAGCGCGATGTTCACGGAAGTCAAAAAGCTCCCGCACGTGAGCGCCGTGATCAGCCCCTACGCGGGGGCCGCCGCGGGGAAGGCGATCTCCGCCAACCGCCAGATCGCGTTCGCCACGGTGGTGTTCAACGAAAAAGTCAACCTGCTGCCCGTGAGCGCCGCCAAGCGCGTGGTCAAGGTGGCGAAGGCCGCCGCGCGCCCGGGCCTGGAGGTGCAGCTTGGGGGGCCCGCGATCGAGAACACCGAGCAGGAAGGTTTTGGCCTCTCCACCGCGGTGGGGCTGATGGCGGCGATCGTGGTGCTGCTGATCACCTTCGGCTCGCTGCTGGCGATGGGCCTGCCGATCGTGACCGCCCTGTTCGGGCTCGGCACGGGCCTGGGGCTGATCGCGCTGTTCACCCACGTGGTGGACACCCCCAACTTCTCCTCCGAGCTCGCCGCGATGATCGGCCTGGGGGTGGGGATCGACTACTCGCTGTTCATCCTCACCCGCTACCGCGAGGCCTACGCGAGCCCCGGCCCCACCCACGGGCGGGTGCGCGAGTCGGTGGTGCAGGCGATGGACACCGCCGGACGGGCGGTGCTGTTCGCGGGCACCACCGTGGTGATCGCCCTGCTGGGGATGATGCTGCTGGGGGTCGACTTCCTCTACGGCGTGGCCATCTCCGCGTCGATCGGGGTACTGCTCGTGATGCTCGCCTCGCTGACACTGCTGCCCGCGCTGCTCACGCTCGTGGGGGGCCGCCTCGCGCGGCCCGGCCGCCGAGCCCGCAGGCGGGCGCGGCGGGCCACGGCTGCCGCGGCCGTGGCCAAAGGCGCTGCCGGCGACGGCGCGAGCACTGTCGCGGTCGGCCCCGGAGGGGCCGGTGCGGTGGCGGCAAACGGCGGTGGCACCGCTGGGGGCAACGGCGCGGCAGACAACGGCGCAGCAGGTGACGGCGCGGCGAGCGACGGCGCGCCAGGCGACGGGGCAACCGATATCACAGCGGCGACCGGTGGGAGGGCGTGGCTGCGGTGGAGCGAATTCGTGCAGCGCTATCCGCGCACGATCGCGCTGGGGGCAACACTCGTGATGCTCCTGATCGCCGCCCCAGCGCTCGCCCTGCGGCTCGGCTCCAGCGATGCCGCCAACGACCCCACGGGCACGACCACGTACCACGCCTACAAGCTGCTCGCGGAGGGCTTCGGGGAAGGCTTCAGCGGCCCGATGCAGGTGGTGGTGCGGCTGCCCCACCGCGACGACGCCGCCGCGCTGAACGAACTGGAGAGCGCGCTCGCTGCCACGCCCGGCGTGGCCTCGGTGACTCCGCCGCGCGTGAGCCCATCAGGGGAAGTGGCGACGTTCTCGGTCTATCCCAGCACCTCCCCCCAGGCGTATGCCACCACGGTGCTCGTGCGGGATCTGCGCGAACACGTGATCCCCGCGGTGGCGGCGCGCACGGGCGCGGTGGTCCACGTGGGCGGCATGACCGCCGGCTCGGTCGACTTCGCCACCACACTGGCCCACAAGCTGCCGCTGTTCATCGGCGTGGTGGTGCTGCTCTCGGCGCTGCTGCTGATGGTGGTGTTCCGTTCGCTGGTGATCCCCGTGCAGGCGGCGTTCATGAACCTGCTCAGCATCGGCGCCTCGCTGGGGGTGATCGTGATGATCTTCCAGTGGGGCTGGATGCCGGGGTTGCTGGGGGTCAGCCCGGGCCCGATCGAGTCCTTCATCCCGGTGATGCTGTTCGCGATCGTGTTCGGGCTGTCGATGGACTACGAGGTGTTTCTCGTGTCCCGCATCCACGAGCAGTGGACCCGCACCCGCGATCACCATCGCGCGGTCGGCGAGGGGCTCGCGCTGACCGGTCGGGTGGTCACGGCGGCCGCGGCGATCATGGTGTGTGTCTTCCTCTCCTTCGTGCTCGGGGAAAACCGCGTGATCAAGGAGTTCGGCCTCAGCCTCGCCAGCGCGGTATTCCTCGACGCGGTGATCGTGCGCTGCCTGCTGCTTCCCGCGGTGCTCAACATCGTCGGGAAGCGCACCTGGTGGTTCCCCGCGTGGCTCGACCGCGTGCTGCCGCGCCTGAACATCGAGGGCACCTCCGTGCACCCGCTGCCGGCTGCGGAGGACGAGCTCTCGGTGGATGGCGCGCATAGGGGCCGCGAAAAGGTCGGCGGGGGGGTCGAGCGCTGAGTATCCGAAGCCATACCCCTGTGGGGGTCGTGGGCCGAACCGAGCTAGGACGCAAGGAGCGTGGCGTGCTATGCACGCGAGCGACTGAGGACAACGCTCGGCGATGTGCCCACGGCCTCCACAGAGCACTCCCGGCAGGCGCCGTGCAACACGATCTCGTGCTCTGAGACCGCCAGCGGCACCCGCTCGCTGAGCTCGTCGATCGCCCGCTCGAGGGCGTCGTCGGAGAACGGCATCACCAAGCCGCAGCTGTCACAAACTAGATGGTGATGGTGCTCACCCTCGGAGCGGTGGGCGCGCTCGTAGCGGACCATCGCCTGCCCCGTCTCTACCCGCGCCACCAGGCCGAGGCGCTCCAGCTCGTCGAGGATCCGGTAGATGCTCGCGCGGCTCACCCGTCGCTGCTCGCCATCCAGGGCCTGCTCGATCTCGACCGCTGTGAGCGCGCAGGTCTGGCGGCCCAGCAGCTCCAGCACCGAGCGCCGTGCACCCCCGCGCTTGCGGCCCGCCGCCGCCAGCGTCGCCTCGGCGTGGTCGGCCCAGGTGTCGGCGGGGGAGGTCATGTGAGGATGGTAAGCGCGTAGAACCCGACGGCCACGAGGGTCACGGCGCTGCCGGGGGGCAGCGCTCCGATCCAGTAGCTGAGCGCCAGCCCGACCCACGTGGCACCCAGCGCGATCAGCGCGGAGAGCGCGAGCCCCCGGTAGGGGCTCGCGGTCAGCCGGTGGGCGGCCCCCGCGGGAGCGGCGAGCAGGCCGAGCAGCAGCAGCGCCCCCACCGCCTGGGTTGCCTCGGCGGCGTCGAGGCCCAGCAGCGCAAGGAACGCGAACCCCAGGGCGCGCACGGGCACGCCCCCCGCCACCGCCAGGGGGGGATCGACGGAGGCGAGCAGCAGGGGACGCCCGATCGCCAGCAGCCCCACGGCGATCGCCACCCCGATCGCCGCCGCCAGCCAGGCCTGCCCGGTGGTGAGGCTGAAGATCGAGCCGAACAGGGTGCGCGCGGCGAGCGTGCCGTTGGAGCCTGACCCCCCGGAGTTGAAGAGGTGGAGGAACAGCACCCCCAGCCCGAGGACCCACACGAACACCATTCCGGTGCTCACGTCGTCCAGTCGCGCACGCAGCGTGGAGGGACGGGCGGGAGGGCTCAGGACCCCCAGCAGCAGGGCCACGGCGACGGTCGCGGCGAACAGCCCCACGCGCAGGTCGAGGCCCGCCGCGGCGGCGGCCAGCGCCCCGGTGAACGCCACGTGGCTGAGCGCGTCCCCCGCGAACACCTGCGCGCGGAGCACGACGAAGTACCCGATCAGGCCGCTCGCCACCGCGATGCACGAGCCCGCCAACAGCGCGTTGCCGAGGAAGCCCTGGAGGGGCATCAGCGGCTCGCCGCCCTGCCCGGCAGCCGACGCCGATCGCGGATACCGCGCCCCGGCGGCGTGGAGCGGGACGCGCGATCTCTGAGACCACGCGCCAGGCGGGCTCCGGCGAACAGGGCCATGGCGATGCTCGTCACGAAGAACCCGGCGGGGTAGCCGGTGAAGTACGACAGGCCGAGCCCCACCCATGCGATCGCCAACCCCAGCGCGATGCTCAGGCCGAGGCCGAGCCCGATGCGGGGGGTCAGCTCGCGGGCGATCGCGGCAGGCCCGAGCAGGAGGGCGAAGACGAGCAGCACCCCGGTGATCTGGGCGGTGGCGGCCACGGAGAGGCCGAGCACGAACAGGTAGGCCACGGAGAGGGCACGCACGGGCACCCGGCCAGCGGCGGCGAGCGAGCCGTCGACGGAGGCGAACAGCAGCGGGCGCCCGGCGAACACGAGGAACGCGAGGGCGCACGCCCCCACGATCGCAAGCGTGAGCACCTGGCCCCGGGTGACCCCGAGGATCGATCCGAACAGCAGCGACTCCAGGCTCTCGAGCACCCCCCCGTAGAGGCTCAGCAGCAGGTATCCCAGCGCGAGCGCCCCCGCTCCGACCATCCCGACGACGGCAGCCTGCTGGCCTGGGCCGCGCCGGCCGGCCCCCGACCGGTCGCCCCGGCGGGTGGAGCCCGCGATGATCAGCGCCCCCCCGCCGCAGAACGCGAAGTACCCCCACGCCAGCGGGACCCCCGCGAGCGCGGCGGCGGCGGCCCCGGGGAAGGACATCACCGAGAGGGTGTGCCCGGCGAAGGTCTCCCCGCGCAGCACCATGAACCAGCCGACCACGGCGGCGGTCACCGCCACGATCCCGGCGGCCTGCAGGGCGTTGACCATGAACTGGTAGGCGAGCAGCTGGTGCACGTCGGAGCCGAGGTTGAGCGTGAGGTGGGGATTCATGGCGCCGCACGACCATCCCGTGGGTCCCGATGTGGCTGTGGGTTGGCGGTCATTTTTTTATTAATTGGATGGGCCGGTCTGTGGCCTACCGGAGCGCGTGCCGCTGCTGACGGGGCGTCGCTGGCCACGGTGCTGCGGGATGGGCCGGTCTGTGGCCTACCGGAGCACGTGCCGAGGTCCATGCTGGTGGGGGGCTTCGGGTTGGCCGACGACCACGAGGCGCCCGTCTGTCGTGCGCAGCACCTCGATTGGCGCGCCGTAGAGGCGGCTCAGGGTCGCGCTTGTGATGACCTCCCGCACGGGCCCCATCGCGGCGCGTGCTCCGGCGAGGTAGAGCACGCGGTCGACGTAGGGCAGCAGCGGGTTGACATCGTGGGCGACGAGTAGCACGGTGACCCCCGCGGAGCGGCAGATGTCCTGCACCAGGGCGGTCACCGCTGCCTGGTTGGGCAGGTCGAGACCGTCGAGGGGCTCGTCGAGGATCAGCATCCGTGGCCGCTGCACGAGCGCCTGGGCGATCAGCAGCCGCTGCTGCTCGCCGCCGGAGCACTCCCCGATCGGACGGCCCGCGTACGCCTGCGCGCCGACCCGCTCGATCACCTCGGCCACGCACTCGCGGGCCGCCCGGGCGCGGGTACTGAGCAGCGGGCCCACCGCGGGCAGCGGCACCCCCCAGCGGCGCCCGTCGAGGCCAAGGCGCACGATGTCCACCCCGCGAATCCGGGTCGAGGAGTCGAACACCCGCCGCTGGGGCAGGTAGCCGATGCGCTCGTTGTGCGCCCCGGCGGGGCCGCCGAGCACGCGCACCCCGCCGTGGGAGAGGTCGAGCAGGCCGAGCAGCACCCGCAGCAGGGTCGACTTGCCGGCGCCGTTGGGGCCGAGGATCGCCACGAACTCGCCCGCGGGCACGACCAGGTCCACCCCGCTCCAGACGGTGGCGCCCCCCAAGCGCACGGCGGCATCGGTCAGCTCGACCGCTGCCGCGTGCCGAGGCCCGCGCGTGTCCCCGTCCGCCCCTTTCGCCGGAGTCGCGTCGCTCGCGTCTGGGTCCCCGTCCCTCGGTCCAATGCCGGGCGAGGGCATCGCGCTAGCGCCCCGTGGCCTCGACCGAAGCCGGGAGACGCTTTCGCATCCCCGTTTCGGCCAACGCGCGGGCGAGCCCTTCGAGCTCGGCGACCTGCCACTGCTCGAAGCTGTCGCCTGCGGGGGAGAGCGTCTCGGTGACGGTGGCGATCGGGATGTGGGCGGCGCGGGCGAGTTCGTTGACGCGCTGCACGTCGGGGGTCACGTTCTGGCTGTTGAAGACCCACACCGCGATCTTGCGAGCTTCCGCCTGGCTATCGACGGTGTGCTTGTCCTGGGCGGTCACTTCGCTGCCCTCGGCGATCGCCTTGGCGAAGCTGTAGGGGGTGAGCAGCCGCAGGCCGAGGTCTTCCCCGAGACCCTGGAAGATGCTCTCGCTGTAGCCCACGGGGGTCCCCGCGTAGCGGGCGCGGATCTCGCGGCGCAGCTCGTCGTAGCGCGCCAGTCCCCGCGTCTCGAAGGTCTGCCGCTGCTGGGCGAAGTAGGCGGCGCCGGCTGGATCGAGGCGGTCGTAGTCGGCCACGATCTGGTTGACGACCGCGTGCACGTTGGCGGGGTAGTACCAGCGGTGGGGGTTATCGCCGTTGTGCAGCCCGAGCAGCTCGCCCACGTTCAGCACCACCCGCCCGCCCAGCGGGTTGGCGGCCAGCAGCTTGGAGGCCCATTCGTCATACCCGACCCCGTTGACGATCGCCAGCCGCGCCCCGGCCATCGCGCGGGCGTCCTGGGCGGTCGGTTCGTAGCTGTGGGGGTCGGTGCTGGGGTTGACGATGATGCTCCGCACCTGGACCTTTGCCCCGCCCAGCTGGGCGGCGATGCTGCCCCAGAAGTTCTCCGCCGCCACCACCTGGAGCTTGCCCGCTGCCCCTGTCCCTGTGGCGGTGCTTTCTCCTCCGCCACAGCCCGCGAGCGCTGTGATCGCGGCGAGGAGCAGAAGCGCCACCTGGGCCCCTCTGAGCGGACGCGCGCTACTGCATGGAAAAGGCCTGAAATTCGATGTACGCATGAAGATAGCCCCGAGTGCTCGCGTTGGAAAAATCTGTTGCGGGCGAGCACCCTATCAGAATAAGACTGAGTCTTGTTCTTAGCTTGGGGGGAGCTCCAGCTGCAGCAGCTCATCGCCCCCCTCGTGGTCCACCTGGAGGGTGGTGTGCTCCAGCCCGAAGCGCTCGCGCAGCAGCTCCTGCAGCGCCCGCCGCGCGGCGTGGCAATCGGCCTCGCGCTCCACGAGCACGTGGGCGGAGAGCGCGGGGTAGCCCGCGGACAGCTCCCACACGTGCAGGTCGTGGACCTCCACCACCCGCGGCTGGGTCGCCAGGGCAAGGCCGATCTCGCGCGGGTCGAGACCGGGCGGCGCGGCCTCCAGGAAGACTCGGCCCGAGGCGCGCAGCAGCCCGACCGCGGAGCGCAGCATCAGGGCGGCCACCAGCAGCGAGGCGAGCGGGTCGGCGCGCTGGAAGCCCGTGAGCAGGATCACCGCCCCCGCCAGGGCGGTCCCGATGAACGCGAACAGATCGGCGAGGACATGCTGGAAGGAGCCCTCCACACTCATATGCCCCTCCCGCCCCGCGCCAGCCAGGGCGGTGCTCGCCCCCCCGTTGACGGCGATCCCGGCGAGCGCCACGGCGACCACCGTCCACGCGGACACCGTGGGCGGGGAGATCAGCCGCCCGATCGCGGAGTAGACGATCGCGCCGGCCAGCACCAGCAGCGTGATCCCGTTCACCTGCGCCGCCAGCACCTCGACGCGCAGGAACCCGTACGTCATCGCCCCCTGCGCGGGCCGCGCGGCCAGGCGCAGAGCGACGATCGAAAGCCCCAGCGCGGCGGCGTCGGTCAGCATGTGCGCCGCGTCGGAGACCAGCGCCAGCGAGTGCGAGAGCACGCCCGCCACCACCTCCACCGCCATGAATCCCAGGATCAGGGCGAGCGCCGCCGCCAGCCGGCGCCCTGAGGCCGGTGGGCCGTGAAACGGCCCGTGGGCGTGCCCGGCATGGGAGTCCTGCCCAGCGCCGGCATACCCTTCGCGGGTCCTTCTTTTTTTCTCGTTCCTCGTGCGGCCCCGGTCGTGAAACTCGCTCACCCCCGCATGAGCTGCCTCACCCCGAGCCGGCGGGGGGCGCCGAGGCGGCCCCGTCGCCGTGGCCAGAGCCCTCCTCGTCGAGCGCCCGCCGGCGACCGATCAGCAGCACCACGAGCACGATCAGGATCACAACGATCAGCACCCCGCCCGCGATGTAGCGCAGTTTGTGGTGGACGGGCGCCGCTTTGTGGGTGCTGGCGGCCACCGCGAACGACGCTCCGCTGGCACGCACTTCTTCGGCCAGCCGCGACTCTTCCGCGGGAACGTAGGTGACGGTCATGTGCCCCCCGTTGTCGAGCGAGACATGGGCCTTGTAGCCCTTGGGATGGAGCACCACCGCGTGCACTTCGCGGTTGCGCAGCTGGGTCAGCAGCTGCTGGTAGCTCTCGTGCTGGAAGTGGATCGCCGCCGCTGCCGGTTCTGCTCCCGGCGCCGACACCAGCGCGAGCGCGGTGGGGGCGAGGACCAGCAGCGCGAGCGCCGCGCACGCCGCCGCCAGGGGGAGACGTCTGATTGGGTTGCTCATGCGCGAAACCCTAGCGCGCGAGCGAACCATTCCAAGCCTCGATCTCCCCCCGCGCAGAAGGTAGATCGTCTGGCGAGGCCCACGGGGTCTCCGGCGATGCGCTCAAGGGCGCTCCCCCGCCCCTCACAGCCACCCGCGCTCCTCGGCGATGCGGATCGCCTCAGCGCGGGTGGAGGCCCCGACCTTGCGCATGATCGTCGAGAGGTGGTTGCGGGCGGTGCCCGCGGAGAGGTGCAGGACCTGCGCGAGCTCCGCGATCGTGCCCGTGGTGCGGGCCGCGCACAGCACCTCGTGCTCGCGCGCGGTGAGTGGGCTGGTCCCCTCGCTGAGGGCGGCCGCGGCGAGACCCGGGTCCACCACCCGCTCGCCCGCGGCGGCCCGGCGGATCGCGCGCGCCAGTTCCGCGGCCGGGGCGTCCTTCGGCAGGAAGCCCGCCGCGCCGCCCTCCATCGCGCGGCGCAGATAGCCCGGGCGGGCGAACGTCGTCACGATCAGCACCCGGCACTGCGGCAGCTCGCGGCTCAGCTCCGCCGCCGCCTCCAGGCCACTGCGACCCGGCATCTCGATATCGAGCACCGCGATCTGCGGACGCAGGCGCAGCGCCTGCGCGAGCACCTCGTCGCCGCGGGCCACCTCGCCCACGACCTCGATGTCCTCCTCCAACGCCAGCAGGCTCGCCAAGGCGCCCCGCACCATCGCTTGATCCTCCGCGAGCAGAACCCGGATCACGCCGCGGCCGTCCCCGCGGACTGCGCGCTGGGGACGCTCACTCGTAGACGGAAGCCGCCGCCGGGGCCCGCCCCCGCCTCCACCTCTCCCGCCAGGCACTCCGCGCGCTCGCGCAGGCCCGCCAGGCCGAGACCGGGGTGCTCGCCCGGGCGGTCCCCGTGGCCACCAGCGCCCGCGTACTCGCCCGGACTCCCAGCGGCGCCATTGCGACTCCCGTTCACACCCGCGGGACCGCGGCCGTCGTCGAGGACCTCGACGCTCACCGCCTCCACACCCGCGAAGATCACGACCCGGCAACTGCTCGCCCCGCTGTGGCGGATCACGTTGGTCGTCCCCTCGCGCACCGTCCACGCCAGTAGCGCCTCGACATCCGGCGCGAGCTTCGCCCCCGCGCGATCGAGCCGCGCCTCGATGCCCGCCGCCTCCAACGCCACGCGCGCACCTTCGAGCTCGCGCGCGAGCACCGGCCGGCGATAGCCGCCGGCTGTCTCACGCACCTCCGAGAGGGCTTTGCGTGCGACCCCCTCCAACTCGCCGACGTGCACCCGCGCCACCGCCCACGCCGGCTCGCTTCCCGCGTCCGCCTCACCGTGTCCTGACACACCCGGCGACTGCGCCGCGCGCTCGCCCGCCGCGGCGTCGAGCAGCCTTCCGGCCAGCTCCGCCTTGAGCGCGATCACGGACAGGCTCTGGCCGAGCAGGTCGTGCAGGTCGCGCGCGAAGCGCAGCCGCTCGTCGGCCACTGCGAGCCGGGCGAGCTCCTCGCGTGCGCGGTGCAACTCGTCGTTGCGGGCGCGCAGGCCGGCGATGCTGAGCATCAGCATCCCGATCCCCGCCGTGCCCCCCGCGAGCACCAGCCCGCTGCCGGGATCGGCGCCGGCCGCGATCGTGGACACCCCTGCGAGCAGCACGCAGAGCACCACGCCCGCCGCCGCCAGCGGCTCGCGCAGGGTGGGGCCGCAGATCGCCGCGGAGAAGATGAACAGCGACGCCCACTGCACCCGCTCTCCCAGCGTCAGCCCGATTGCGATCGCCAGCAGCAGCCCCAGCGTGGCCAAGCCTCGCCGGTCGGGGTAGGGCAGGTCGCAGCTGAGGACCAGCCGTGCGTAGACACCCACAAACAGCGCCACCGCGAGCAGCGTGGCGACGAGCTCCACCGGCGGCGGATGCGCGTCGAGCGTCGCCGTGAGCGGAAATGCGAGCACGGCCAGCCAGCCGAAGGCCATCGCCCGGCCCAGGCCGGTGCTCATGCCGCCCCGCGCCATCACCCGCCCTCGCCGAGCGGCTGGCGCAGGAACCTGATCATCAGGAGCACTCCCACAGCCAACCAGATCGCCAGCGTCCTTAGATCGGCGACCTTGATCCCGGCGCCGGTGGTGCGGGGATCGAACGCATACTGGAAGGCGTCCGCGAGCGCGTGGATCGGGAAGACCTGCGCGATCTGCCGCAGCCACCCGGGCATTTCGCTGGTGGTGAACCAGATGCCCGAGATGAACGTCAGCGGCAGGATCGCGATGTTGACGATCGGGGGCGCCGTTTCGGCGTTCCTGATGTAGCGCACGATGCCGACCCCCAGCGTCGTGAAGCACGCGGCCCCAAGTGCCAGGGCAAGCGCGAAGCCCGGCAGTGTCGCGCCTGGCGGGTGAACGCCATAGGCGAGCGAGCCGAACAGCAGCGTGACCGCCGTCATCGCCGCCACGACCAGGATCGCCGACCCGATCCGTCCCGCCAGGTAGGACCAGCGCGGCAGGGGGGTTCCCTGCATCCGCTTGAGCACCCCTTCGTCGCGCAGGATCGCGGTGCTGACGGCGATGTTCACGAACGTCGTCATGATCACCCCGTAGGCGAGGATGCCGGGGACGAAGAAGTCGTTGTAGGAGACCCCCCGACTGCCGGGCAGCGTTTTCCCGCTGTAGAGACTCGCGAAGATCACCAGGAACATGAGCGGGAACATGAACGCGAAGAACGACCGCGCGCGGTTGCGCCAGAACGCCCGCTGCTCGTAGCGGATCTGCCACGCCACCAGCCCGAGCTCGCGCAACAGCGCGGTGCGCGACGCGCCCCGCTCGGGGAGTGCAACTGTCGTGCTGCTCATCGAAGCACCTCGATCCGTTCGCCGTCGCGCTCGCCGGCGGGGCCACCTGGGCCGCGTGGCTCGCCGTTCACACCGTGCCCGGTCCCGCCGTTCACATCGTCTCCGGTCTCGCCGTTCACATCGTCTCCGGTCTCGCCGCCGGTCAGCTCCAGATAGACGTCCTCCAGAGAGGGCTGGGCGACCGTGAAGTGCTCCAGCTCCATCCCCTCGGCGAGCGCCCAACTCGTGATCCGCTGGGTTGCGAGCACGCCTTCGTGACTCGAGATCAGGGCGCGGTCGCCCTCCAGCGCGATCGCGACCGCGGGCACCTCGGGGAGGTCCGCGAGCGAGCGCCCCCCGGGCAGCGTGAAGCGGATCTCGGTCGGGCGCAGGTCACGCCCCCCGAGCTCCTCGGGGCGACCCAGGGCGACAATCTCCCCGGCCCGCATCACCGCCACGCGGTGCGCGAGGAACTGGGCCTCGTCCATGAAGTGGGTCGTCAGGAAGACCGTCTTGCCGAGCTCGCACAGCGAGCGGATCGTCGACCACGCGTGCCGGCGGGCGGCCGGATCGAAGCCGGTGGTCGGCTCGTCCAGAAAAACCAGGTCGGGATCGCCGACGAGCGCCAACGCGAGGTCGAGGCGCCGGCGCTGGCCGCCGGAGAGCTGGTTGGCGCGCGTGTCGCGCTTGGCTTCCAGCTCGACCAGCTCGATCAGCTCCCCGATCGGCCGCCGCGTACGGTGGTAGCACCCGTACATCTCCAGCAGCTCCGCCACCGTCAGGTCGGGCTGCACCCCGCAGGACTGCAACACGATCCCCACCCGCTCGCGCAGCGCACGCGCGCCGCGGGCGGGGTCCATGCCGAGCACGCTCACCGAGCCTCCGGTACGGGTGCGGTAGCCCTCGAGGATCTCCGTGATCGACGTCTTGCCGGCGCCATTGGGGCCAAGCAGGCAAAAGACCTCACCAGGCGCAACCGCGAAGCTGACGCCGCGCACCGCCTCCAGGTCTCCGTATCGCTTACACAGGCTTGTTACTTCGATAACGTTGGTCATACCCCGAGGCTAGGCCACTCCGCGCCCCGGGGAAAGTGGCGGATGTCCTGACTTTGCCATGACATCCGTCATGGGCTCGGCGGCTGACCCTCGATGGTTGATCCCCTACCTCTTCCTGCCCTTCGCCGCCGCCTTCGCGCCGAATTTCTTCCGGGCCGCCTGCGCGCACGCGGCGCGCTGGGCCTTCGCCTCCTTCCTGCACGCCTTCAGCGCGCGGGCGAGCTTCTGCGCGCGGGTCAGCGTCTTCGCCTTCGTCTTCGTGCAGCCGGTGACGGCGATCTGCGTGCTCTGGTGGGTTTCGGCGCCGTTCTGCGCGACGAACGCGGTCGGCATCGTGAGCTTCGAGGTGCAGAGGTTCTCGTCCGTGGCGAGCGCCGAGGTCGGGCCCTCCGGAAGCGTCAGTTCGAAGCTGCCGACCGGCGCGTCCGGAACCGTCTTGAACGTGCTCGACGTGATCCCCGCTTTGCTGATGAACGTGTCGCCGACCAGGTCGATCGTCA
>DATMPY010000003.1:0-2616 GCA_035566955.1 Solirubrobacteraceae bacterium | reverse complement strand
GGCGGAGCTGCGCGAACGCTCGGACGCCATGAAGGCCCAATGGCAAGCCGAGAAGCAAGCGATCCAGGGAATCAGGGAGAAAAAGGCCCGCCTCGAGGAGGCACGAACGGAGGCCGACCGAGCGGAGCGAGCGGCGGACCTGCAGCGCGCGGCGGAGCTGCGCTACGGGGAGATCCCAGAACTGGAAAAGGAATTGGCCGCCCTCGAGGGCGGCGAGGATGGGCCGCGTGACGGCAAGGCCACGCCGAGTGAGGCGACAGCGGCTACGGACGACTCCACGCTGGCGGGCGATATCGCAAGCAAGGACGGAGGGCCCGCCCACGAACCTGGGACCCCGCCGGCGGCGGCACCGGGGCCGGTGTTCCTCAAGGAGGAGGTGGACGCGGACGACGTGGCGGAGGTGGTGGCGCGCTGGACAGGAATCCCGGTGAGCCGGCTGCTGGAGGGGGAGGTGGAGAAGCTGATCCACATGGAGGAGCGCCTGCACGAACGGGTGGTGGGCCAGGACGAGGCGGTGGAGGCGGTGGCGAGCGCGCTGCGGCGCTCGCGGGCGGGGTTGCAGGACCCGGACCGCCCGATCGGCACGTTCCTGTTCCTGGGCCCCACGGGGGTGGGCAAGACGGAGCTGGCGCGGGCGCTGGCGGAGTTCATGTTCGACTCCCAGGACGCGATGATCAGGATCGATATGTCGGAGTACATGGAGAAGCACACCGTCTCGCGCCTGGTGGGAGCCCCCCCGGGGTACGTGGGCTACGAGGAGGGGGGCCAGCTGACGGAGGCGGTGCGCCGCCGCCCGTACTCGGTGGTGCTGCTGGACGAGATCGAGAAGGCGCACCCGGACGTGTTCAACACGCTGCTGCAGGTGATGGACGACGGCCGCCTGACGGACGGGCAGGGCCGCACGGTGGACTTCAAGAACACGGTGCTGATCATGACCTCGAACATCCGCATCGGCCCGGAGGCGATCCCGACTGCAGGCGCGGGGGACTCCGGGGACCCGGACCCTACCCGCGCGCTCCTGGACCCCGAGGGGGTGGGCACCCCATACCCGACGGGGACGCCGCGACCAGGCAACGGCAGCGCCTCGGCGGCAGCGGACGCAAAGCTGCGGGACGCGCTGCTGGAGCACTTCAAACCGGAGTTCGTCAACCGCCTGGATGACATCGTGCGCTTCAAGGCGCTCACACGCGCCCAGATCTCGCGGATCGTGGAGCTGCAGACGGCGCGGGTGATCGCGCGGGTGCGCGACCGGGGGGTGGAGGTGGAGCTGACGGAGGGCGCGCGCGAGCTCCTGGCGGAGCTGGGCTATGACCCCACCTACGGGGCGCGCCCGCTGCGCAGGGTGATCCAGAAGCAGCTCACGGATCGCCTGGCGGTGGAACTGCTCGAAGGCAAGCTGCGCCCGGGGGACAAGGTCCGCGTGGACGCGGTGGACGGGAGGCTGACATTTCAGCCAATCGAGGCGGCGGCGACGCTGCCGAGCTGAGAGCGGATGCTCGGAAGGCGCGGGACGCTCCCAACGCGCTGTGAGGTCTAATCTGGACTCGACCACGACCGCAGGAGGAGTCCCGATGCCGACGTACATCATGCTGGCGAACCTCACGCCGGAGGGCGTGCAGACGGTCAAGAACAACCCGCAGCGCATCCATGAGGTCAACAGGGAGGTGGGGCAGCTCGGCGCACAGGTGAAGGCCCAGTGGGCGACGCTGGGGCGCTTCGACTTCGTGAGCATCGTGGAGGCGCCGGACGAGCAGACGATGGCGCGCGTCTCGCTGGAGCTGGGCTCGCGCGGGACCGTAAGCTACGAGACGCTTACCGCCATCCCCGTTGACGACCTGATCGCGTCGCTGTGAGCACGGCATCCCTTCTCGTCGGAGCCGCGTTGCCGCCGGCGGGCCCGTGCCGAGCACCGTTATCCCGCCCGCGCTCCTTTTGCCAGCCACAACAACGAGCCACCGCTCCCAGGAGCGTTGTGCACAACCACGGTTGGGTATGACATGAAGGTCCTGGTGGTCGGCGGCGGGGGACGCGAGCACGCGCTGGTGCGGGCGCTGGGGCGCTCGTGGGAGTCCCCGGAGCTGTTCTGCGCGCCGGGCAACGCGGGCATCGCCGAGGACGCGCGGGTGCTGGACATCGCGGCGGATGACATCGCGGGGATCGTGGCGGCGGTGGAGCGGGAGGGCATCCACTTCACGGTGGTGGGGCCGGAGGCGCCGCTGGTGGGGGGCCTCGTGGACGCGCTCGACAGCCGCGGCCACCTGGCGTTCGGCCCGAGCGCGGCGGCGGCGCGTCTGGAGAGCTCGAAGGCGTTCGCGAAGCAGGCGATGGAGGAGGCGGGCGTGCCCACTGCGCGCTGGCGCCATGTCCACACACTCGAAGAGGGCATGGCGGCGGTGGCTGAGCTGGCCGCGCCGGGGGTGGTGGTAAAGGCGGACGGCCTGGCGGCGGGCAAGGGGGTGACGGTGGCGGACTCCCCCGAGCAGGCACACGAGGCGCTGCGGGAGATCTTTGTGGAGGGACGGTTCGCGGCCCACCCCGGCCCACCCGGCTCGGACCCGACTCGCCCAAGCCCACCCGGCTCAGACCCGACCCACCCAAGCCCAGCCGGCTCAGACC
>DATMPY010000002.1:0-3240 GCA_035566955.1 Solirubrobacteraceae bacterium | reverse complement strand
ACCTGAAGCAAGGGCGGTGGGCGCGGATGGAGCGCTGAGGCCTTCACGCTGAGGCCTTCAACCTGAAGCAAGGGCGGTGGGCGCGGATGGGAGCGCTGAGGCCTTTGCCCTGGAGAGAGCGCTACGACAGCCTCAAGAGGGCTCCACCAGAGCTTCTCTTTTTCAAAACTGCGTATAACTATAGTTGTGCGCTGCTTGATTTTACATATCGCATGTGGCCTTCACGTGGATCAAGGGGGGCGTCGTCGAGTGGAGGGTTCGAGCCGTACATATATTTTTTGAGCGTTGTATAACGATAGTCAGACACTGCTCGGTTTTTATGTATCGCCCACAACCCGCTCGGACCTCCTTTGTGCGGGCGGCGACGATCCTTTGGCGCTCTCCGGGTCACGGCTCAAGCATCCTTCGATGCTCCCCGGATCACGGCTCCAGCATCCTTCGACGCTCCCCGGGTCACGGCTCCAGCGCGGCAACCCCGGGCAGGGTCAACCCCTCCAACAGCGCGAGGGTGGCGCCACCTCCGGTGGAGAGGTGGGTGATGCGCTCGTGCAGACCGCTTTGGCGCAGGGCCTCGGCGGTCTCGCCGCCGCCGACGACGCTGACGCCGGGCATGTCGGCCACGGCGCGGGCGAGGGTGCGGGTCCCGTGGGCGAAGGGCTCGCACTCGAAGGCGCCCATGGGACCGTTCCAGAAGACGGTGCCGGCGGCGGCGATGGCGCCGGCGTAGCGAGAGGCGGTGCGGGGGCCGATGTCCAGGCCCATCCAGCCGGGAGGCACCTCGAGGCCGTCGAGCTCGCGCCGCTGGGCGGTGGTGGCGAGGGCGGTGGCGATCACAAGGTCCTCGGGCAGCTCGGGGGGGCGCCCCGTGCGGGGAGTGTTCAGCTCGGGGGGGCGCCCCGTGCGGGGAGTGTTCAGCTCCGGGGGGCGCCCCGTGCGGGGAGTGTGGTGGGGAGTGTCGGGGAGGGTATGGCGGACGCCGCCGGCGAGGATGGCGCGGGCGGCGGCGACGTCTTCGGGCGGACAGAGGGAGCTGCCGACGGAGTGGCCCTGGGCGGCGAGCAGGGGAAAGCTCATCGCGCCGCCGATCAGCACGCGGTCGGCGAGGGCAAGGAAGCGCTCGAGCAGGGCGAGCTTGTCGTGCACCTTGGCGCCGCCGAGCACGGCGATGAGCGGCCGGGCGGGCCGCTCCAGGATCTCGGTGAGGGTCCGGACCTCGCGCTCCATCAGCAGCCCGGCGGCGGCGGGGAGCAGGTGAGCGACGCCCTCGGTGCTGGCGTGGGCGCGGTGGGCGGAGCCGAAGGCGTCGTCGACATACACGTCGGCAAGCTCCGCGAGGGCGGCGGCGAGGGCGGGGTCGTTCCTGGTCTCCCCGGGCTCGTAGCGGACGTTCTCGAGCAGCAGGATGGCAGCGGGCGCAAGGCCCTCGGCGAGGGCGCGGACCTGGGGCCCGACGACACCGGGGGCGAGCGCGACAGGCGCGCCGCTGAGCTCGCGCAGGCGCTCGGCGACGGGACGCATGGAGAGCCCGGGCTCGCGGGCGTGGGGGCGGCCGAGGTGGGAGACGAGCACGATCCGGGCGCGGTGGGCGCGCAACTGGGCGATCGTGGGCAGGGCGGCGCGAATGCGGGTGTCGTCGGCGACACGCACACCCGACCCGTTGGCGCTCTCCTGGAGGGGCACGTTGAGGTCGGCGCGCAGCAGCACCCGCCGGCCGTCGATGTCGAGGTCCTCAAGCGTGCGCATCGGCCTCGTGCGGGGGCTGGTGGCGGATGCGGTCCCGGAACTCGGCGTAGCGGAGAACCTCGTAGGTGATGAGGCCGACGAGCACGGCGGCGAGCACCCCGAGGGTGGCGAGGGAGGGCGGCTTCAAGACGAGGACGGCGGGGAGGAGCGCGAGCAGCAGCACGGCGCAGGCGAGGCGGCGGCGGCTGAGGGTGTGCATGTTGCGTAGGCGGAAGGCGACGTGGGCAAGCAGGTAGAGGGCGGCGCCGCCGAGCAGGGCGGCGGCGGGCACGGTGGGCAGCGCCTGCCCGACGTGCTCGAGGGTGACTTTGAGCCCGACGGCGAGCAGGGCGATGCCGGCGACCATGGGGAAGTGCAGGTAGGAGTAGGAGTCGCGGGCGAGCTCGTTGCGCTCCCGTCCGGCCTTGGCCCGGGAGAGGCGCCGCTCGGCGGCGATGGCGGTGACGTCGAAGTACAGCCACCAGAGGGCGGCGGCGATGACGACCCCGAGCACGGCGGCGACAACGATGCCAGGGTCGAGGATCACGCGGGCGCCGACGCCGAGGGCGACGATGGACTCGCCGAGGGCGATGATGACGATCGCTCCGTGGCGCTCGGCGAAGTGCCCGGGCACGAGCTTCCAGCCGTCGGAGCCGAAGAAGTAGGGGCCGGCCATGTCGAGGGCGACGGCGAGCATCCAGAGCGCGACCTGGGGAGCGCCGCTGGCGAAGGCGGCCCCGAGCAGCAGCCCGACGCCGAGGGCGGTGGAGACGGCGAGCCCGGTGACGGAGTGGCGCAGGTCGGGATCGTCGCGGGAGGCGAGCCGGAAGAGCATGATGTGGGCGCCGCGTACGACGGCGTAGGCGCAGGCGAAGAGCAGGGCGTCGGCGCCGAAGGCGCCGGGCACGCAGAGGGCGGCGACGAGCAGGGCGGCCATGGCGGCGAAGATCGCCAGGCGCACGGCTCCCTCCTCGGGGTCGACGACGGAGGTCAGCCAGGCGTAGCCGACCCAGGACCACCACAGGACGGCGAGCACGAGCAGCCCCTGGCCGACGCCGAGCCAGTCGGGCTTGCGCACGATCAGGGTGGTGCACTGGGTGAGGGCAAGGACGAAGACGAGGTCGAAGAACAGCTCGAGCGGGGTGACGCGCTCGCCCTGGCGCGGCACGGCCCGCACGCGGGGGGCGCGGCCGGGGGCGGTGTCCTCGGGGGCGGTGGCGCTCACCCGATCATGATGGCAAGCGCCCGCGCGAGCGCACGGGGGCTATCTGCGGCAAGCGCCCGCGCGAGCGCGCGGGGGGCGATCTTGCAGGCAAGCCCCCGCGCGAGCGCGGGGGGGCGATCTGGTGGAGCGTGCGTTCGCCGGTGGGGAGGTAGCGGTTGGGTGGCTTTTGGGATCGTCCGCGCGGCGGGTGCCCGCAACGGGGCGCCTGGGCGCTGGCCGAAACGGGGATGCTGGTCGAAACGGGGATTCGCGCCGAAGGCGCGTGTCCCCCGGCTTCGGTCGCAGGCGAGTGT
>DATMPY010000001.1:0-27563 GCA_035566955.1 Solirubrobacteraceae bacterium | reverse complement strand
GGGCCAGGGAGGGGTGTTGGGTCGAGCCGGGACAGGCGTCCGGTCAGGCCAAGGAGGGTGTCGGGGTATGTTGAATCTCCAGTGCTCCCCTTCTGGCTCTCGATCGGACTGCTCTCGCTCGCCCAGGCGGGGGTGGTGGCGCTGCCGGGCACGCTCTCCATCCCGTGGATGCGGCGGCGGCGCAGCCGCCTGTGGGCGGCGATCCCCCCGTTGTCGGTGGTTTCTTTCGTGTTCGTCGCCCGCGCCGCCGAGCGGGCGAGCGCGCAGAGCCTCACCTACCTCGCCCTCGTGGCGGTGCCGATCCTCGCGGCGCTTGCCCTGGGGTGGCTGGGGCATGGCGCGCGCCCCGCCCTCGCGCTGCTGGCGCCCGCGCTGTTCGCGCTCGCCTGGGCCGACCGAAGCGGCCTCGCGGGGCACGCCGCGGCGGTTGCGCTCTCCGCGCTCAGCTGCGTCGCCCTGGGGGTGCTGCTGGCGGCGGTCACCCCCCCGCGGTGGCTGGCGGGTGGGATCGTGCTGATGGCCTGCGCGGACGCCGCGTTGGTGGCCTCCGAACTGCTGCGGCACCCCAACGACACGCTCAACGCCGCCCACCCCGCCGCGGGTCTGCCGCGCTTGCAGACGGCGATCTTCGGGTCCGCGGCGATGGGCTACGGGGACCTCTTCGTGGCGGGCCTGCTCGGGGGCCTGCTCGCCCTGGGGTGGCCCGCGGGGCAGCGGCCCGACCTGGCCCGCGCCCGCCAGCTCCGCGGGGCGGCCCTGGTGGCGGGCCTCGCGCTGGCGTCCGACCTGCTGTTCTTCGTTGTCGACGAGCTACCCGCCACCGTGCCCGTCGCGCTCGCCCTGGTGCTGGTGGCACTCGGCGAGCGCCGTGCGGCGCGCTCTCGCCCCGCGGAGGACGTAGCCGCGGCGGAGGGCGTCGCGGAGGGCGCGCCGGTGCGGGTGACCATTGCGGACAGCGCGCGGAGGGCGTGACCGCGCGGGGGCATGACCGCGGCGGCGGGGAGGGTGCTGCGCGGGCGTAACCGTGTGCGTGGTGTCCGTGTATGCGGCACGGGGCGCACCGCTTGGGGGCGTGACCGCGGCGGCGGGGAGGGTGCTGCGCGGGCGTAACCGTGTGCGTGGTGTCCGTGTAGAGAAGGCAGGCATGTCCGAGCAGTTGCCGCTCAAGCCGCAGGTGTACGCGGAGGAGCGCCCCCCGGAGCACTTCGACCGCTACTACGAGTGGGCCTCCACCCACGGTCCCGACTGGGTGTACACCCTCGCCCGCCTGATCCTCACCCCGCTGTGCCTGATCGTCTACCGCACCCGCTGCGTGGATACCCCCAACGTGCCCCCCTCCGGGCCGGTGATCCTCGCGCCCAACCACTTCTCCTCCCTGGACCACTTCTTCTGCGCCGTCTACCTGCGCCGGCGGGTGTGCTTCATGGCCAAGTCCCAGCTCTTCAAAGGCGTCGTCGCCTGGATCCTGCGCCACGGGGGCGCGTTCCCCGTGCAGCGGGGGCGCCACGACGAGCGCTCGATCGCCACCGCCCTGGCGATCCTCAGGCGCGGGGACGTCGTCGTCATCTACCCCGAGGGGGGGCGCTCGCGCAGCGGCCACATCGGCGAGCGCGCCCATCCGGGGGTGGGTCGCCTGGCGCTCGAGAGCGGTGCCCCGATCGTGCCCGTGGCGATCCGCGGCTCTGAGCGGGCCCGTAACTGGAAGCGCCTGGAGTTTCCCCGTATCACCGTCCGCTACGGGGAGCCCATCCGCTACGAGCACATGGCCTCGAGCACGCACGAGGACCAGCAAGCAGTGGCCGACGCCACGCTCGCCGCCGTGCGCGAGCTGTACGGGGGGCTCGAACGCCCCAAGGCCCACCGGCCCCGCCTCACCGCCGTGCCCCACCGCTTGCGGTAGGCCCCCACTCGCTTCCACGCCATGCAAGGAGCAGCGGTTGGGATCGGCCAGTGCCACATTGCCGTGCCCCACCCCTAGCCGTCAGGCCCCACACGCTTCGACGCGGGGCAGGGACGCCCCGCGCCCACCACCTTCGTGGCCTCACCTGCCTGCGCGGACGCGCCCCAAAATAACGCCCACATCTCCCTGCCGGGCGGATGTTCTCGACTCCTTCACGGCTGGTTCACGCAATTGACACCCCCGGCGCCCCGGTCATCTCGGAGACTGGCGTCACCCGAACCAGCGTGTGTGTGAAAAGGAGATGAGCTTCCGTGATGAACGCCAAGCCCGGTCGTATGGCACGTCTCGTCCGTCGCCGCACGTCGGCGCCCACCTCGCACACCCCGCCTTGGCGCCAGCGAGCGCTGATGACCATCCTCGCCGCGCTGGTCGCGTCCGTGGCCGCCGCCGCGATCGTCTCGGCCAGCACCCCCTCGTCCGGTTCCGCCGTCGCGCCCTCCCTGTCCGCATCGAGCCAGGACCGCCTCGGAGTCGCCTCGCGCAAGATCAAGCACGTGTGGCTGATCATCCTGGAGAACAAGTCCTACGACGCCACCTTCACCGGACTGAACAAAAACACCTACCTATGGCAGACCCTGCCCTCCCAGGGGGTGCTGTTGAAGAACTACTACGGCACCGGCCACTTCAGCCTCGACAACTACGTAGCGATGGTGAGCGGACAGGCCACCCAGCCGGACACCCAGGCGGATTGTCCCTTCTACGACAAGTTCTCGGGTGCCGTCGACATGGCGGGGAAGCTCACCAACAATCCCAGCTACGGTCAGCTCGTCTCCGCCGCGGGTCCCAACGCGGCGGCCGGCTCGAACGGCTGCGTGTACCCCGCCAGCGTGCCCACCCTGTTCAACCAGCTCGACGCCGCCGGCGTCAGCTGGAAGGGCTACTCCCAGGATCTTGGGAACCCCGACGCGAGCGGGCCCACCCACGACGCCGGCACTGAATACTGCGGCGCTCCCTACGCCACACCCGGTGAAAGCGCCAGCACCGCCCAGCCGAACCCCGGCGGCGCCAACGCCACCGACCAGTACGTGCCCAAGCACTTCCCCTTCCCCTGGTTTGAATCGATCCTGCACTCCGGCGACTGCAACGCCCAGCACATCGCCACCCTCTTCTCACCCACCGACGGTCTCTACCACGACCTCCAAAGTGCCGCCACCACGCCCGCCTTCAGCTGGATCTCCCCGAACAACTGCAGCGACGGCCATGACGCCGTGTGCCACGGCAACAACCTCTCCGGCGGGTTCTCCGACCCCAACACCCCCAACGAACCGGTGAACTACACCGGCGGGCTGCACTCCGCCGACCTCTTCCTCGAACACGTCATCCCCGAGATCGAGGAATCGCCCGCGTTCAAGGAAGGTGGACTGATCGACATCACCTTCGACGAGGGGTTCCCCCCGTTCACCTACACCGGCAACAGCTTCGCCAACTCCACCCTCGTGGCCCCCGACGCCACCACCTCCGTGGCCTCCGACTCCGCCGGCGAGACCCTGTTCGGCAACAGCCTCAACTGGGAGCCCACCGGCCCCAACACCCCGCTCGAAAAGAACGAAGCCGGGGAAGAGCTCTACCCCGGACCGGGCGACAACGCGTTCCTGGACCGGCCCGCCGGCTGCGTCCCCCAGACCGTCCCCGCCAAGCCCGCCGGCACCTGCCTGCTCGGCGGTGGCAGCAGCGTCCCGGGTCCCCGCACCGACGCCGGAGCGAGCGCCCCCGAAGGGAGCTCGACGATCGCCGACAACGCGATCGTGGCCACCGACGCGGGGCGCTCGGTCACCGGAGCCGGGATCCCCGCGGGCGCCATCGTCGGGCAGGTCACAGATACCCCCGTCACAGCCACCGCCACAAGCCAGAGCGGTGGCTTCGCGGACACCGGCTCGTTCAAGCTCGTGAGCGCCTCCGGCGAACCGCTGGCAACGACGGGGGCGGTCAGCGGGATCGTGCTCGGAGCGCGCACCCCCGCGAGCGATCCGCTATATGACGCAACCGACGCCACCACCGGCGGTGGCGACACCGGCAGCGTGCTGATCAGCCCCTACATCCACCCCGGCACCGTCAGCACCGTCTACTACAACCACTACAGCTGGCTGCGCACCATGGAGGACCTGTTCAAGGTGGCCAGCGCCTCGCCTGGCCTCGACAAGCAAGGTCACATCGGCTACGCCGCCCAGCTCGGGCTCGAGCCCTTCGGCCCAGACGTGTTCAACAACCCGAAGGGCCCCGCCAAGGAACACCACTGATGCAGAGCGGTCGGCCCCATGGGTATGGACAGAGCGATCGGTAGCGGGCGCCACCACGTGGCGCCCCCCGCCGAGCCACCGTTGAGCGCGTCGAAGCGGCGGTCGGCGAAGCGGCGGTCGGTTGGGTCAGCGCGGCGAGCGGGCGCGTCAGGGCTGCGGTTGGGCGCGTCAGGGCTACCGCCAAGCCCGTCAGCATCCCGCCGCGGGGGCCAAGCCTTCGGGCTCGGCGCCCGCGGCGCGGTTCGCCTCGCCGGCGCAATTCTGACCCTCGCCCTGGTTGGCATCCTGCTCGCCCCCCACGGCCGGTCGGCCGCGTCGCACGCGGCGAGCCCCGCGCGATCGCCGGCCAGGTATGGGGGAATCCAAGCGGCCACGCACAGGGCGAGCGCCGCGACCACCCCCGGTGGGATCCAAGGGGCCAGGTATGGGGGTCTCCCGAGTTGGCTGCCCAAGGCGACGGTTCCCGTGAACCGGGTCCTCCAGGCGAGCCGCGCCCATCCCGCGCTAACGATCCAGGGTGACACCGTCTCCGTCGCGCTCCCCAGTGGCCGAGTACTCGCCACGGCCGTCGGGCCGGAAGTGCCCGAGGAGGGCCGCTTCCCGGTTCCCGCGACGAGCCCCTGTACGTTCGTCGTCACATTCGCCCACCCAGCGGGCGCCATCCCGATCACCGCGAGCGCGTTCACGTTCCTGGACGAGCACGGCCACGTTCGCCACCCCCGCGCGACCGCCATGGGCGGTGGCCCGCCCCCCAGGTTCCTCCGGCCGGGCCGGGCCGTCTCGCTGAAGGTGTACGACGTGCTCCCCACCGGCAACGGCAGCTTGACGTGGGCGCCCCTCGGGGGGCGGCCAATCGTCTCGTGGGACTTCGACGTCGAGATCGACTGAGGCTCAAATTGCCGCTCCAGCCGGTTGTGAGCTTGCGGCCCGCCGGTTCTTTGGCGAGTTGCTCGGGCTCACCGAGATCGAGAAGCCAGAGCCGCTCCACGACCACTCGCCAGCCGGGCGCTCTCCCCGTGAGGGACGGCGAGCGATAATGCGGGCGGAGGGACTCGAACCCCCAAGGGCTTTCGCCCACCGGCTCCTAAGTTCTGCCATTCCGCCGCCGACCCCTGTAGAATAAGGCTTGTTCAAGCGTTTTTGAAGCCGCTCGTCCAGTTGCTTGATGCGATTTGGGAACACGTAGGGAACACGACGGCCCCCTACGTAGTTCCCGCAGACAACATCGCCAGGGGTCCGGCGCCCGGCGCGGAGGGGTCGAATGAGCTCACAGGACACGGTCCGCCCGACGGGCCATCTGCAGGTCAAGGGCAAGCGCGGCAACCGCGCCTTCTACGCGCTCGTGCGCGACGCCGACGGGCGCCGGCAGCGGAGGCTCGGCCCGGCGTGGGTCAGGGACTCGGGCAAACACACCCCCCCGGGGCGCGGTCAGGTGGGTGGCACGTGACGGGACCAAGCCCGACGGCTACCTGACGCCCACGGAGGCGGAGGACACGCTGCGCGACATGCTCACCGCCGCCCCGAGACGCCCGGCCAAACGCGCGAGGTCGTCCACCGCGGCGATGACGCTGCGCGAGGCGTGCGACCACTGGCTGCGCTGGGCTGAGAGTGACAGCGAGGTCAAGCGCTCGACGCTGGGGGACTACGGCAACGTGTGCGATCGGATCTGTCGCGACCTCGGCGGTAAAGGATCCGTCGCAGGGGATACGGCGGGGTCGCCATCGTAGGCGCGTTGCTTGCAGCAACTCTGCGCAGCTCGAAGGAGAGCGCGGTGACGGCAAGCAGCGGGACCGGCGCGACGAGGATCGTGAGAAGCGCGATCACCGCGAACACTCGCCAGCGGTTGCCGGCTGCGCCTGAGCGCGCGCGTGCTCCTTTGGGCGAAAGCGCGGCACACGGTCAATACACCCGATGGGCGGCTGTGCAGCGGGCGAGCTCGTTGCACTCGGACCGCGCTGCGCTGCACATATGCTCTCTCGTGTGATTTCGCCGCTGCACACCGACTTCCCCACGTTAAGTTCAGTGCCTCGGACAGCCAGCATTGGCGCGTCCACGGGAAGGGGTTGGGAGCCTGGTACTTCGCGAGTGCGGAGTCGCATCCCAGCGAGGACTTGATCGGCCGCTTTGATCTGCACGAGCCTCGTGGGACCTGCTACGTGGGCACCCACGACACCGCCGTTGCGATGGAGGTGCTCGCCTTGGCCGGGCTGTCCCCCACGGAGGCACGCGATGCGGTCGCGGACCGGCGGGTGTCGGCCATGGCGTTGGAGGCGTTCTACGGGAAGCCGATCGCCGACTTCACCTCTCCGCTTGGTGAGCCGTTTGGCGCTCCGGCGCATATCGAGCAGCTCAAGCGTGCCGACGCCCGGCCGTGGGCGCAGGCGGCGTGGGAAGGGGGATTTCACGGTATCCGGTACCGGCTCAAGAAGGATCCCGAGCACCGCATTGGTCTTGCGCTGTTTGGTCCCGCCGGCCCGCGGGACAAGCCGATCACCCAGGGCGACCCGCAGCCGTTCGTGGTGAGCCAGATTCACGCCGCGTCTGCGCTCGCGGAGCGACCCTTCCGCGGGGACCCACTCTCCGCGTGAGCCAGCACGGCTCGAGACCGAGTCGCGATGTCGGTTAACGCGCGTCCGGTCGAGACGACAGACGCCGCGGGACCCGCTTCGAGCGGCTCGAGCTCGTCCGGGCGGGCGGCCGTGACGGGGCGCATCCCATTTCGCAGCACGCGTGCGCCTCGGCGAATGCACGAGCGGCGAGAGCGGCGCCGTCGCTTCGCTACCAATCCATGTTGGCGGCGCGGTCATGGAGCTCGGAGTAATGCTCGATCGTCTCCTTGCGCTGGGGATCTTGCGCGAAGCGGGCGTACTCCTTCCGGCTTTCGGCGTCGAAGGCGATATCGAACCCGGCTTCGACCCACTCATAAGCGGCCACGTATCGGCTGCTGCGAAGCCAGCCGTCCGTGGAGTCGAGATCGTCGCAGATGGTTGTGAAGCTCTGCGGCTGTACGGGGAACAGCTCGAAGTGCGGCGAGGTTCGAATGTCGCTCAGGCGCGCCGGGATGGCCCCGATGCCCCTGAGGTGGAACCAAAGCGCGGCATCGGTCTTGTCGAATCCCCCATGGCTGAACGGATTGCGATAGGTCTCGGCGATCCGATGCAGGATGTCGTACGCGCGTTTGGCGTCTGGTTGAGCGATGTCGAATAGCAGACGGAACTTGTCTGCCCACCGCGCCGAGATCAGCTCTTGCAGCCCGCCGCCTGTTGGGTCGAGGTCGGAGAAGGCGCTGACGAGGACGAACTCGTGCTCCAGCAGGCTGAAGTAGGCGTTGACAGCGGCGATCGCGTTCCATGATGCAACCTGCGCCTGTCCTATCCGCTCGCCAATGGGGTGAATCTCGCCGATTCGGCACTACACGCGCCGGCGGCGGGATTCGGCGACACCGACCTCTACCCCGACTTCGTCGACAAGGCGGCAGTGCTCGTCGTGCGGCTCGCCAAGAACCACCCACTGCCCGACGGCAACAAGCGCTCCGCCTGGGTGACGCTGCGGCTGTTCGTCGAGATCAACGGCTGGTCGTGGAACCCGTCTCCCAGCATCGACGAAGCCGAGCGCGCCGTCCTCGCCGTAGCCTCCGGCGCCTGGAGCCAGGACCAGATGGCGGCCTGGCTGCGCGACCACCTGAGCGCCCCGACGCACGACTGACCGTGCATCTGCACGGCAACCGTAACCCGCTCGCATGGCGGTAGAGCTAGATCTCTTTCGTGTCACTATCTGGCGATGCCGCCCACCTTCGCCGAGGTCGTCGATCTTGTCGTTCGTCTTGAAGACGACCCTGCTCGGCGACATCTCTTGCACGGACAGCCGCACGGCATTTTTCGCGCCGCAGTCGACGATGGCCTCATCGGCGGCGACGGCATCGGGTCCTTTGCGGAGGTGGTCGGACACGCGTGGAAGCAAGGAGCGCTCGGATTCCAGGCGCAACAGGGTGGCGCCATCCTGCCGCCGCCTGAGGCGGTGTGGACAGACCACGCCTTCCAGTCGCGCAACGGATATCACGCCACCCTCGCCGGGCACCAGATGGCTGCTCTGTTTCGCCAGCGCCGAGACCAAGGGCGCCGGGCTCCACACGAATCGGAGGCGACGCCCGCAGCGGGAGGTTCCGACGCCGAGCGCAGAGACGTGTTCATCTCCCACGCGACCGAGGACAAGGACACCGTAGCTCGCCCCCTGGAGAAGGCCCTTACTGCCCGAGGTTGGTCCGTCTGGCTCGACGAGCTTGAGTTGACCATCGGGGACAGCCTCAGCGGTCGCATCGACGCAGCCCTCGCACGCAGCCGCTTTGGGGTGGTCGTGTTGAGTCCCGCATCCTTCGCCAAGGAGTGGCCCCAACGAGAGCTTGCGGGACTCGCGGCCAAGGAGGTCGATGCGGGATCGAAGGTCATCCTCCCGGTCTGGCACGAAGTTGATCGCAGGTTCGTCACGCAACGATCGCCAATCCTGGCTGACCGTCTCGGGGCTCTGACCAGCGCCGGAATCGAGGACGTGGCGAACAAGATCGCGCGGGCTCTGGAACGGGCAGGAATGCGGGCTCTCATCGGGTTTCCGCGCGCGTCTGTTGTGCAGTCGGTCGAACCCGAGAGCGCTGTCTCTCGGCTGTCGATCCCGAGCACCCCCGGGGAGCAGGCGAGGCTTGTGGCCGATCGTCCCAAGTGGTGGGAGTACCGGCTCTTCGCCGGAACCCTCGTACTGAAAAAGCACGAACTCGAAGCCAAGTGGGACGATCACGAACTGCGGCTGCCACGTGGCGAGCGACGAGAAGTCGATCAAGCATCGGCCCTGGGCTTCCTGAGTCGCGAGATGGATTGGATGGGCAAGCAAGTCACACTGTTGGATCGCATCTTGTCGCTTTCTCTCCAGGAACAAGCGTTCGGACCGCGAGGCGAGCCGGGAGACCCGGTTCGCATCGAAGCTCTGTCGCAGCGCGTGATCACGATGTACGAGTCGCTCCTCGATTGGGCTGCCTCGCTGCGTGCCGCAACGGTCCCAGAGAGATTCGAGGAGTTGCTCGAGGTGACTGCATGCTTCGTCGATGCCCCCGTCGCAGCGATCCGGGAGTTCATCGATTCTGCGGCTGACCAGATCGCGCGGCTCCCAGAGCTGGCTGC
The DNA here is from genome assembly GCA_035566955.1 of Solirubrobacteraceae bacterium. GTDB lineage: Bacteria > Actinomycetota > Thermoleophilia > Solirubrobacterales > Solirubrobacteraceae > Palsa-744. The sequence continues at coordinate 18,198 of DATMPY010000001.1, read as the reverse complement.
CGGGGGTACCGTCGAGCAGCCCGTGAAAATCCAGCTCAAGATCACCATGACGCTTGCCCCTGATGTTCAGGCGAGGCACGCGAAAGCGCTGGAGCAACTCAAACAGGTGCTGGCTGGAAGCTAGAAGACAGATGCCTCAGCGCTCCGTTTGCTGGATCATGAGCTGTCGCATTCGTTCCGAGCATGTCCGGCGGATCGACGGAACTGCAACGTTACGGTCGATCGTCCGCCGCTCCCCAACCAGGCTTCGCCTGGTCGGGGGCCCCGACCGCGGCGGAGCGCAGTCCCCCGGCCCCCGTCCGCGGGGTAGCGTGGCACACCCTGTCAACCCACAAGGGGTGTGACAGGGTGTGCAGCGGGGGCCGGGCCGGGGGCCGGCCGACTGCTCGATCGACAGAGGGAGTCCCGCGGCTGCCACCGCGCCTGCTCGGCGGTCGCAGCCCGCTCACCCGATCGAGCTCCCGCCGTCGCGATCCTCCCGTGCCGGCGTCACTGACCCGCGCCGCAGCCGAGCGCTCGACCCGCACGCTCCGCCACACGACGCTCACCACGGTGCCCCCGCCAAGCGCCACCCGAGCATCGCCCGGCTCTTGCCGTACGCCTCCCACGACGCGCCCGCGCGCGCCCAGCTCCCCTCCAACCGGGCCTCCGGCGCCCCCACGGCAAGGCCAACCCGCCACTCAGCGTCGCTGCGCTCCGCCTCACGGCACACAGTTGCACCAAAGGGTGCTTGCTTTGCTATTTTGCTCTGAGTTGTCTACGGCTGAGCAGCAGATCCTGACCGTCCCCCAGGTCGCCGAGGAGCTCCAGGTGACCGCTCAGACGATCCGTAACTGGATCGACAGCGGCGCGCTGCCCGCGGCGAAGATCGGCCGCGCCTTCCGGATACGACGCGAGCACGTGGACGCGCTGCTCGCACGCGCCCAAGCCGACAGCAGCTCGCTGGCGACACGCCGCGACCTCTGGGCGCCGGAGACCCTGGGGTTGCCCCACCGTCGGCGCGGAGCCGAGCGTCCAGCCTCGGTATGGGACGACACGCGCGCCCCGACACTGCCGTCCAAGCGCTCCTGAGCAACCGGACACGTGCCTGCGACAGGAGCCCGTGTCGGGTGGGCTCAGGTTGAGCGGCGTGCGCGGGTGCGTGGCCGCCGGCCGCTCGCCCCGTCTTCGCGCTCGACCGCCTCTGCAAGCTCTGCGGCGGCGGCGGCGAGCTCGTCGTAGGCGCGGGCGACATCGAGCATGTTCTGTCCGGTCGCGGTGGTGTTCAACTGCTGGACGGCTTCGTCGAAGCGCCGCCAGAGGCCCTCGGGTCCGCGGCGCCCGGTGCCGGGCTGCAGCTCATACGGCGGCCGCGGGTCGGCGGCGCGATGGGGCGGCCAGTCAAAGCCGGCAGCGTCGGCGGCCCGACAGGCGCGGGCCTCCTCGCGCGCGGCTTGGGCGAGACCGGCCAGGCGCGCGCTGAAGCCGTGGTCGGGGGGGCGCCATCCGATGCGCCTCAAGCGCTTACGCCAGCTATCGAGCGCGTCCCTGAAGTCGCTGAGCACACGCTCCTCGCCGCTGGTGCTGCTTGTTGTGTTCATTTGGTCATCGTAGCGGCTGGCAGACAAGACTCAGGAGGTCCGGTTGGGATGTTCGAGCTCGGCGCGCTGCTGCGCGGTGAGTGGACCGCCGTTGCTCTGCTCAAATGCCTCGATCTCCTCGTCGATCGCCTTGAGGCCGAGGTCGTAGGCGAGGGCGCGTGCGCGGTCGCGTCGTGTGGTCAGTGGATCTGCGACCTGGGCTCTCGCAGCGCGCAACTCCTCGCGGCGTGCGTAGGCTCGCCGCAGGCTGTGTGCAACCGACGGTGTGCTCGCCGGCTGGTTGGCTGGCGGCTGTGGCGGACCGAGCCGGCCGACCTGCTCGAGGTACGCGCGGTCCTTGGCGCGGTCGGCGGTGCGCTTTGAGTGCTCCACGTCGACGAGGCTGGCGACGGCCACCTTGATCGTCGTCGCGGCGACGCGGCGCTGCTTAGCACCGCCGATCAGCTGTGTGTAGCCCTCCGGGAAGCCGCTGGGCGCGAGCGTCAGGTCGAGCTTGCCATGTGCGGTGCGCAGGTTCCACACGGTGGCCTGTGCAAGCACGCCCGCGGTGAAGTAATCGGGCGGGAGCGACACTGCCTTCTCGGGGTGCGCGGGATCGACCTCCAGGCGGCATTTCAGATGGTTGAGCACGTCAGCGAGTCGCTTGAGGTTCTGTTGCGCCCGATCGGGCGTGACATCGATGTCCTCGGTCTCGTAACGCTGTCCGTGGCTCTGCAGTGCGGCGCCGCCGATGACCACGAACCGCACGCCCCCGTCGTGCAGCGCGCGGAGCAGGGTCTCGCGCCCGCGATCTATCGGGTCTGCTTGGTCAGCCATTCCTCAGCCCGAGCGCGCCGCGCCCGAAGGCTTGGGGGCTTGCTCTGGGTAGAGCTCGGGACGCGGGCTATGAGCTGCAGCGTTGCGTCGCACGCAAGCGCGAATCGTTGGCTGTATGGCGCGGGGTCGGTGAGTGCGATGCGCAACAGATCGACGAGCCCTGCCACCTCTATGGTTGTTCCATCGACCGCGACCTCGATTGCGGCGCGCGCGAGGTCGGCGAAGCCGTAGGTACCGGGGGGCGCGTCAATGATGCGGACACGCTCGGGTGCCGTTGCCGCAGCGAGGACGGTCTCCTCGGCAAGCCTGCGATCGTGGGGGTGCACGACGAGATCGATCGTTCCCTCATCGCTGAGGATCAACGGCCAGCCGTGGAGCGCCCCGGCTGTCTCTCCTACCACGATCGCGCGCAGGCCAACGGCCCCGAGGAGTCCCAGCGGGGCCACGCGATCGAAGCGGTCGTGGGTCAGGTGCCTGACCCGCTCCGTCGGTTCGCGCTCGAGCTGTTCGTAGATCAAGGATGTCCACGAGCCCTCATCCGCCGTTGCGAGCCCAAATGTCAGATCGAGCTTGCACGCTGCCACCACGTCCTGCACCGTTTGGAACTTGGGCTCGGTGGCGCCGCTCTCCCATCTCGCCACCGTCACCTGTGAGGTGCCGAGACGCCCGCCCAGCTCTTGCTGAGTGAGGCCCGCTCGTCGGCGGGCTATGACGATGATGTCGCGCGCACGCATCATGCCAGCATAACAGAACTGATATACACGGCAGGAAGTGCATCCCTGCTGCGTGGAGGGCGCGGCGCCGCACCGGAACCCCCGCCCGGGCGCGCGGCACACTTGCAGGCACCTGGGGAACACGGTTTGGGAACACGGGGCCAAAACGACCTCTCCAAACTCACCCCTCGATCCCGAGAAAAGCCAGTAACCAAGTGTAATGCGGGCGGAGGGATTCGAACCCCCAAGGGCTTTCGCCCACCGGCTCCTAAGGCCGGCGTGTCTGCCAATTCCACCACGCCCGCAGACGCCAGCGAGCTTCTTCGGGCCCGCGCACGCCACCGAGACCGTGGTGCTCGCACACGGGGCCGCCAGAGATTGTATGGTCATGGGTGACATGCCCAAGCTCTCATCCCCCGACGCGCAGACAGACGTCGTCATCACCCACCCCAACCGCGACAAGGCCGTGGTGCGGGCGACGCGCGCCACGGTGATCGTGCTCATGCTCGCCACCGCGGCGCTGCTGCTCGTGATCACCATCGGCGGCTGGGCAGCCCTCGAGGGGGTGGGACCGATCGGGGCTCAACTCGCATTCGCGGTGCTCTATCTCCTGCTCGCCTTCTTCGCCGCCCGCTGGCAGCGTGGGGTGCTCCCCGTCGGCTCCGCGCTCGCCGTGCTGCTCGCCACGTTCGCGCTCGTCTCCGCCCCCGGGTGGTTCAACCGCGACGGATCCGGCTTCGCCCAGCCCGCTCTGAGCTCGGGGCTGCTCGGGCTGCTCACCCTGATCCTGATCCCCGTGCAGATCCTCCTCATCGTCTTCGCCATGCGCGGCTTCTCCCAGGGGTGGAACGTCGAGCGCGAGCTGCGCGACCCCCAGCGCGGCGCGGGGGGCCACCGCGAAGCCGCTCCGCACCCCGCCTGAGGAGCGGGCCCCCACCCCCAAGTTCTCACACATAGCCCGCGAGGCGCGTGGCCAGGATCCGCGGTCGCCCCGTCGAGCGTGGGCCTGGTAGACGTTGAGCGCCTGTAGATATATTGAGAGCGCTGCGTGCGGCGGTGGCGGAACGGTAGACGCGGGGCCCTCAAAAGGCCTTGTCCGCAAGGGCGTGTGGGTTCGAATCCCACCCGCCGCACCTCCGATTGTCTGTCTCCGACCGTCGGAATCTCGTCTGCCGCACCGCTGCGCGGGGGCTCGCCCCTGACGATCGACGCGTTCGACGTTTTTCTCGTGTTTGAGCAGTGGTCTTTCTGTAGGCGACTCAAGAGTATGGGCCCATGCGAAGCACTGGAGACCCAGATCTGGACGAACAGTTGGTCCGGTTTGGCGAGAACATGCGCGAGGCCCGCAGGCGGGCGGGCCTCTCCCAAATCGACCTCAGCCTACGCGCCAACCTCGATCGCGCCGCCGTCAGCTTCCTGGAGCGCGCGGAGCGCGCCCCCGACCTCTCCACGATCGTGCGGATCGCGGGCGCCGTCGGTGTCAAGCCCTCCGCGCTGCTGAAGGGGATCGGTCCCGACGGCGCCACCGTGCGGGGACCGCGAGACTCCAGCGAGAGCTCCGCCCCCGCGGCCCGCTTCGGCGCCAATCTGCGTTGGGCCCGCGAACGGGCCTCGATCTCGCAGGAAGCGCTCGCCAATGACGCCCGCGTGGATCGCGCCGCGATCTCCGTATTCGAGCGGGGCAAGCGCAACCCCAACCTCCGTACCCTCCTGCGCCTCGCCCGCGCGCTCGAGCTGCCGCCCGGCGCCCTGCTGCGCGGGGTCGAGCCGGCCGTCCCCGTGCGCTAGGACGCCCACCGGCGCGGTCAGTCGGCTCTCTCTACGGCTTGGGATTAGGCGCCTGGGTCTCGCGCTGGACGTACCACGCGGCCTGGACCGGGTTGAGGAAGTGCGGCGGCTCCTCGATCTGCAGGCGGTTGTCGTAGTTGGCGTTATACGGGTAGCCCGCGATGATCGTGCCCCCGCCGCCGAACACTCCGGTCATGCCATTGCTGAACAGACCCGCCACCGCACCGTAGATGTTCAGGTGTCCGAGCGAGGGGGCACCGCAGTCGAAGTTATCCACGATGACAGCGTGTTTGACCGCCAGGATCGCGGCGTAGATGGTCGGTTCATTGAGGTCTGCGGGGCTGTCTGTCGCCCCGTTGCATTCGTAGTAGAAGTGTTTGCCGCGGTTGCCCACCACCGGGTGGTAGATGCGCACGAAGTTGTTCGCGATCAGTCCCAGCAGCGCGTTGCTCGTGGGCGTCCCTTCGGCGTTGGTGGGGGTGGTGATGTTGCCGTTGATGACGATGTCGTTTTCGGAGGCGATCGTCAGCGAGCTGGTGTAGTTGCCGTGCACGTACACGTTGCCGCATCCGCTGTCTTCGGTGTACTTGGGGACGGGGCCGAACGGCGAGTAGGGCACTTTGCAGCCCCCGGCGACGTAGATCACCCCGCTGGGCGGAAACGGCACACCGGATTCCGTGGTTTCTTTTTCGAGGCCCGTGGTGACACCAACGTGCTTCTTCACCGTCATCGTGCTGCCCTGCAGCACGATTTCGGTCTTGTCTTCGTAGAGGTAGGCCGGTTCCACGATATGCTTCAGTTCTTCATCGCCCGGCGGTGGCTCAATCGAGGGGACTTCACTCGGTGGTATATGGGAGCCCTTGAACGTAGGTGACGCCGTTCCACCGCAACTCTCGCTGGAGTAGCCTTCGTCGCCATGCAGGCCCTCGGAACGGAATTCGATCCGGTCGCTCGGGTTGCGCCCGAAGGTGGGTGTACCGCATATTCCGACGTGGTCCTCGGTGTGCATCGGGCCTTGGACCGATTCGCCGGTGATGAAGTAGTTGTCGAATTCCCCACACGGAGACCCCGGACGTTCTCCGTAGAACTGGCCGCAGTTCGTGTAGCGATTGGGTTCCGACCCAGGGGGTTCGCCATAGAGGCTCGGATCGCCGGTTTCGTACTTCGTATACCACACAAAGCTGACGAAGTTGGCGTTTTTGAAGGTGGCCACCAGCGTGCGTTCGATGCTGCCGGAATAACCGGTGGACTCGATGCGGAAGGTTCCGGTGGCCCCCGTCTGATTCTCTTCGAGCATGGTTTCCACCAAGCGGTTGGGGTCACATTTCCGGTCTTCATGCGGCGCGGATTCCGCGGGCAGGAGCTGGATCGCGTACTGCTCGTTGGTCGGTTCGCCCGTGATGGTGCTGGGAATGGTGGCGCGATGGCTGGTTTCGCCGACCTGGTTGAGCGCCGGGTTGGCGGCCGGCGGATTGGTGCAGTAGCTCAGGTAGTTGCCGTCCTGGGTGAGGTGGTCCTCGTAGTCCTCGATCCCGGCCTGGGCTGCGTAGTAGGCCTTCTTCTCGGCTGTATCCGTTTTGGTGAGATGGATTTCGCCGCGCGCCAGGGTAAACGTGGCGGCGAGCAGCAGCGCGGTCACGACCATCACTCCGATCGTGACGATCATCGTGATGCCCTCCTGGCCGCGCAGCGCCGCGGCGCTGCGGGTCGGTTGTGGGTCGTGTGTGGTCACGCTCGGCGGGCTTGGGTGTGGGTTGGGTGTGGTCATGCTGGGCGGGCTTGGCTGTGGGTCGCGTGTGGTCATGCTCGGCGGGTGCAGGGTAGGTTGGAGGTGCCGGCCGCTTCGGAGGAGGTTTCCAGGCGGAAGACCGCCGAGTCTTCCAGGGCTACGGGACGATCGTTGCCGAGTGTGGTATATTGATGGCCTTCGGGCGCGAGCGTAAAGCTGACCGTCACCTTGGCGATATCTTCGGTTTCTTTTTCTTCCAACGCGGTCGTCCGGTTGGGATTCAGGACTCCGAACGCGGCTTTCGTATCGCCTTCTTTGTAGTAGCGGTAGTACCGGAAGATTGGAAGGCTTTCGTGTTTTCCCGATTCCCCAGTACCCACGGTTTCTGTCACCCCGGTGAGCAGCTTGCGCGTGGTGGGCATTGCGGCGGTGTTGAAGATGTATTTGGACGCCGTACCCGAGCCCGGCCACGATCTTTCGGTGAGCGTGCCCTGCGCTTTGCCGGAAGCCGGCGTATAGGTGATTTCGTGCAGCCTGACCGTTTGGAGCGCGGACACGGGTTCTCCGTTCGTATTCAGAGGACTGGTTTCGCTGATGAACTTGATCGTTGTACCGGTGCTGCCCGGCTGGATCGGGATGACCAGCGGCGCGACGCACGCGGAGTGCAGCGCCAGCATGATCTTCTCGAGCGCCGTGCGGCCGGTCCTGTCCACCTGCGCCCGGGCGGCGATGCGGGCGACGTCGCTGGTGGCGAACTGCAGGAAGGCGAGCGCGCCCAACAACAGGATCGTTCCGATGGCCATCGACACCAGGAGCTCGATCAGCGTGTAGCCCCGCTCGCCGCGCGGCGCCTGCGCCGTTGTCCGCGCGCTTCGGGCGACGCCCCATTGCCCCGTCGATCGGAGATCGGCTAGGCCCCTGGGTGGATGCGTCCTCGGCGGCCTCATGGACAGGATCCCGCTTCCGTGCCGCTGGGACTCCCGCTGGGATTCGTGCCGAGATAGATGACCGCGTTGCCTTCGGCGTTGATGCCCCCATTGGTCCAGGTCGTCGAGGAGGGCCCGGCGGCGGTGTTGTCTTCGAACGCTCCTTTCCACCTTCTGCCCCCGCTGCCCACGCACATCGAGTATTTCCCGAACGGCAGACCAGGCCGGGGCAGGGCGCCCGCGGAGGTGGTGGTGAACGAACGCTTGACTTCGCACCCTTCGTCGGTGGTGCTGCCGGTCGCGCTTGTCACGGGCACCCCGGGCGCGCCGGCGCTGGTGCCGCTCATCACCCTGATGTTCACCGCCGGCAGCGGAACGCTGCCCGCCCCGGTGGCGCCGGGCGGGACCACGATCGTCGTGGGTTCCAGACCGAACTTGCCAGGCGAGTCCGCTTCGCAGGTGCCCGCATACACCGTGTAGGGGGAGGATTCGGGATATGGGTAGACCGTTTTTTCAGAGGCCACGGTGGTCGCGTATTTGCCGAGGGTGCCAAGCTGCTTGAACGACGACATGAAGCTGTTGAAGGCGACGAACGTATCCCCTTCGACCGGGGTGGCTCCGCTGCGGAAGCCGACTTCCAATGTGCCCGCCCGCCCGAGGTCGTAGGCCTCCTTGGTCGTGGTCTCGGCCACGAGGTAGGGGCTCAGGTACGCGCTGTGGGTGGTGCTCGGGTCTTCGCGGGTGTTCGGGAACCAGTTGGGGTCCACGTAGCCGGCCTTGCGGACGTTGATTTCGTAGCCGCCCGGCGGCAGGGCCAGGATCGCGCAGCCGTCGGAGGACGTTTCGAGTGTGTGCACCGTCGTCGCGGGAGCGGGGCCGATGGCGCTCACCTGGGCGCCTTCCAGGGCGGTGCCGGCTTCGGTGACCTGCACGATCAGGGCGGCCCCGGGGGGAGGGCTGATGATGCTGGACTCCTCCACCGGCTTGGCGACGCCCATCGCCGGCCAGGTCACCTTGGAGGTCGTCTGCAGGTAGTCCGCGTGGGGGGTGCTGGAGTTGCAACTCGAGGTGGCGGTGGCGTCCGCGATGTATTTGGAGGTCGAGGTGATCGTGTATTTCGTCCCGCCCTCTTCCACCACTTCCGTGCGGTTCAATTCCGACAGCGCTTTGACCGGTTCGCTGCGCAGTTCGTCCTCCGCCTTCTGGGCCAGCGCGTCGGCCTGGGAGCGAGCCCGGTCGAGGGCGGTGGCGCGGTTGTTGCTGTTGAGGCCGACCATCGTGGCGACCACGATGAGCGCGATCAGCACGGCGCTGATCAGCACCTCGATCAGGGTGTCCCCCGTCTCGGCGGCCAGGGAGGCGCGCCGGGTGGCCAGGGAGGCGCGCCGGCCGCGCGTAAGGGGTGGCCTTGGGGACCTGGAGAGGCGTCTATCCAAGACTGTGCGAATCATCACAAAGTCGCTGCGCTGTTCGTCTAAAGCACCCTCGGCAGGTGGGGCGCCTTGCTTTAGGGGCCGTACCGGGGTGGCCGAATGTCCCGGGCCGCCGGGCGGGGGACCGCCGGGCGCGGGCGCCAGACCCGGGGCCGCCAGGCGCGGGGCTGCCGGGGCGCGGCGCTCCGAGCCCGTACAATTCCCGTCCCCTGTGGGGGACTGGTGTATCGGTAACACGGCGGTCTCCAAAACCGCAACGCGAGGTTCGACTCCTCGGTCCCCCGTCGCCCGGTTGCGACTCCTCGTTCCCCGTAGTCCACCGGCTGAGCGACACCTTGGCTACGCGGCTGAGCGACCTATTGGCTGGGGGACTCGTTGGCTGAGGGACCCGTAGGTTTGGGACCCTTGGCTCAGGGACCCTGGCGTCCTACCCATTGAAAAGCGACGGGGATCGAGCTACGTTGAGTGGTCAGAGAGCGCTGGGCGGGTGCAGCGGCTCGGCTCGTCCGGCGAATCCATACGCGCCTGAGGAGGACTGCGATGGCTGCCCGGTTCGGTTCTGACTTTCGTCTGAAGGGGCGCCGCGTGGCGCTCGCGACGGCGCTCTTCGTCGTGCTGATTATCTTCAGCCTGCTGTTTGCGCTACTCGCGCCCTCGGCAGAAGCGAGGGCCTCGCAGCACGGTTCGCCACCGCCGCGGCTGGTCCACCCACAGCTCTCGCGACCGATTCCTACGCCCACCACGTACCTGGCCCTGGGGGACTCGCTCGCGTTCGGATACTCGCAGGCGAAGTTCAACAGCCTCTTGCCCAACGAGGAACCCTCGAAGTACAACACGGGCTACGTGGATGACTTCGGCAGGGTGCTGAGGCTGTTCGACCACACCCTGCAGATCGTCAACGACGGCTGCCCGGGGGAGACCACGGAATCGTTCATCAAAGGCCCGTGCCCCTATGTGGCGGAGGGCTTCCCGCTGCACCACCCCTATAGCGGTGGCCCCGGGTCCTCGCAGCTCTCCGACGCCCTCGGCTACCTGGGCTTGCACCCGGGGACGGTCAATCCGATCACGATCGACATCGGCGCCAACGATGCACTCGGCCTGATCGAGGGCACGTGCAAATTCGAACCCGCCTGCATCGCGGCGGGCGCCCCGGCGACGTTCGCGCACGTCGGGGCCAACCTGGGCCTGATCCTCGGCGAGCTGCGCGCGGCGGCCCCGCACGCGCAGATTGTCGTGCTCGGCCTCTACAACCCGTTTGGGGAAACGATCCCCGGCGGGGACCTGCTCACGGGCGAGCTCAATGAAGTGATGGCCTCCGTGGCGGCCGGGGTGGGGGCCCGCTTCGCGGATCCCCTGCCGGTCTTCAACCCCTCGGGGACCCAGGAACATCGGACGATCTGCCTGCTGACCAACATGTGCACCCCGCTCGTGGACATCCACCCCACCGATCTCGGCTATGCCGTCCTCGGGGGCCTGGTGCTGCGCCAGTACGTGCTCGGCCTACGGGTGGGGTGGGCCGCCATTCCCGCGGGGGTCCCTGCGCGAGGTCCAGGTGGGGCCAGGTGGCCCGTGCTGAACCGGGGGCCACTGGGCTGAGTCTCGCTGGCTGGGCCAAGTCTTGCCGCCTGGTGAGGCTGGCTGGGCCAAGTCTTGCCGCCTGGTGAGCCTCACGCCGCCGCGTGCTTGGTCCCCAGCGGCCGGTGGCGCGCGGCGGCGGCCTCTTCGAGGATCCGCAGCATCGCGGAGGCGGCGGGGGTGAGGCGCATGTGGGCGCCCACCCGGCCGGGCAGCGCGGCGATCACGCTGCGCACCGGGGGACTGGGGGAGAGGGCTCGGACCACAACGTCCTCCCGGGCGGTGGGGTGGGGAGCGAGCGCGAGCTCCGGGATCAGCGCCACGCCCACGCCTGCGGCCACGAGCCCCTGGACGGTCTGGTAGTCGTCGCTCTCGAAGGCCACCTTCGGCTCGAACCCAGCGGTGTGGCAGCAGCGCACGACGTGGCGGGCACAGGGACTCGATCGGGAGGTCTGCACCCATGCCTCTCTATGCAGGTCCTCCAGGCGCAGCGCCCGCTTGTCCGCCAGGCGGTGGCCCAGTGGGAGGGCCAGGTACATGGGGTCCTCGAGTAGCTCCACGCGCTTGAGGCTAGTACCCCATCTCTGGGCAGGGTTGGGGCTCGCGTTCTGCGTCGTGCCCGGACCCCCGCGCCGCTGGTCTTTCGCGGGAGTCTGCTCCCTCCCCCTGCCCCGCTGGTCTTTCGTGGACGTCTGCTCCGTCCCCCCGCGCCGCTGGTCTTTCGTGGGAGTCTGCTCCGCCCCCCCGAACTCGAACAGGAGGGCGAGGTCGAACTCGCCGGCGTGCAGGCGGGGGGCGATCTCCTCGGGCTCCCCCTCCGCGAGGGTCAGCTCCACTTCGGGGTAGCTCGCGCGAAAGCGGGCGATGGCCACGGGCATCAGGGTGGCGCCGGCGGTGGGGAAGGAGGCCATCCGCAGCTGCCCTCCGCGCAGGCCGGCGATCGCCGCGAGCTCCTCCTCGGCGGCCTCCAGGCGCGCGAGGATGCCCTCGGCGTGCTCCAGGAGCGTCTGGCCCGCCCCCGTCAGGCGCACTCCCCGCGGGCGGCGTTCAAGCAGGGCGACTCCTGTCTCGGCCTCGAGCGCAGCGATCTGCTGGGAGACGGCGGACTGGGTGTAGGAGAGCGCCTCGGCGGCGGCGGAGAACGAGCCGCGCAGCGCCACCTCCCTGAGGATCCGTAGGCGACTCACGCTTAGCATAAGTACAGCTTATCGCGCTTATTACAAACATTACTTGTACTGATGGAGAGTGGGTGCGAAGGTATGAGGAGTGATATTGAAAATTTGAGCAGCGTATAACGATCGTTATACGCAAGTTGGAAAAGACATCTGCACCTTCAGCCCCCCATCGCCGATCAAGATGCCGTCACACCCACACGAGACGAGCTCGGGCACCGACACACCCACCCGAGGCGGGTCTCGGGCACCGACATCCCACACGACACAGGTTCGGGCACCGACACACCCACCCGAGACGGGTCTCGGGCACCGACACACCCCACACAACGCAGGTTTTGGGCACCGACACACCCACACGACACAGGTTGCGGGCACCGACACACCCCACACAACGCAGGCTCAGACGCCTTCACACCCACACGACACAGGAGATAGACATCATGTCCACCACCAAGATCATCGTTTCTTACGACGGCACGAACAACGAGGACGACGCGATTGCGCTGGGTCGTCTCTTCGCGCACGCAGGCGCGGAGGTGGCGCTGGCGTACGTGCGCCACACCCAGGAGTCGGAGCCAGACCGCGAGGTGCTCGCCCAGCACGAGGCGCAGGAGTTGCTCGACCGTGGCGCGGAGCTGCTGGGTGGAACCGAGGTCGCCCGGCACGTGGTCTCCGACCGCTCGACCCCGGAGGGGCTGCGAGCCCTGGCCGAGCGGGAGCAGGCGGACGCGATCGTGTTCTGCTCGGACTCCCACACGGCGCCCCGCCACGTGACGGTGGGCAACTCCGCTCAGCGCCTGCTGGACGGGGGCCGCTTCGCGATCGCAATCGCGGGTGCGGGCCTGGCGGATCTCCACGTGGATGGCCTGAGCCGCATCGCAGTCCTGGAGGACCCCACGGACCCCAGCGCGCGCAGTACGGCGGACGCCCTCGCACGCGTCTTCAGGGCGAGCGTCCTACCCGCGCAGAGAGGCCACAACGCCGACCTGCTCGTGCTGGGCTCCCGCCCGGAGGCGGGGCAGGGCCAGGTGGCGCTCAGCGCGGCGGCGCTCAACCTCGTGGAGGACGACGCGGGCGCGGTGCTGGTGCTGCCCCGGGGCGTGGCCCTCGGGTTTGGAGTTCCGGCAACACTGGGGGTATAGGACGAGTTGTCCGCGGTCGGTTCGCCCGCGCCCCATTGGGCGGTGCGCTGGGCTGCGGTCTGATGTACGCGCTTTCCACGCGCTTTCCATGAACGGCACGGGGGCGTTATGGACATCCGTTCCATGGGGCGCGGGGGGGCGGCGGGCGTCCCGGTCGGATACCCTCTCCGGCGGCGCCCGCTCGTTGCCCCCCGCTCCCGGCGGGCGCCGCTATTTTTCTATACTGACCCGGCCCAATCTGTGGGCGATACGAAATAATGCGATGGCTCGATTCAAGCCAATCGCCGCTCGGACCGATTAATCGCGTCGAGGCCCATGTCCGCACTTTCGACACCGCCGTCTCCGGAGGCGTCCAGCTGGGGGCGGCGCATCCGCGCAGCGCTCGCGGAGGACGGCTTCGTGCTGTACGCGCAGCCCCTGATGGAGCTCTGCTCGGGGGTGGTGGCGCGGCACGAGATCCTGCTGCGGATGGTGGACGAGAACGGGGAGCACATCTCCCCGATGGCGTTCCTGCCGACGGCGGAGCATTTCGGCCTGGTGCAGGCGATCGACGCGTGGGTGATCCGCAACGCGATCGACCTGATCGCGCGCATGGCGCGCCGGGGCCACCGCCTGGAGCTGGAGGTCAACATCTCGGGGGCATCGGTCACGGACCCGGAGCTGCTGGCGGTGATCGAAGGGGAGCTGCAGGCCGCGGCGATCGACCCGGGATGCGTGATCTTCGAGATCACGGAGACGGCCGCGATCGACAACATCGACCAGGCGCGCCACTTCGCGGAGCGCCTGGGAGAGCTGGGGTGCGGCTTCGCGCTGGACGACTTCGGGGCGGGGTTCGGTTCATTCTTCTACCTCAAGCACCTCCCGTTCGACACGCTCAAGATCGACGGGGAGTTCATCCGCGGTCTGACGGGCTCCGAGCGTGACCAGATCATGGTGCGGGCAATCGCGCGGGTGGCGCTGGAGCTGGGCACCGAGACGGTGGCGGAGTTCGTGGCCGACGAGGCGACCAGCGAGCTGCTGCGCAGTTACGGGGTGCACTACGCCCAGGGCTACGGCATCGGCCGGCCGCGACCAATCACGGCCACCTGGCCCGCCGCGTTCGCGGAGCCCCGCGAGCGCGACGTGCCGAGCGGGACCGCGGGGAGTTCGACCGCCCAGAGATCAACGGGCCCTACGTGCGAGCAGGTAGCGCGCCAGCGCCTGTGTGAAGTCTAGGCCCACACCCACGAGGTGGCCCACGGGGCCGGTCCACAGCCAGGTCTCGAACCGTCGCGCCGCCCGCAGAGGGCCGCTCAAGGTGCATCCCCCGGGATGTTGATTGGAAGGAATTGGATGGGTCGCGTGGTGGGGTGACGGAGCGTGGTAAGGCGGCAGCGGAGCGTTCTGACGGGGGCGCGGTGGGCGATGTGAGGTGTGCGCTGCGACATCGGGCCGCACGGTATCGTGGCGAGTTCATGGCGGGCGCCCTCTCCACCACGGTCACCGAGCTGCCGGAGTCGCGGGTGCGGGTGCAGGTGCGGGTGCCGGCGAGCGAGGTCGAGCGCAGCGTCGAGGGCAAGGCCCGCCAGCTGGGCCGCGAGCTGAAGCTCCCGGGCTTTCGCCGGGGCAAGGTTCCAGCGCCGCTGGTGATCCAGCGGATTGGCCGCGAGGCGGTGCTGGAGGAGGCGGTGCGCGACACGTTGAGCAGCTGGTACGTGGACGCCCTGGAGAGCAGCGGAATCGTCCCGGTGGGCGATCCCGATGTCGACCTCGGGGAGCTGCCCCCCCGCGGGGAGGAGCTGGAGTTCTCCTTCGAGATCGGCGTGCTCCCGCGGGCGACGCTCGGCGAGTACCGGGGCCTCGAGGTGGGGCGCCCGGAGCCGGAGGTGGAGGAGGAGGCGGTGGCGCGCGAACTGGAGGCGGTGCGCGAGCGCCTGGCGCGCCTGGAGACCGCGGAGCGCCCCGCGCAGGCGGGGGACTTCGTGGTGATCGACTACACGGGCGAGCTGGTGGGGGAGTCGGACCGAAGCCGGGAGACGCCCGCCTTCGGCGGGCATCCCCGTTTCGGCCAACGCGAGCCGTTCGCGGACGGGGACCGAAGCCGGGAGACACGCGCCTTCGGCGCGAATCCCCGTTTCGACCAGCGCGACCAGCTGGTGGAGCTCGGCTCGGGCAACCTGATCAGGGGCCTGGAAGAGGGTCTCGCGGGCGCGGCGGCGGGGGAGCGGCGCACGATCGAGCTGACGTTTCCGGAGGACTACGAGCGCACGGATCTCGCCGCCCGGGAGGCGGTGTTCGAGGTGACGGTCAAGGAGGTCAAGCGCAAGGAGCTCCCGGAGGTCGACGACGACCTGGCGATCGACATGGGCTTCGACACGGTGGTGGAGCTGCGCGAGGACATCCGCCGGCGCCTGGCCGAGGCTGAGGAGCGGCGGCTGGAGGGGGTGTTCCGCGAAGCGGCGCTGGACGCGGTGGTGGAGAACGCGCAGGTGGAGGTGCCGGCGGCGCTGATCGCGGCGCGGGCGCGGGAGATGTGGGAGCGGGTGCTGCACTCCCTCTCCCACCAGGGGATCTCGCGCGAGGTGTACCTGCAGCTCACGGACCGCTCCGAGCAGGAGATCCTCGCCGACACGGCCCCCGCGGCAGAGCGGGCGCTGCGCCGGGAGGCGGTGCTCACCGCGGTGGTGGCCGCCGAGGGGATCGAGCCGGGCGAGCCGGAGCTGCTGGAGGCGATCCGTCCGGCGGCAGAGCGCGAGGAGCTGCCGGCGGAGCAGTTGCTTGCACGGCTGCGCGACGCGGGGCGGGTGGAGGAGATCCGCGAGGATCTCGCGGCGCGCCAGGCGATGGATCTGATCGCCTCCGCAGCGAAGCCGATCCCGATCGAGCAGGCGCGTGCGCGCGAGGAACTGTGGACCCCCGAGAAGGAGCGCGCCGAGCGCGCCCGCGAGGACCAGGCCCAGGAGCGGGCCGCCGCCCCGGCGCAGGGAGGTGGGCTGTGGACGCCGGATCGGTAGGTCTTGCGGGCGGGCGGCAGCCGGTGGGCGCTGGATCGACAGCCACGGCCGGCGGGCGGCGGGCTGCGGACGCCGGATCGGTAGCCTCTATGGTGGGGCGCGGAAGGAATCCGGTCGCTCAGGCGAAACAGAAGCGAGGACTATGAGCCCACTTGTACCGATGGTCGTCGAGCAGACCTCTCGCGGAGAGCGCGCGTTCGATATCTACAGCCGGCTGCTGAACGAGCGGATCATCTTCCTGGGCACCCCGGTGGACGATCAGATCGCCAACCTGGTGGTCGCCCAGCTGCTGCACCTGGAGTCGGAGGACCCGGAGAAGGATGTGTCGCTGTACGTCAACTCACCCGGGGGCTCTGTTTACGCGGGCCTGGCGATCTACGACACGATGCAGTTCATCAAGCCCGACGTGCAGACGATCTGCGTGGGGATCGCCATGTCGATGGGCGCGCTGCTGCTGGCGGGGGGCGCGCATGGCAAGCGGATGGCGCTGCCCAACGCAAAGATCCTGATCCACCAGGTCTCCTCGAGCTTCCAGGGCCAGGCCACCGATATCGAGATCCACGCCAAAGAGATCATCGACGTGCGCCACCGCCTGGACGAGATCATCGCCAAGCACACCGGCAAGGAGCTCGACCGGGTGAGCAAAGACACCGAGCGCGACTACTTCATGAGCTCCGAGGAGGCGAAGGAGTACGGAATAATCGACCGGGTCATCTCGGAGCATTAAAGACCCATCCATCCACCCACCGCTGAGCGGCGCGAGGTTGTGTGGTCAACCACTCGTGTGCATAGCGCACACCACATGTGGGTGGTGGGACCTGCTTGCCCAGCGATTCCCCTAGCAGGTGAGTTTCGGAGCCCCGCGCACGTTACACCGGAGGAGAGCAAAAAGATATGGCCCGCCCGACAGATTCAAACGAGCAGCTCCTCTGCAGCTTCTGCGGCAAGTCTCAGCGGCAGGTCAAGAAGCTGATCGCGGGCCCGGGGGTCTACATCTGCGACGAGTGCATCGATCTCTGCAACGAGATCATCGACGAGGAGCTCGCGCCCACGCCGATGTTCGACCTGGAGCACCTCCCCAAGCCGCGGGAGATCTACCAGGTGCTCGACGAGTACGTGATCGGCCAGGAGACCTCCAAGCGCACGCTGTCGGTCGCCGTCTACAACCACTACAAGCGCGTGCAGATGATGCAGTCCGGCGAGTCCGGGGAGGTGGAGCTGCAGAAGTCGAACATCCTGCTGCTCGGCCCCACGGGCTGCGGCAAGACGCTGCTCGCGCAGACACTCGCGCGGATCCTCAACGTGCCCTTCGCGATCGCCGACGCCACCGCGCTCACGGAGGCGGGGTACGTGGGGGAGGACGTGGAGAACATCCTGTTGAAGCTGATCCAGGCCGCGGACTACGACGTCAAGAAAGCGGAGACGGGGATCATCTACATCGACGAGGTCGACAAGATCGCGCGCAAGGCGGACAACCCCTCGATCACGCGCGACGTCTCCGGCGAGGGGGTCCAGCAGGCGCTGCTCAAGATCCTCGAGGGCACCCAGGCCTCGGTGCCCCCGCAGGGCGGGCGCAAGCACCCCCACCAGGAGTTCCTGACGATCGACACGACCAACGTGCTGTTCATCTGCGGGGGAGCGTTCGCCAACCTCGACAAGGTGATCGAGCGTCGGATCGGGCACAAGGGGGTGGGCTTCGGCGCGGCGATCGAGGTGCGCGCGGACCGCGACACGGGGGAGATCTTCGAGAAGTGCCTGCCCGAGGATCTGATCGAGTACGGGCTGATCCCCGAGTTCATCGGCCGCCTGCCGGTGATGAGCGCGGTGCACCAGCTCAGCCGCGAGGACCTCGTGTCGATCCTCGTGGAGCCCCGCAACGCGCTGGTCAAGCAGTTCCAGCGCTTCTTCTCCTTCGATGGGATCGAGCTGGTGTTTGCGGAGGAGTCGCTGATGGCGATTGCCGAGCGGGCGCTGGAGCGCGACACCGGGGCGCGCGGGCTACGCTCGATCATCGAGGAGATCCTGCTCGAGGTCAGCTTCGAGCTCCCCTCCCGCCGGGACGTGAAGAAGTGCGTGGTCACCAAGGAGACCGTCGAGCAAGGTCGCACTCCCACGCTCGTCACCGAGGCCGCCCCGGAGGCCGAGGAGAAACCACGCGCGCGGCGCCTGCGCGAGGAGTCCGCCTAGTAGTACTTTGTCAACTCGCCTCGACCGGCCCGGTTTGGCTCGACACGACATCGACGGCGGGAATCCTGCATTGGCTCGGTTGAGCGGGACTTGAGGCCCGATATGCCCGGGAATCGGCTCAAACCTCCAACTCGACAAAGT